>JBAQDW010000258.1:0-10764 GCA_049286445.1 Rhodoferax sp. | reverse complement strand
CCCATCACGAAACCTGTTGATGCGCTCGCCCTACCCGCCTGAACCGACCCATGCAAGCTGCTGACCCATCCCCCATTCGAATTCTGGTCGTTGACGACCACACCCTGTTCCGACGTGGCTTGATGGCGCTGCTGTCACGTGACGCGGCTCTCGCCGTGGTGGGTGATGCTGCCGATGCCGGACAAGCGATGCGAAAAGCGAGTGAGTTACAGCCTGATGTGATCTTGCTTGACAACCACTTGCCGGGGGTGAATGGCGTGGACGCGCTACCCGATTTGCAAGAAGCCGCGCCCAAGGCCCGGATTTTGATGCTCACGGTGAGTGAGGATGAACATGACCTGTCTGCCGCATTGCGCGGCGGGGCAGCAGGCTACCTGCTGAAAACCATCGATGGCGACGCCTTGACGCTGGCCATTCAAAACACCATGCGCGGAGACAGTGTGATTGCCCCTGAGATGACCAGTAAATTGGTTTCAGCCTACCGAGATGCAAGCACCCCAGACACACCGCCACCCCCAACACCTGCTACCCACAGCGTATTGGAAACCCCCAAAACAGTGCTCTCCACACTGTCCCCCCGAGAGCATGAAATACTGCGCGGCATCGCCAGTGGTGCCAGTAACAAGCTAATCGCTCGCGACTGTGGCATTGCCGAGACCACTGTCAAAATTCATGTCCAACACATTTTGCGCAAATTAAATGTGAGTTCTCGCGTCCATGCCGCCGTGATAGCCGCAGAGCTTGGCCTGCTTTGATTTAAATCAATAAATCCCTTTAGACGCGGGTAAGTAGTTCTAAAGAACTAACAAATCCCGCAGGGAGTAGTTCTTTTTGACAGGTCAACCGCTCCCACAGAAGGATGTCGAAAGCCCTTCCCATGGCCTAAAGTAAGGCCAGTCAAAAAGGAGTTCGATATGACGAAAAAAGGCCAAGCGCTTTCTGTACTGATTGCCAGTACGATCGCGTTCACGGTGTGTTTTATGGTGTGGATGATGTTCGCGGTGATCGGCATCCCCATCAAAAAGGCACTGGATCTCAACGCGACACAATTCGGCCTGCTGATGGCCATGCCAGTGCTCAGTGGCTCATTGGTTCGCGTTCCGCTGGGCATCTGGACAGACCGCTATGGCGGTCGCATTGTTTTAACGGTCCTCTTGGCCACCACCGTGCCTGCGATTTGGTTGATGACTTATGCCACCGCCTATTGGCACTTCCTGACGATCGGTTTGGTGCTCGGTTTGGCAGGTGGATCGTTCTCGGTAGGTACCCCCTACGTCGCGCGCTGGTTTCCCAAGAACCAACAGGGCTTCGCGATGGGCATTTTTGGTGCGGGCAACGCCGGTGCCGCCGTCAATAAATTTTTAGCCCCCGCCATTTTGGTAGCCTTCGGTTGGACCATGGTCCCCAAGGTTTATGCCGCCATCATGTTGGGCACCGTGGTTTTTTTTTGGATGATGAGCCACAGCGACCCCGCGCATTTGGTGTCCAGTAACGTTAAATTCACAGACCAACTCAAATCACTGAAAGACCCCCGCGTGTTGAAGTACTGCCAGTACTACAGCATTGTGTTTGGCGGTTATGTGGCCCTGTCTCTGTGGATGGTGCAGTACTACGTGGGCGAATACGGCCTTGACATCAGAACTGCGGCCTTGTTGGCGGCCTGCTTCTCATTGCCCGGTGGCGTGCTACGCGCCGTGGGCGGCTGGATGTCCGACAAATGGGGCGCCCACAGCGTCACCTGGTGGGTGATGTGGGTGAGCTGGATTTGCCTGTTCTTGCTCAGCTACCCGCAAACTGATTTCACCATCATGACCACCTCAGGTCCTCAAACGTTTCACATTGGCCTGAACGTGTACATGTTCACTATTCTGATGTTCATCCTTGGCATTGCCTTCGCCTTTGGCAAAGCCAGCGTTTTCAAGTATGTGAGTGATGACTACCCCGGCAACATCGGCACCATCAGTGGCATTGTCGGTTTAGCAGGTGGCATGGGTGGGTTTGTGTTGCCCATCATGTTCGGCGCGCTGATGGACATGACTGGCGTTCGTTCAAGCGCCTTCATGTTGATGTACGGCGTAGTCTGGGTGTCCCTGATCTGGATGTACTGGACGGAGGTCCGTAGCCGTGAAATTATGGGCAAAAACGCCTCCCAACTCAGCCCTCAAAACTGAACTTCTCTGAAGAAAGAAACTGTTTATGAACAAACCATCACAATCCGGCGCAGATATCGTCGACTGGAATCCCGAGGACGAGAGGTTCTGGGAGTCCACGGGCAAAAAAATTGCGTACCGCAATCTGTGGATCTCGATTCCGGCTCTGCTTTGCGGCTTCGCGGTCTGGGGCATGTGGGGCATCATCACCGTACAGATGATGAATTTGGGTTACCCCTTCAGCCAAGCTGAGCTGTTCACCCTGACCGCCATCGCAGGTCTGGCGGGCGCGACGATGCGCATCCCCGCCTCGTTTCTGATCCGTCTCTCAGGGGGACGCAACACCATTTTCCTCACCACCGCCATGTTGCTGGCCCCCGCCATTGGCACGGGCGTGGTGCTGCAGCACCCTGAGTGGCCGCTGTGGTCCTTTCAGCTGATGGCCTTGTGGTCGGGTGTGGGTGGCGGTAACTTCGCCAGTTCCATGTCCAACATTTCCACTTTCTTCCCCAAACGCCTGCAAGGCACGGGTTTGGGCTTGAATGCAGGCTTAGGTAATTTCGGTGTGACCACGATGCAAATCGTGATTCCCTTGGTGATGACGGTGAGCATTTTTGGTGACCTTGGCGGTGGACCCATGACACTGAAGAAAGAAAGTGGCTGGATCTTTGGTGCGATTCCACCAGGCACGGCCACCTGGATTCAAAACGCAGGCTTTGCGTGGGTGTTGTCTCTGGTGCCGCTGTCCATCCTGTGCTGGTTTGGCATGAACAACCTCAAGACCGTGTCGCCCAACATCGGCGGCACGTTGTCAGCCTTCCTCAAAATCATCTGGCTGTACACCTTGTCCTTTATTCCTGCTGGCGTGGGCCTGTACCTCTACCTTCCCGCACCCAGCGGTTTGGGAATTTTGAACATGTGGTTGGCCATGCCGCTGATCATCATTACCACCCTGATGGTGATGAAGGTCACCGCCTTTGGCGCCATGAAGGAAAACGTGGCCAAGCAATTCGCCATTTTTAGCAACAAACACACTTGGTCGTTGACCGTTCTGTACATCGTGACCTTCGGCTCCTTCATCGGTTTTTCAATGGCGCTGCCCTTGTCGATGAAGGTGATCTTCGGGGTCAGCCACGTGCCCGACGCCAATGGGGTCATGCAACACACGCTGGTCAATCCAAACGGCCCTGCCATCCTCGCTTACGCTTGGATTGGCCCCTTTGTCGGTGCGGCTATCCGTCCTGTCGGCGGCTGGATTTCTGACAAGGTGGGCGGCTCCATCGTGACTCAATGGGTGTGCGGAGTGATGGCCATTGCCGCTGTGGCCGTGGGTTACGTGATGATGCAGGCGTACCAGTCAGCGACACCTGAACAGTACTTCTTTGTGTTCCTGGCGCTCTTCATGGTGTTGTTTGCGGCCAGTGGCATCGGCAATGGCTCGACCTTCCGCAGCATCGGTGTTATCTTTGACCGCCAGCAAGCGGGACCGGTGCTGGGATGGACCTCAGCAGTAGCCGCTTACGGTGCCTTCATTGCTCCCGTGGTTATTGGTCAACAAATCAAGCTCGGGACGCCTCAAATGGCGATGTATGGTTTTGCGGTTTTCTATGCCCTGTGTCTCATTCTTAACTGGTGGTTTTACTTACGTGCGGGGTCTGAAATTAGAAATCCATGATCACTTTCACTCCTTTTTTCATAGCTGCTTGCGCATACTCCACCAGGGCTAGCAGCCAATTTGTCACAATTTTCTACAGAGGTATCGCATGAGCCACTTTTTAGATCGATTAAGTTATTTCTCTCAACCCCGGGAGTCGTTTTCGGGTGAGCTCGGAGTCACCACCGGTGAAGACCGCACTTGGGAAGACGCTTACCGCAACCGTTGGGCGCATGACAAAATCGTGCGCTCCACCCACGGTGTGAACTGCACAGGATCGTGTTCCTGGAAGGTGTATGTCAAAGGCGGTATCGTCACTTGGGAAACCCAGCAAACCGACTACCCCCGCACCCGCTGGGACATGCCCAACCATGAGCCACGCGGCTGCTCACGAGGTGCCAGCTACAGCTGGTATTTGTACAGCGCCAACCGCGTCAAGTACCCCTTGGTTCGTGGGCGTCTTTTGAAGAGCTGGCGTGAAGCCCGCTTGAACCACAATCCAGTGGAAGCATGGGCCAGCATTGTCGAGTCGGACGCCAAGCGCCGTGACTACCAAAGCGTTCGCGGCCTGGGCGGCTTTGTGCGCTCCGGCTGGGAAGAGGTGAACGAGATGGTGGCAGCAGCGAACGTGTACACCATCAAAAAACACGGTGCCGACCGGGTCATTGGCTTCTCACCCATTCCAGCCATGTCGATGGTGAGCTACGCCGCAGGCAGCCGCTACCTGAGCCTGATTGGTGGCGTGTGCATGAGTTTTTACGACTGGTACTGCGATTTGCCACCCGCGAGCCCGCAGGTGTGGGGCGAGCAGACCGACGTGCCCGAATCCGCCGACTGGTACAACTCGACCTTTATCATGGCCTGGGGGTCCAACATACCCCAAACGCGCACGCCCGATGCCCACTTCTTCACAGAAGTTCGCTACAAAGGCTGCAAGACCGTGGCGGTCACACCCGACTACTCGGAAGTCGCCAAACTGGCCGACCTGTGGCTGCACCCCAAACAGGGCACTGACGCCGCCGTGGCCATGGCCATGGGCCATGTAATTTTGAAAGAGTTTTACTTTCCGCAGGATGGCAAGGAGCGAAGCGCGTACTTTGACGACTACGCCCGCCGCTACACCGACTTGCCCATGCTGGTCATGCTCAAGGAGCACACCACCCCAGACGGCGAAACAATCAGAGTGCCTGACCGTTATGTCCGTGCCTCCGACTTTGAAGGACAGTTCGGCCAAGCCAACAATCCCGAGTGGAAGACCATCGCCTTGGACGACGTTGGCAATGCCGTGTTGCCCAATGGAGCCATTGGATTCCGCTGGGGTCCTGACGGACGGGCCGACACAAAGCAATGGAACCTGGAGGCCAAGGAAGCAAGCAACGGCACCAACGTCAAACTGCGTCTGTCCATGCTGGAGTCCACCGAAGGGACAAACGAAACCGCGCGTGTCGGCTTCCCGTACTTTGGCGGCATTGAGTCTGAGCACTTCCCCAACAATGCGGGTAGCAATGTCCTGATTCGCACCGTGCCCACCCACACGTTATCACTGGGCAAAGAAGGTGAACAGCGCGAAGCACTGGTGTGCACCGTGTTTGACTTGCTGGTCGCCAACTACGGCGTCGCCCGTGGCTTGCCCAATGAAAACGCGGCGAAAGACTTTGACGACAACGTCCCCTACACCCCTGCCTGGCAAGAGCAAATCACGGGTGTCCCACGGGACCAGATCATCACTGTGGCGCGCCAGTTTGCAGACAATGCGCACAAAACACAGGGCAAATCGATGGTCATCATCGGCGCTGCCATGAACCACTGGTACCACGCCGACATGAACTACCGCGGCGTCATCAACATGTTGATGCTGTGTGGTTGTATCGGTCAAAGCGGTGGCGGCTGGGCGCACTACGTGGGCCAGGAAAAACTCCGTCCTCAAACCGGCTGGGTGCCCTTGGCGTTTGCGACCGACTGGGTTCGCCCACCCCGGCAAATGAATTCCACCAGCTATTTTTACGCCCACACGGACCAGTGGCGCTACGAAAAACTGGGGGTGGACGAAGTGCTTTCACCTTTGGCTGACAAAAACAAATTTGGCGGCAGCATGATCGACTACAACGTGCGCGCTGAGCGCATGGGTTGGTTGCCAACATCCCCTGAGTTGCAGACCAACCCCATGCAAGTGGTGCGCGATGCCAAGGCCGCTGGCATGGATCCCAAAGAGTACACCGTCAAAGCGTTGAAAGACGGCTCGCTCAAAATGAGCTGTGAGGATCCAGACCACCCCGACAACTGGCCGCGCAATATGTTTGTGTGGCGTTCCAATATTTTGGGCTCCAGTGGCAAGGGGCATGAGTACTTCCTGAAACACCTGCTGGGCACCAGCAACGGGGTGCAGGGCAAGGACATGGGCACAGACGAGGCCAAACCACAAGAAGTGGTGTGGCACAAAGACGCACCCCAGGGCAAACTGGACTTGGTGGTGACGCTCGACTTCCGCATGAGCACCACCTGTCTTTACTCCGACATCGTGTTACCCACTGCCACTTGGTACGAGAAGAACGACCTCAACACCAGTGACATGCACCCGTTCATTCACCCGCTGTCAACGGCCGTGGACCCTGCATGGCAGGCTCGCAGCGACTGGGAAATCTACAAAGGCTTCGCCAAGAAATTCAGCGAAGTGTGCGTGGGTCACCTCGGTGTTGAGCATGAGATGGTTCTCTCACCGATCATGCACGACACGCCCGGAGAACTGGCACAGCCCTTCGATGTGAAAGACTGGAAGCGCGGCGAAGTTGACTTGATTCCTGGCAAAACAGGCCCCCAAATGACCGTGGTGGAACGGGACTACCCCAACACCTTCAAGCGCTTCACGGCACTGGGACCCTTGCTCAATAAGCTCGGTAACGGGGGCAAAGGTATCGGCTGGAACACGCAAATTGAGGTCAAGCAGCTCGGTGAACTCAACGGCATCGTTCGCGACGAAGGTGTGTCTTGTGGCATGCCCAAGATCGAGACCGACATTGATGCCTGTGAAGTGATTTTGCAGTTGGCGCCTGAGACCAACGGCCACGTGGCGGTTAAGGCTTGGGAAGCGCTTGGTGCGCAAACTGGCCTCGATCACACCCACCTGGCGATTCACCGTGAAGACGAGAAAATTCGTTTCCGTGACATTCAGGCACAGCCGCGCAAGATTATCAGCTCACCCACATGGAGTGGCATTGAGTCCGAAACCGTGTCGTACAACGCGGGTTACACCAACGTGCACGAGATGATCCCATGGCGCACCCTCACCGGTCGCCAGCAGTTCTACATGGATCACCCATGGATGATTGCGTTCGGTGAAGGCCTCACGAGTTACCGTCCGCCCATTGACTTGAAAGCCACGTCTGGCATTCATGGCATCAGGCCCAACGGTAACAAGGAGATCGCGCTCAACTTCATTACACCCCACCAGAAGTGGGGTATCCACTCCACCTACACTGACAATTTGATGATGCTGACCCTGAGTCGCGGAGGCCCCATCATCTGGCTGAGTGAAGACGACGCCGCCCGGGCGGGCATTGTCGACAACGACTGGGTCGAACTGTTCAACCTCAACGGCGCCATTGCAGCCCGTGCGGTGGTGAGCCAGCGGGTGAACCCTGGCATGGTCATGATGTACCACGCCCAAGAGAAATTGATCAACACGCCAGGGTCCGAGATCACAGGCGTGCGGGGCGGCATTCACAACTCGGTTACCCGAATCGTGCTCAAGCCGACCCACATGATTGGCGGCTACGCGCAGTTCAGTTATGGCTTCAACTACTACGGCACCATTGGCACCAACCGTGACGAGTTTGTGGTGGTTCGCAAGATGAACAAGATTGACTGGCTCGACACCCCATTGGCGGACGAAAAAGCTGCCATCGTACAAGCGCAAGGAGAATCCGCATGAAAATTCGTGCACAAATCGGCATGGTCCTGAATTTGGACAAGTGCATTGGTTGCCATACCTGTTCGGTCACCTGCAAAAACGTCTGGACCAACCGTCCGGGTCTTGAATACGCCTGGTTCAATAACGTCGAAACCAAGCCCGGTATCGGCTACCCCAAAGAGTGGGAAAACCAAGACAAATGGAATGGGGGTTGGAAGCGCTTGGCCAACGGGAAAATTGAGCCCCGCCAAGGGGCCAAGTGGAAACTTTTGATGCGCATTTTCGCTAACCCGAACATGCCTGAAATTGACGACTACTACGAACCCTTCACGTTTGACTACGACCACCTGCAGTCAGCGCCCGAGATGAAAGCCACCCCCACCGCCCGTGCGCGCAGCCTAATCACAGGCAAGCGCATGGAAAAAATTGAGTGGGGCCCAAACTGGGAAGAGCTGCTCGGCGGTGAATTCTCAAAACGCAGCAAGGACAAGAACTTCGAAGACATCCAAAAAGAGATGTATGGCGAGTTTGAGAACACCTTCATGATGTACTTGCCACGTTTGTGCGAGCACTGTCTGAATCCTGCGTGTGTGGCCAGTTGCCCCTCCGGCTCGATCTACAAGCGCGAGGAAGACGGCATTGTGCTGATTGACCAGGACAAGTGCCGTGGCTGGCGCATGTGCGTGAGCGGTTGCCCGTACAAGAAAATTTACTACAACTGGAAGAGCGGCAAGGCAGAGAAATGCACGTTCTGCTTCCCCCGCATTGAAGCCGGTCAACCCACCGTGTGTTCAGAAACCTGCGTGGGACGCATTCGCTACCTGGGCGTTTTGCTGTATGACGCAGACGGTATTCAGGCAGCAGCCAGCGTAGAGCATGACCGTGACTTGTACCAAGCTCAGCTTGATCTTTTCCTGGACCCGAATGACCCCAAAGTCATTGCCCAAGCGCGTATTGACGGCATTCCCGATGCCTGGATGGAGTCTGCCCGCAGAAGCCCGGTTTACAAAATGGCGGTGCAGTGGAAAGTTGCCTTGCCGTTGCACCCCGAGTACCGCACGTTGCCCATGGTCTGGTATGTGCCGCCGCTGTCGCCTATCACTGCGGCGGCCAATGCCGGCCACGTCGGTATCAACGGCGAAATTCCAGACGTCAAATCACTGCGTATCCCGGTCAAGTACTTGGCCAATTTGCTGACCGCTGGCGACACCCAACCCGTGGAGCGCGCCCTGGAGCGGATGCTGGCCATGCGCGCCTACCAGCGCGAAAAGCATGTGGACGGCAAGATCAACATGGCCGTGTTGAACCAAGTTCAAATGACGCAGAACGAAGTGGAAGACATGTACCACGTGATGGCCATTGCCAACTATGAAGACCGTTTTGTCATCCCCACCACCCACCGGGAGTACGCTGAAAACACGTTCAACGTGCGCGGTGGTTGCGGCTTTACCTTTGGCAACGGGTGCTCTGAAGGCACCGGCGAGGTGAGTTTGTTTGGTAGCGAGAAGAAACGCACCATTCCCATCAAAGCGGAGGTTTAAGCCATGAGCATTTTGAGCCCGACCCCCAAGCAGGCCAGCAAAACGCTGCGTGTGCTGGCCCGCCTGTTGAGTTACCCCGACGCGACGCTGCGCAAACACTTGCCTGAGTTAAGCGCCGCCTTGGCAAAAGAGGCGGCCCTCTCGCCTGTCCGCTTAGCCGAACTGGAAGACCTCATTCAGTGGATGTCTGCCGGCGCCAGCCTGCAACAGGCACTCGGTATTGAGGAAGCCTATGTGGAGCTTTTTGACAGGGGCCGTGCAACGTCGCTTCACCTGTTCGAGCACGTCCATGGCGACTCCCGTGACCGGGGCCCTGCCATGATCGACCTCGCACAAACCTTTGAAAAGGCGGGCTTGTACTTGGCCCCAGGTGAGATGCCAGACTACCTGCCGGTGGTGCTGGAATACACATCGACCCAACCCCCGAAGGAAGCCCGTGCCTTCTTGAATGAGATGGCCCACATTTTCAATGCCATTTTTGCGGCTTTGCAGTTGCGCGACACCCGGTACGCCAGCGTTTTGGGTGCACTGCTGGAACTGGCGGGTGAGAAAGCCAAACCAGTCAAGGTGACCCCGGATGAGCCGATCGATGACAGCTGGGAAGAACCGGCCGTCTTTGATGGATGCTCCACCAAAGGTCAGGCCAACCCCAACCAGCCGCAACCGATTCATATCGTGCGCAACCCCAATCTCAGTACCCCCAAACCAGGAGTAACCGTATGAGTGCCCTGCACAACTTCTTTTTCTCGATCTATCCCTACATCTGCCTCGCTGTGTTTTTGATGGGCAGTTTGGCCCGCTTTGACCGCGACCAGTACACGTGGAAAAGCGATTCCTCGCAGCTGCTGCGAAAGGGAAGCTTGCGCTGGGGCAGCAACTTGTTTCACGTCGGCATTTTGTTCCTGTTTTTTGGGCACCTTGTCGGCTTGCTGACACCCCACTTCATCTACGAGTCCTTCATCAGCGCACCTAACAAACAGCTGATGGCGGTTTACTCGGGTGGAGCGGCCGGAGTGGTTTGCTTTGTGGGACTGAGTTTGCTGCTGTACCGTCGCATCTTTGATCCGCGCATTCGTCTCACCAGCCATCGCACAGACCTTGCCATTTTGGTGATCTTGTGGGTCCAACTCACCATTGGTTTGATCACCCTGC
The DNA here is from genome assembly GCA_049286445.1 of Rhodoferax sp. Lineage (GTDB taxonomy): Bacteria > Pseudomonadota > Gammaproteobacteria > Burkholderiales > Burkholderiaceae_C > Rhodoferax. Next base: position 360 of record JBAQDW010000258.1, on the reverse strand, counting down.
CCTACTCCTTTGGTCACTCGGACGGCGGCGTGATGATGGCTTTGGGCGAGTGGGCGCAGCGCTTGCTCACATTCCGTGACGGCGGCGCCGAGCTTCTGGTCAATTTGGATTGGCCGTACAAAATCCACTTGGTGCTGGGTATGACCATTTTCTTGCTGTTCCCATTCAGCCGTTTGGTGCACGTATGGAGTGGCTTTGGCAGCTTGGCGTACTTGATTCGCCCCTACCAAGTGGTGCGTGCCCGTCGCTTGAACGTGCCTGCCGGTCAAAACCAGCCTCGCCAGCCCGGCGCTGGCCTCTAAAGGGTCATCTCATGAACAGCCAAACTATGGTGGCCAGCAAGTTGCCCAGCATTAATGG
>JBAQDW010000257.1:0-3677 GCA_049286445.1 Rhodoferax sp. | reverse complement strand
TTTTAAGTATAGAAAATTTGATTTATTGTTTAAAACGTGCCACCACAAGAATTTGAAAAACAGCCGCTAAGCTATTGATTCCATTGGGGATGTACGTTTCTTTTGACTCCAAACTGTCGAACTCGGGCGGCAAGCTCACGAAGCCGCGCCCGCCCATGGGCGCATTGGCGCATTGGCGCCAGGCAAGCAGTGACGCCAGCGCAGTGCGCGCCACGTGCCTGCTGGCTATACTCCAACGCTCCTCAATGAGCGGGTTGGCCCGGTTTTCAGGCTTTTTGGCACCCCCGCGCCACCGCCGCAACACGATGTTCAGCGCAGGCGATTCTGGCACTGGCACTTCGCTTCACACGCACGCACGCACGCACTGGCTTTCTCAAAGTTCCTCATGAATATCGGTATCGTCTTCGCCACATCGGCCTATGTTTTCTGGGGTTTGTTCCCGCTGTATTTCATGCAGGTGGCCGATGTGCCGTCTTTGGAGGTGGTGCTGCACCGCACGGTGTGGGCGATGGTGTTTATCTTGGTGATCTTGACGGTGCTGAAACGTTGGGCCTGGGTGGCGGCGTTGCGCCAACAACCCCGGGTGTTGGGCGCATTTGCGCTGTCTGCCCTGTTGCTGTCAACCAACTGGTTGGTGTACGTGTGGGCGGTGCAAAACGGCCATGTGTTGGACGCCAGCTTGGGCTACTTCATGCTGCCTTTGATCAACGTGGCGCTGGGCCTGGTGTTTTTGAACGAGCGACCCAGGCGCGGCCAATGGCTGGCGGTGGGCGTGGCCGGCGCCGGTGTGTTGTGGCTGGCCCTGCAAACGGCCCATGTGCCGTGGGTGGCGTTGGTGTTAGCGCTGAGTTTTGGCTTCTACGGTTTATTGCGCAAAGTGGCCGTGCTGGGCGCGCTGGAGGGTCTGGCCTTGGAGACCATGATGATGGCGCCCATTGCGGCCGTCATTCTCGGGTTTTGGACTTGGCAGGGCCAAGGCGTGCTGGCGAAGGGCCAGGTGGCCGACCTCGGCTGGCTGTTGTTGGCTGGTCCGCTGACCGCCATTCCCCTGCTGCTGTTTGCCGCCGGTGCCCGCCGCATTCCCATGACCACCATGGGCATCCTGCAGTACATCTCCCCGACTCTGCAGTTTGGCTTGGGCATTTGGGCGTTTAACGAACCCCTGCAGCCGGCGCGGCTCTTTGGTTTTGCGTTGATCTGGATTGCGTTGGTGATTTACACCGTGGAGAGTTGGTGGGTTCGTCAACGCGTGGTGGCACCCACCCCGGCGCCCGAAAGGTAGGGCGCTTGCCGGGGGCACCCGTTGGACCAGCGGGGCACGGCCACGGCGGCAAAGCGGTCGCAGGCGCGCAACGCCACGGAAAACCCGCTGGGCGCTTGGTGTTAAAACACGGCTTGTGCGCGGTACGCCACACTTAAGGAGACCCCCATGACCGATCGTTCCCTCGCCCCATTCGGTGCACAAGCCAACCGAACACCATCACCCCACGCCCCCCACCGACCGCGAGCCACCGCAGCCTGCCTTCGCAGCCTTGTCGTGGTGGGTGTGATGGTGTTCAGCACTGCCAGCCATGCGGCCGACCCGCAAACACCCCAAAGCCGCTACCAGGCCGACCAAGCCGCCTGCCTGAAAAGCAGCACCCACAGTGACCGTGACGCCTGTTTGAAAGAAGCGGGCGCGGTGCTTCAGGAGTCACAAAAAAACGGCGCAGTCAAAAGTTCTGGCCCGCACAGCGAACAAGACCGGGAACGAAACCGCACGCTTCGCTGCGAGGCATTGCCGCTGGCGGACCGGGAAGACTGCCTGCGCCGCATGAAGGGCGAAGGTGTCGTCGAGGGCAGCGTTGAAGGGGGCGGCGTCCTTCGGACCCTGGAGCGCCCCATCGTCGCCCCACCCACCCAATAAAGCGCCTCCCAGCCAACGGCCAGCCTCGAAACGGTGGGCGCAGGCCCCCGCGCACTGCATTGCGATCAGCCCATTGCCCACAAAAACTCGGCCTGGGCTCGGCCACCTCTTGCAGGCGCTGCGCCAGGGGTTCGGGCCCATCAATGTGAGGGCACTGAACAGGCAATACCAAGTCAACAGCCAAACAGAAAATTGCTACATATTTGATAGCTGCTTGCGAAGATGCAGCAAGAGCCAGAGGCATAAAAGGCGTATAAATTTATATCCCTTTTTAAAGCGTCTCTTAGAATGGCGCCCCTGCCTCTATTTTGCCCAACGCGACCTATGACTATCACCGTTAACGACGACCTGCTTGCCTACATCGACCCGCTCACCCCCGACGAACACGCTGCGCTGGAGCGCAGCATTCTGGCCGAGGGCTGCCGCGACGCGTTGGTGCTGTGGGGGGACGTTTTGGTGGATGGCCACAACCGCTACGGTATTTGCCAAAAACATGGCATTGCCTTCAACACCGTGCAAAACACCCATTTCAAGTCAATCGACGACGTGCACCTGTGGATGATTGAGCAGCATCTGGGACGGCGCAGCGTGTCGGACTTTCAACGTGGCGTGCTGGCTTTGCGCAAAAAAGACATTTTGGCTGCGCGGCGCCAATTGCCCAAAGAAGCCGCGCCTGCGGCCAAAGGCGACGAGCCGGTGGCGGCACTGCATCCTTGGGAAGACGAAGATGAGCCGATGGTCACTCGCGAATCCATGGCCAAGGCGGCGCGCGTCAGCAGTGCCACCATTTTGCAGATTGAGAAAATCCAAAAATCAGCCACACCCGAACTGGTGGAAGCCGTGAAAGCCGGCACCATCTCCATCAACGCCGCCGCCACCGTGGCCAGTCTGCCCGCGCAAGAGCAGGTGGCCGCTGCGGCAGGGGGCAAGAAAGAGCTGCAACACGCCGCCCGCCAAGTGCGCAACGCCCAAGCCGTGGCCCGCACCGCCCCTGAATCCGCCGAAGGCACCATCGCCCGCCTGAAGCAAACCGTTGAAGCGTTAAAGACCGAGAACGCGGCGCTGAAGGCCAGGTTGGCAGAGTTGGGGGCTTAAAGCGAGGGGCCTTGCGCCGCTGCGCAATTTGCAAACAAGCCGGGGTGCAGCGTTTGGGCTGAACGGCGGGCTTGCCCCCGCGCCTGCACGACGTGCTGGACTCAGGGCCTGGGGGCGTAATAGTCCCGAAGCGACTTTTCCCACTCTTGGTTGGCCATGTCGGGCCAATCGTTGGGGTCGAATCCGGGCGCGTTTTCGAACCGCTCTTTGTCCACGTCCAACACAAAACGTTTGTTCTTGGTGTCCAGCACCAGCGCACTCCAAGGCACAGCGAAAAGTTTCTCACCCATGCCCAGAAAACCACCAAAGGACATGACCGCGTAGGCGACCTCGCCGCTGCGCATGTCCAGCATGATTTCCGTCACCGTGCCCAAAGCCTCGTATTCGGCGTTGCACACGTCATTGCCAATGAGGGTTCCCGCGCCCATCACGTCCGGGCCCGGGCCGCTCTCATGTGGGCCTTTGTACATGCCGTTCACGTTGATATTGACATCGCTCATGGAAAAGCTCCTTAAAAAAATGGGATTTGAGTGCGTGCCAACGACCGGATGGGTGGACCGCACTCGCTTTTGATCATAAGAGCAATAGAACCTGGGGTCGATGCGAATGGCACTGGCTTGGGCTTTAACCCTGACGCGTTACGCGTGCGGTTTCAGCGGCACCCTGCGTTCCGGAT
>JBAQDW010000256.1:0-9002 GCA_049286445.1 Rhodoferax sp. | reverse complement strand
GCGCAGCGTTGGTTTGCTGCGATTTTAATAGCGTCTTACGCAGGCTGTACCTGGGCTTGAGCCCTGAATGAGGCTTGAACAAGTGACGACGCCAAGCCCGCAAGGTCGGCTGGGGTCAGGGCAGCGTTACCCGACAGATCTGGCCGGCCCGACATCGCCGGTCTCGGGTGACGCCTTGGGCTAACCTGACCTGCAAAAAAATGGGCGACCTGGGTTTTTACTTGAGTAAAGCGGTTTTTCTCGCACGCATGTGAAGTCGCCAATGAGTTTGTCAGCAGCCGTTAGCGGCCCCCCCGTTTTGGTAGTTTGCCTGTGTGCCGACTGGTGCGGGGTGTGCCGTGATTACCGCAGCCGCTTTGAGCAAGTCGCCGCCCGGTTTACGGAGGTCGAATTCCTCTGGATGGACGTGGAAGACGAGGCCGACGTGTTGTACCCGCTGGACATCGACAACTTCCCCACCCTGTTGGTCGCCGTGGGCGATGAACCGCGCTTTATGGGGCCGTTAACCCCGCATGTCGACACCTTGGACCGACTCATTCGGGCGCAGTTTGAGCATCGCTCAACGGGTCAAGCCGCTGATCCCGCCCACGTAAGTTTGCTCTCTCGTATTCGCCAAGCCCAAGGCTTGCCCTGACTCACCGCAGGGGCGACCTTCAGGGTTGCGACAACGTGGTTTCAGCGAAAGGAGGCGGCGCCGTGTCTTGCGTGCTGATAGGGGCGCGGTGGGCCCAGTCTTTGGTCGAGCCTGCGTGACGCGCCTGCTTGCGGCGATCAAAGAAGTCTTCGGTGACGGCTGTCTTGGGGACCGGATTTTTCTTCTTGGCCCAAGTCTCAGGTGGGGGCAGGGTTGGGAACGGGCAAACGCAGTCTTTGGCAAACTGCCAGCTCACCGTGTAGCCTGAGTGATCGACCGCCGGGTCATAGCGATCCATGCCCGTCAAAATCAAACGCTCCAAAGCCATGGAGTACTTCAACAGCGTGCCGTTCCACTTGGTCATGATGATGCGGATATGCAGTGGTCCGTTGGCCGAGGCACCCGTGGGAACGGTCAACTCCGCACGCAACCAGTCAGGGGGCAGACCGTGGTGACGCACGGTGTCCCTCAAAACAGTTCGCACCAACTCCAAGCGCAAGTCGTGATTTGAAACCGAAACCGTGCTGGGCTTGTAAGTTGACACCAGAGCCGACTTTTGCGAGTCGGGATGAGACGGGGAAGGCAGGGTGGGAGAGCGCTTTTTTAAAAAACCGAACATAGAAACTTTCAATGGAGCGCTTGTATTAGCTGTTCACATTGAGCGTAAGGGCTCCTTTTCGGCCTGTCTATCCCCCAATCAGGGGGAGCGGCCGACGTTTTGTGAAATAAGTCCGGCACGTCGATTTGTTTTGGGTTTCCCTAAGGCGATGCGGCCCTCCAGGACGTGTCCACAGGCCGGCCCGGCAAGCACAGTTGGCTGGTGGCAGGCGGCGTTTGGGCGACCACCTGCCCGCGACGCACCACCTTGAGCCGGGTGGCGCGCAGGCGCAGCGCCTCCACCGGGTCACGGGCCTGCAGCAGCACAAAGTCAGCATGGCAACCCACCTCTAATCCGTACCCCTCCAAGCCCATCACCCGGGCCGGGTTCGCAGTGATGGCCTCAAAACATTGGCGCATGGCCGCCTGGCTGGTCATTTGAGCCACATGCAGGCCCATGTGGGCCACTTCCAGCATGTCGCCGCTGCCCAAGCTGTACCACGGGTCCATCACGCAATCGTGGCCAAAGGCCACGTTAATGCCCGCTGCCAGCAGCTCAGGCACGCGCGTCATGCCACGCCGCTTGGGGTAGCTGTCGTGGCGGCCTTGCAGGGTGATGTTGATCAGCGGGTTAGCCACCACGTGGAGTTGCGCCTGCGCCATCAGGGGCAGCAGCTTGCTCACGTAGTAGTTGTCCATGCTGTGCATGCTGGTCAGGTGCGAGCCGGTGACGCGCCCCTGCAGTCCCAAGCGCTGGGTCTCAAACGCCAGCGTTTCCACATGGCGCGAGTGCGGGTCGTCGGACTCGTCGCAGTGCATGTCCACCCGCAGACCGCGCTCAGCCGCCAGTTCACACAGCAGTTTCACGCTCAAGGCACCGTCTGCCATGGTGCGCTCAAAGTGGGGAATACCGCCCACCACGTCCACGCCCATGTCCAAACCGCGTTTCAGGTTGTCCAGGTGTTGCTGCGGCCCGTGGGGGCCGCGCAGCACACCGTCTTGCGGAAACGCCACCAGCTGCAGGTCCAAATAAGGCGCGACCTGGCGCTTCACCTCCAGCAGCGCCTGCACCGCCAGCAAGCGCGGGTCACACACATCCACATGGGTGCGAATGGCCAGCAAGCCTTTGGCCACGGCCCAATCGCAGTAGGTGAGCGCCCGCTCAATCAGCGCCTCCTGCGTCAGCAGCGGCTTGAGTTCGCCCCACAGCGCAATGCCCTCCAACAGGGTGCCGCTTTGGTTCACGCGCGGCAGGCCGTAGCTCAAGGTCGCATCCATGTGAAAGTGCGCGTCCACAAAGGGGGGCGAGACCAGCTGCCCCTGCACATCCCAAGTATCAATAGCCTCTGCACGAAAGCCGGCACTAACTTCAACAAATTTTCCGTCTTGAACGCCGAGCGACATGCCCGTGCGGCCATCGGGCAGGGTGGCGTGGGTGATCAATAAATCCAGCATGGCAGCGCGTCCTTCCAAGGGATAGGCAAGAAAAATAACACCAGCTTAATCCACGGGGGCTGCACCGCCGGTGATCAAGTCTGGCGGCGCGGGCGCAAGGCCAAGTAAGTGATCACCCCAATCACAATGCCCCAGCACGCCGAACCCAGGCCAAACAGCGTCACATTGGACGCGGTGATCAGGAAGGTGACCAGCGCGGCCTCACGTTCCGTGGGCTCTTGCATGGCGTTCACCAAGCCGCCCTGAATCGCGCCCAGCAGGGCCAAGCCCGCCACGGTGGTCACCAGGGCAGCGGGCAGGTGCATAAAGGCATAGCTCAGCGAGCCCGCAAAGCTGCCCACCAGCAGGTAAAACACCCCGCAGGCCACCCCCGCCACCCAGCGCCGGTCGGCACGCGGGTGGGCCTCAGGCCCGGTGCAAATGGCGGCGGTGATGGCGGCCAGGTTGATGCCGTGAGCGCCAAAAGGGGCCAGCAGCAGGCTGACCCCGCCGGTCATGGACACCAAGCGGCTGGTGGGCGCGTCGTAGTTGGCCGCGCGCAGCACCGCGATACCGGGCAGTTGCTGTCCCGTCAGGCCGAGCACCACCAGCGGCAAGCCCACGCTGACGATGGCGCTGAACGAAAACTCAGGCGTTGTCCAGACAGGCAGGGTCAGGCCCCACACCGCACCCCCTGCATCTGCCGCTGCGCCGCTGGACACCATAGCACCCCAGCCCAAGGTCAGCCACAAAGCGATGCCCGTGAACAGCGTCAGCACAATCGCATAGCGCGCCGAATAGCGTTTGAAGACCAAATAGCTGACAAACATCAGCCCCACCAACGCCGCTGCACCGGGTAAGCCTTGCCCGGTGGCGGCAAACACGTTAATGCCGAAGCGCAGCAAAATGCCTGCCAACATGGCCGCACACAAGCTTTTGGGAATGACCATCACCAAGCGCTCAAAGAAACCGGTGGCGCCCACCAGCCACATGCTGGCGGCCGCTACCACATACGCCCCAATCGCTTGGTTGTAAGGCAGGGTGGCCAAGGCCCCGACCAGCAGCGCGGCACCGGGGCTGTTCCACGCGCAAATCACCGGCATTTTGGTACGCCAGCTCAGCCAAATGCAGCACACCCCTGCGCCCAAAGAGATGGCCCAAATCCAAGAGTTGAGTTGGGCCGGTGACAACTGCGCCGCCTGTCCGGCTTGCAGCACCAGTAAAAACGGCCCGGCGTATGAGATCAGCACCGCAATCAGCCCGGCCAACACGGCAGGAAAAATGTCCTGCACCCATTCGCCCCAAGTCGGTGGGCGCGGCGGCGTGGGCCCCCCCTCTGGGGTGCAGGGGCGGGTGAGAGGGCTTGGTGGGGAATGAGGCATCACGAGAATATAGACGCCTTGCTCACCGCCCGGTCTGGCGCGCCTGGCGCCGCACCCCGTCGAAATTCGTTGGGGGTGGCATCCATCAGCCGCTTGAACATGGCAATGAAGGCAGACGCGCTGCCATAACCCAGGTCCAGCGCAATCGTCTCCACCGTTTGGCCCGCTTCCAGCAGCGCGGTGGCTTTCACCACCCGCAGCCGTTGGCGCCACTCGTTGAGTGACATGCCCAAGTCGCGCTGGCAGCGGCGCATCAGCGTGCGCTCTGTCAAATGCACCGCCTGCGCCAACGCGGGCAGGCCCCGGTTGTCAGCCGGGTTGGCTTGCAGCTGCTGCAACAGCACGGCCAAAGCGGGGTCGTCCGACGACGGCAAGTAACTGCCCGCGCACGGCGCTTGGCCCAGCAAGTCCACCACCACCTGCAGCAGGCGAGCGTCACTTTCTGCCACGGGGCTGTTCAGTGGCGACTGTGGCGGGCTTTGGCGCAAATGGTCCAGCAGGGCACGCACCAGCGGCGACACCGTGAGCGCACAAGGGGTGCGCGGCAAGCCCTGGCAGGCCTGCGGCGCGATGTACACCGAGCAATGGTGCGCCGCCAGCCGGTTCAAGCCCACGTGCACCACATCAGGCGGCAGCCACACCCCATATTGCGGGGGGGCCAGGTAGTGGCGGTCAATCAACTTCACCTCCATGATGCCGCTAAACGAATACACAAACTCGCCCCACGCGTGCTGGTGCTGTGGGTAGATGCCCCCAGCCGGCACCTGGGCACTGCGAAACATGATGGGCGAGGGCAGGTGCGGGCTGGACAGGGGCACGTCCAGCTTAGGGGAAAGAATGCGCATGGTTTGTCGGCTTGGGTGGATGGCTTGTCCATTATTCGCTATATCAATCGAATCGGCCAGACTAATAATCCTTACTCAGTACCCCTGAGGTTCACTCACCCTCACAAAAGGAAACCCATGGATTCGCGCAAAGCGCTCGACGGGCGGGCCATTGGCCTGATGCTGGTGCTGTGCGCCATTTGGGGCTTGCAGCAAGTGGTGCTCAAAGCCACGGCGGCGGACATCACGCCCATCTTTCAAATCGCATTGCGCTCGGGCGGGGCGGCATTGCTCGTGGGCCTGCTGATGCTCGCGCGCCGAGACCGCTTGTCCGTGGTGAATGGCACTTGGCGAGCGGGCTTGCTGGTGGCGCTGCTGTTCGGTGTGGAGTTCTGGTTGGTGGGCGAAGGCCTGCGCCACACCAGTGCCGCCCACATGGTGGTGTTTTTGTACACCGCCCCTATTTTTGCCGCCTTGGGTTTGCATTGGCGCTTGGCCGCTGAGCGATTGACTGCGCTGCAGTGGCTGGGTATTGCGCTGGCATTTTTGGGCCTGGCACTGGCGTTTTTTGGCCGCGGCGCAGCGCCTGGCCCGGCGAACGGCAACATGTTGTGGGGGGACTTTCTGGGCCTCATGGGGGGCATGGCTTGGGGCGCCACCACGGTGGTTGTGCGCAGTACGGCCCTGGCCCGGGCCCCTGCTACTGAGACTTTGATGTACCAACTGGTCGGCGCGTTTGTGCTGCTCATGGCCGTGGCTTTGTCTACGGGTCAAGCCCATGTGAACTTCACGGCGCAGGTGGTGGCCAGCTTGGTGTTTCATACGCTGGTGGTGTCATTTGTCAGTTTTTTGGTCTGGTTTTGGCTGCTGCGCCAGTATCTGGCGGCGCAGTTGGGCGTGTTCTCGTTCTTAACCCCCATGTTCGGCATCGTGTTTGGTGCACTGTGGCTGGGCGAGCGCATTGAATCCAGCTTTCTCGTCGGCGCCGTGCCCCTCATGGCGGGCATTGTGCTGGTCAGCGGACATGCGTGGCTGACGCAAAAATGGCGTCTTTTGTCCCGCCAAAAAACCATCAAAACGCTCTGATTTTGAGAGCGCCTTGCGCAGGTCCTACAAGGGCTAGCGTTGCAAAAGTCGTTCAAAGGCCTTGCGGGGTGAGATTGCAGAAGTTTGCAAGCCTTGTTCTTTCCCCCCCTCTCTCGCCCGGCGGGGCGAGAGAGGGGTTGGGGGTGAGAGTGAGGGTTGCGGCGCAAGAATTGCTGCACAGTCGATAGCAAACTCTTGATGTTGAACAAGGGCCGGCGTTCCAAAACAGAAACCATTCAAAGGCTTTGCGGGTTGGGGGTGAGAGTGGGGGTTGCAGCGCACGAATTGCTATATTTTCGGTAGCTGCTTGCGCAGGCTCGGCAAGGGCTAACGGCCTAAAAACCCCTACTCCTGAACGCGTGGGGTAGCGCTGAAACTGCCCGCCTAACGCTTGAGTAAGTGCCATTCGGGCTTAAGGTCGATTTTTCAAAAAGGATTGGCCGCCCGTCAGATGGTGCGACGCGGCCCAGCGCCTGGGCGCACGACTCCCTAAAATCTCACCCCATGACTGATACCACCACCACCACCACCCCCACCGTCATCGCCACCCACAGTGGCACCTTCCATGCCGACGACGTTTTTGGCGTGGGCGTTTTGATGGGGGTTTTTCCCTCGCACACGCTGGTGCGCACGCGAAAGCAGGAGTTGATTGAGACGGCTGACTTTGTGGTCGATGTGGGCGGCATTTGGGACGCTGCCACTGGCCGCTTTGACCACCACCAGCGCGGCTTCGACGGCGCGCGCCCCGCCCATGCGGTGGACGGCGAAACCGTGCCCGGTGTAGGCTACGCCAGCGCAGGCTTGGTTTGGAACGCCTATGGTGCTGACTACGTGCAAGCCTGGGCGGCCCGCCACGGCCACGCCCTGGATGAGGCCGCCGTGGCCAGCGTGGTGCGCTCCCTTGACCATTCCTTGGTGCAGTACATGGACATGGTCGATACCGGCCAGTCGGACGTGGCTCCCGGCCTCTTTGGCCTGTCATCCCTCATCGCCCAGCTCAACACCCACTGGCTTGAAGAACAGGGCTTGAACGGCAGCGCCAAAGCCGCGCTGCAGCAAACCCGCTTTCTTGAAGCCATTGCCATCACCCGCAAGTTTTTAGACCACGCCATCAGCAAAAAAATTGCTCAAATTCGCGCCATGGACACGGTGCGCAATGCCCCGCGTTTGTTGAACGGACGCGTGCTGCATTTGGCCGAGGGTGGCATGCCCTGGACCCGCGTGGTGGTTGATGAAATGCCCGATGTCATGTTCGTGATCTACCCCGACTCGGAGGGCGACCAGCACCAAATCAAAACCGTGCCGGTCGAATCCGGCTCGTTCACCGCCCGTCTGGACCTGCCCGCATCATGGGCAGGCCTGCGCGACACCGAACTCGCCGCCGTCAACGGTGTGCCCGACAGCGTGTTCTGCCACACAAACCTCTTCATCGGGGGCGCGCGCAGTTTCGAGGGTGCGGTAAAGATGGCAGCGCTGGCGCTGGCCTAATTTTTTGCCAACGGCCTGTTGCTCCTGAATAAAGAGCGGCTTGCGCAGGTGGGTCAAGGGCCAGAGGCCTAAAAGGCTTGGAGCGCCTTGTCCCCCAAAACGCGTCGGCACACGCCTGGTTCACCGGCGCGTCTGGTTGTGACGCTGCACAGCTTGGCTGCAACCCGCCTCACGGTGATCACCTTTTAGTCCAAGGGCGCGTGCAGCCGTGATTCTTTCGTCACAATGCCGCCGCGCTGGCCGATCTCAATCGAGCCATAGCGCTCCTTAAAGCACTCTGGCAGCGGCCGGTCGCCGGTCAGGGACAACCAAAGCCGCAGCAGGTGCCGCTTCTTGGTCGGGTCGGGCCAATCTACAAAGCCGGTGCGGTCATGCAGCTGCGAATGGTTGTACACAAACTGCATGTCACCGGGTTGCAACTGCATGCTGAAATTTAGCTCGGGGTCGTTGGCCACGGCATCAAACAGGTCTAGCGCCTCCACGTGCGCAGGCGTCAAGCGCATGGCCGCCTCGAACCGCTGCGCGCTGTCGATGTATTGGCGCTGGTAAAACACGGTCAACCGACCCTCGTGCCAGCTCAGCGGCGGTATCGACATCCACGGCTGAGCGCCTTGCGGAATTTCGCCCCGGCGGTCGGTGGCGATGGGGTCGAACAACTTTTCCAGCAAGTCGGGGCGCAGCGCCCGCATCCGGTTGTAAATGGACTCAGCGCTCACCAGCAAAGACTGTCCGCCCTCTTTTGCCTCGCGAATGCACAACAAGCCCACCACGTCCGCACTGTCGGTGTGAAAAGTTTGGCGCTCGGCGGTTTGGTAAATGCGCGTGTTGGGGTCTTTGGACGACGCCCCCAAGTCACGCACATGGCCGAGGATATGGCCCGCCGCATTTTGCGACCGGGCGCTACCCAGGTGCGCGCCAATGCCGCAAAACACCATGGCGGCAAATTCTTGGCTGTAGCGGGCAATGGGCAAGCCGCGCAAGACCTCAATCCCGTTGCCATGCAACAGCTTGTTCTTGAGCGCTTGCAAGCGATCCGCCAGCGAGGCCAAGGGAAAATCAGCAGCAGTGATTTCGCTCACGTCGCGCTGCAACGCGAGATAGTGCCGCGCTGCGTTTTCCAGCTCAAAAATATCGTCAGCTGACAAGTGGTAAAGCCAAGCACGCTCGTCTTGGGCCATGGCAGAGCCGATCCAGGCCGCAGGGCCCGTCAAGAGGGGAGGCAGGTGGGTGATGTCCATTTGCCAATTATGCGTAATCCTTCAACCACAAAAGCCCCGGGACACAGCCCGACTCGGGCGATGACGGGGCTTCGGAATCAGTCCGGTGATGCGGCGCGAACCCGGGCGACCTCTGTGGACTGGCGAGGAGAACACTGCATAAAAACCCGGGGTTGAGCCGAATGGCACTTACTGAAGCATTAAGCGTGCGGTTTCAGCGACCCCTTGCGTTCAAGGTGATGGGTGTTTTCGGCCTGTATCCCTTGCTGCCCTTGCGTAAGCAGCTATCAACGATGTAGCAATTCTTGCGCTGCAACCCCCACTCTCACCCCCAACCCCT
>JBAQDW010000255.1:0-18251 GCA_049286445.1 Rhodoferax sp. | reverse complement strand
GTCTTTGCGGGCCAGCACCATGTAAGGGTAGCGCTGGGCGGCCGGGGTGAAAACCATGGTGCGTTCGCGTTCAGGGGTGGGGTTGGCACCGTAAAGGAGGTCAATGTCGCCGCGCTCAAACCTGACGTAAGCGTCATCCCAGTCCAGGACCTGGGCCTTCTCAAAGCGAAGGCCCAGGTCGTTTTGCATCTCCTTGAGGAGACTGGGCAGCAGGCCCACGCGATGGCCTCGAAATTCAAAGTCGTCCATACCGGCATAGGGGTCAAAACCGACGGTGAAGACTTTGTTTTTTTGCGCTTCAATCCAGCGAGTTTGTTCTGCAGTGAGTGTGAGCGGGGCAGCATGGGCGGGCAACCAAAGCGTGGCGAGCAAAAGCAAGAGGCTCATCACCAGAGCCACGCGGTATGGTCTTAAGCCCCTGGACCCTTCATTCAAAGCCAACATCGATTCTTCACCCCCCAAGTGCGCTGGTTTGCCAGCGAATCATTCAGTTAGACCTCATCGATTGCGCCCCAGCGGGTGAGCATCCGATGTATTTTGCTATTTTATTGATAGCTAGGACCCGAAATTCTACGGGCGCAAGACGTTCTTATGCAGAAAACAACTCGGTGATTGACCCAGCGCAGACTTGAACATGGCAGAGAACGCGCTGTCGCTGGCATAGCCGCTGGCGGCCGCCACCTCACTGACGGGTGTGCCGCAGGCGAGCATGGGCAGAGCGTGAGCCAGTACCGCCTGTTGTCGCCACTGTTGAAAGGTGGTGGACAACTCCGTTCGAAAAAGACGCGCCACGGTTCGTTCGCTCGCACCGGTGTCCACCGCCCACTGGGCCAATGTGGTGCAGCGCCCGGGTGCTTGCAGTACCGATTGACACAGCGCGCGCAGGCGCTTGTCCCGAGGCAAGGGAACACCCAGCGACTGCGTGTTGGCATGGGTGATCTCATGCAGTGTGAGGGCCATCAATGCACCATCACGCTCACCCGGGGTAGAGGCCTCCAACGCCCGAATCAACTCACGCATCAGACTCGACACGACCAACACACGACAACCTCGCCAATGGGGCGGCGTGACGCTGGGGTCGAGGTACACCGTGCGCAGTTCGGTGGCTTCCAGTACCGTGACGGCATGGCGCGTGTCTGGCGGGATCCACACCGCTCGGGAGGGCGGCAAGATGAAGGTGGTTTGTCGATCCACGTCACTGGCCGTGACTTGGATCAAGCCTTGCGCGCAGTATGCCAATTGGGCCCAAGGGTGACAGTGAGGCTCAAAATGTGCATCCACGGCAAGGGAGCGGGTGCGACTGCGCACGGGGCGTTGCATTGTGGGCGCTACCGGGTCGGTGTCTCCAATGGCTTGCGGTGTGAGGGCGTGGCGGCGTTTCATAAGGCGAGGGAGGGTTTTGCTTTGGCAGACTTTCGCTAATTATTGTCTATTTGTCGGATAGCGAACACGCGTGCCAGCCCGTACCATGGCGGCATGAACTCTGCCACTTTCTCTACCACCGCGAGCGTGCCTCTGAAGCAAGACGCAGCCATCATTGGCTTGGTGGGGTTGGCGCATGCCAGCTCTCACTTTGCGCATTTGCTGTTGCCCCTGATGTTTCCGGTGTTCATGACTGAGTTTGGTCTGACGTTCTCGCAGCTCGGGCTGTTGATGACGACGTTTTTTGTGGTGTCTGGCCTGGGGCAGGCCAGTGCGGGTTTCTTAGTGGACCGAATCGGCGCACGGCCACTGTTGTTTGTGGCAATGGGTATTTTTGCGCTGGCCAGTGGCTTGGCGTCACTGGTGACAGGTTATTCCGGTTTGCTCGGTGTGGCCGCTTTGGCTGGCTTGGGCAATGCGACGTTTCACCCGGTGGACTTCACGATTCTGAACCAGCGCGTGTCAGCGCCGCGCCTGGGCCACGCTTTCAGCGCCCATGGGTTGACTGGCAATTTGGGTTGGGCTGCAGCGCCGGTGTTCATGGCGGGCATTGCCAGCCTGTACAGCTGGCGCGCCGCGTATGCGGCCGCTGCGGTGATGTACGTGGTGATTCTGGTGGTGCTGTATTGGCACCGCGAAAAACTTTCTACCCAAGCGGTTCAGCACCCCGACGGCGGGCCCACTGAGCACAGCATGGCGTTCATGAAGTTGCCCGTGGTGTGGTGGTGTTTTAGCTTCTTCCTGCTCTCTACCATGACGCTGGCGGTGATTCAGAGTTTTTCCGTCTCCATTTTGAAAGCCGTGCACGGTGTCAGCTTTGAAGCGGCCACGTTGACGTTGACGGCCTACATGCTGTGCGGTGCCGTGGGCATGTTCGTGGGTGGGTTTATTGCGGCCCAAGCGGCCAACAGCGACCGGGTGGTCGCCATCGCCATGACCGCAGGCGCCTTGCTACTCGCGCTGTGTGCGACCGGCTTATTGGGGGCAACTGGCACCATGGTGGTGCTGGCCGCCACTGGTTTTGCGGTGGGCATTGGTGGACCGTCGCGTGACATGATGATCAAAAAAGCCACGCCCCAAGGGGCCACCGGGCGGGTGTACGGCATGGTGTACTCCGGTTTGGACGTGGGTTTTGCGATTTCCCCCGTGTTGTTTGGCACGTTCATGGACCGGGGCTGGTACGGTGCGACGTTGCTGGGCGCTGCAGTGGTGTTGTTGCTCAGTGTGGGGGCCGCGTTGGGCGTGGGCGTGCGCACCGTCGGCCGGGCGAAACCGGTTTGAAATGAGTTTGGTATTGATTTGACACATGAAGGATGACATGACCACAAAAATTGCAGGCCACTTGTTGGTGGAGTGTTTGATTGCACAAGGCGTAACGCACGCGTTCGGGGTGCCCGGAGAAAGCTTTTTGGCGGTGTTGGATGGGTTCCATTTGCACCAAAAAGACATCCAATTCATCATTAATCGGCAAGAGGGCGGTGCCGCCTTCATGGCCGAGGCGCATGGCAAGCTGACCGGGCGTCCGGGCATCTGCTTTGTGACGCGCGGACCCGGGGCGACCAACGCCTCCATCGGCGTGCACACGGCATTCCAGGACTCCACGCCCATGGTTCTGTTTGTGGGCGATGTGGCCAGTGACACGCGTGACCGAGAGGCGTTTCAGGAGGTGGACTACCAAAGCTTTTTTGGCCCCAGCACCAAAGGCTTTGCCAAACGGGTGGAGCGCATTGACGATGCGCGGCGCATCCCTGAGTACGTGGCGCGGGCGTTTGCCACGGCCATGAATGGCCGGCCCGGCCCTGTCGTGCTGGTCTTGCCGGAAGACATGCTGACGCAGGCGATCGTCGCGCACCCGGTGACGGGCGTGGTACCTGAGGCCTTGCCCCGAATGGAGGCGGTTGAGGCTTGGAGTGACCCTGAGTCCTTGCTGCGCCTGCGTGAGATGCTATTGAAAGCAGAGCGGCCTTTTGTGATTGCAGGGGGTGGAGGCTGGACGGTACCGGCAGCACAGGCCTTGCAGCGCTTTGCCGAGAATTGGAAGTTGCCTGTGGGCAATGCCTTTCGGTTTCAGGACACCTTTGACAACCATCACTTTCTGTACGCGGGCGATGTGGGCATCGGGATCAACCCCAAGCTGGCTGCGCGCATCAAAAACAGCGACTTGGTGATTGCCATTGGCCCCCGCTTGGGCGAAATGACCACAGGGGGCTACACCTTGCTGGAGGCACCTCGGCCGCGGCAAAAACTGGTTCATATTCACGCCAGTGCCGAGGAGTTGAACCGCGTTTACACGGCCGATTTGGCGATCAACGCGACCATGAATGCAGCGGCTCATTCGCTGGAGGCGTTGAGCGCACCTGCCACCCTCCCATGGGACGGATGGGCAGAGCAAGTTCACGCCGACTACTTGGCCAATCTTCAGCCCCAAGCGTTGCCGGGTGATATCGACATGCCTGCCATTGTTGGCATGCTGCAAACCCATCTGCCAGACGATGCGGTACTCACCAACGGTGCAGGCAA
The DNA here is from genome assembly GCA_049286445.1 of Rhodoferax sp. Taxonomy (GTDB): domain Bacteria; phylum Pseudomonadota; class Gammaproteobacteria; order Burkholderiales; family Burkholderiaceae_C; genus Rhodoferax. The sequence continues at coordinate 14,309 of JBAQDW010000255.1, read as the reverse complement.
TTTCGCCAGCTGGATTCACCGCTTTTATGTGCACCACGGCTTGGTCAAGGGGCATAAAACCCAGTTGGCACCGACCAATGGCGCCATGGGCTATGGGGTGCCTGCTGGCATCGCTGCGGCCATCACCACGGGCCGGTTGGCCTTTACGATTGCGGGCGATGGTGACTTTTTGATGAATGGTCAAGAGCTGGCAACCGCGGCCCAATACGGGGCCAAGACCATCATCGTGCTGCTCAACAACAGTATGTTTGGCACCATTCGCATGCACCAAGAGCGGGAGTACCCCCGGCACACCACAGGCACTCAGCTCAAGAACCCTGACTTTGCGGGGTTGGCGCGTGCTTACGGCTATGCCGGCGTGAGAGTCACCCAGACGTCGGAGTTCGAACCGGCTTTGCTGGCGGCCTTGGCGCGTGACGAGGGAACCCTCATTGAAGTGCTGTTGGACCCCGAAGTCATTAGCACGCGCGGTACTTTGAGTGCGGTCACTGAAGCGGCATTGAATCGACAAAAAACAGTTTAATTGCTACTAAATTTATAGCTTCTTGCGGAGATAAATAAAGGGCTAGAGCTATAAATGATCATAAAAAAAGGCCGGTTCCCCGGCCTTTTTTGATCACCCCATCAGGTGTTTATTTCATGTCAACGCCATAGAAAGAGTGACGTCCAAACGGGCTCAGTTTGAAGTCAACCACTTCTTTGCGCACAGGCTTGATCTGCACCGCGTGAGCGATGGTGAACCAAGGGGCTTGCTCTTTGAAGATCACCTGGGCTTGCTCGTACAGCTTGGTACGCTCTGCAATATTGGTGACGACCTTGGCCTTTTGAACCAGCTCTTCAAACTTGGGATCGCAGAACTTGGCCACGTTGGAGCCATTGTTCTTGGAAGCCGCGCAGCCGAGCAGCGTGTTCAAGAAATTGTCAGGATCTCCGTTGTCACCGGTCCAACCCAACATGCCCATCTGGTGCTCACCTGATTGCATGCGCTTGCGGTACTCGCCCCACTCAAAGCTCTTGATCTCGGCTTTGATGCCAACCTTGGCCAGGTCCGCTTGCATCAACTCGGCAATGCGTTTGGCGTTGGGGTTGTACGGACGCTGAACCGGCATGGCCCACAGGTCGGTCGTGAAGCCGTCAGGCATGCCAGCGGCGGCCAGTAATTTCTTGGCAGCGGCGGGGTCAAACGCGTCGTCCTTGATGGACTTGTTGTAGGACCACATCGTCGGTGGAATTGGGTTGGTCGCAGGAATGGCCGTGCCCAAATAAACCGCATCCACAATGGCTTGCTTGTTGATCGCCATGTTCACAGCTTTGCGAACGCGCACATCGTCAAACGGCTTTTTGGTGGTGTTGTAGGCGAGGTAGCCGACGTTCAAACCGGGCTGCTCCATCACCGTGACGTTGCTGTCTTTCTTGATCGCAGGCAGGTCAGCCGGGTTGGGGTAGGGCATGACATGGCACTCACCCTTTTGCAGCTTGGCCCAGCGCACCGACGCGTCAGGGGTAATGGCAAAAATCAAGTCGTCAATCTTCGCTTTTCCAGCCCAATACTGGGGGAAAGCCTTGTAGCGAATGATGGCGTCTTTCTGGTACTGCACCAGCATGAAAGCGCCCGTGCCGAGAGGTTCTTGGTCAATCTTCTCTGGCGTTCCTGCTTTCAGCATGGCAATGGCGTACTCTTTGGACTGAACACCCGCCCACTGCATCGCCATGTTGGCCAAGAAGGGAGCCTCTTGCCGGTTCAATGTGAACTTGACGGTGTACTCATCAATTTTGTCGACGCTTTTCAACAGCTTGGGCATGCCCATGTCGCCAAAGTAGGCGTGATTGGAGCTTGTAACCTTGAAGTAGGGGTCGCTTTCAATCCACTGACGCTCGATCATGAACAACACGTCATCCGCATTGAAGTCACGGCTGGGTTTGAAGTTCTTGTTGGAATGCCATTTCACGCCCTTGCGCAGCTTGAAGGTGTACTCCAAACCGTCAGGGGAGATTGTCCAGCTCTCAGCCAGACCGGGAATCACTTTGGTGCCGCCGCGCTCAAATTTCACGATGTTGTCGTAAATTTGTTCCGTGGCGTCAAAAGACGTGCCGGTGGTGTTGATGCTGGGAGAGAAGTTCTCCGGGCTGCCTTCGGAGCAATAGACCAGCGTTTTGGCGGACGCAGGGGCCAGCGCCAACAAGGCGGGCAAGGCCAGCGCGCAAAGCACGGTTGGCTTGATAGCTAGTTTTCGTCGAAAGATGGACTTGGATGGTGTCATCTGATGAACTCCTCTGGGTTATTGCTGCTAAGCAGCGGGTTGGATAAAAAGTTCAGCCTCATGGCAGGCGACCTGGCGGCCGGCGAGTTCTCGAAGCACCGGGCGTTCCACCCGACACCGTGCAGTCACATTGGGGCAGCGGGTTGAAAAAACGCAGCCTTTGGGTGGATTCAAGGGCGAGGGCAATTCGCCACTGAGCACAATGCGCTGACGTGAATCACCCGTTCCCACAATGCCGGGCGTGGACGCCAACAGGGCTTGGGTGTAGGGGTGAAGCGGCTGCGCAAAAATGGCTTTCTTTTCGCCTTGCTCCACCGCGTGGCCCAAGTACATGACCAGTACATCATGCGCAATATGCCGCACCACGCCAAGATCATGCGATATGAACAGGTAAGCCAGGCCGAGTTCTTTTTGCAAGTCCGCCAGCAGGTTGAGGACCTGCGCCTGAATGGAAACGTCGAGCGCAGAAACGGGCTCATCCGCCACGATCAGGGACGGCTTCAACATCAACGCCCGGGCAATCGCAACGCGTTGGCGCTGACCACCCGAAAACATGTGCGGGTAACGGTCATAGTGCTCAGGACGCAATCCGACCAGCGCCAGCATGGAACGGGCTTTTTCAGCCCGCTCCGGTGCAGTTAGCGTGGTGTTGATCTCCAGCGGCGCTTCCAAGACGGCGCCAATTTTCTTGCGGGGGTTGAGGGAGCCAAACGGATTTTGAAACACCATTTGAACGGTTTGGCGCAGCGCCTTGCGTTCTTCGGCCGTTGCGGTCAGCACATTGACATTGGTTAACTTTAATTCTCCCGCCGTGGGCGTTTCGATCAAGGACACCATGCGAGCCAAGGTGGACTTGCCGCACCCGGACTCGCCCACAACAGCCAATGTTTTGCCGGCATGTACCGAGAACGACACGCCACCGACCGCTTGCAAATGATCGGCTTCCTTCATGAAGCCCCGGCTAATTTTGTAAACCTGACGCAGGTCTTTTGCCATCACCACGGGTGGGGTGGCCATCGAACTTGAGGGGGAAATGGTTTGCACAATGGCATTCATACGGTTGCTCCCATTGCCCTTAGCGCATCGGCTTCAACCGTGACTTTGGGCGACTGGGCGATGGGGTAGTGGCAGCGCACCATACCGTCTTGCCACGGGCGCAGCAGCGGGCGCTGCGCGCGGCAGCGGTCGTCGGCGTAATTGCAACGGGGTGCAAACAGGCAGCCGGTCGGGCGGTCATACAGGCCGGGCACCATGCCAGGAATGGTGGCCAGTGGGGAAAAGCCGTCACTGCGTTCTGGAATGGCAGCCAACAGCGCCTCTGTGTAGGGGTGTTGCGGGTCGTTGAAGATTATTTGCGCGCCACGCTCTTCCATCACTTGACCGGCGTACATCACCGCCACACGCTGGGCCATCTCGGACACGACGCCCATGTTGTGGGTGATCATGACCAGCGCCATGCCGCGTTCTTTTTGCAGGCTGCGCAGCAAGTCCAAAATTTGGGCTTGAATGGTCACGTCAAGCGCCGTGGTGGGCTCGTCTGCAATCAATAACTTAGGGTTGCAGGCAATGGCCATGGCAATCATGACGCGCTGGTTCATCCCGCCCGACATTTGGTGCGGGTAATCTTTGAGTCGTTTCTCGGGTGCTGGAATGCCGACCTGCTCCAGCAATTCGATGGAGCGTTTTTTCGCAGCCTGGCCTGTCATGCCGAGGTGGAGCTTGAGGGTTTCAGCGAGCTGGAAACCCACGGTGAAGCAAGGGTTCAAGCTGGTGGTCGGGTCTTGGAAGATCATGGCAACATCTTTGCCAATGAGTTTGTTGCGTTCGCTCTGAGACAAAGACAACAGGTCATGGCCGTCAAAGCGCAGCTTGTCTGCTGTGACGCGGCCTGGGTAGGAAACCAGGCCCATCAAAGCCATCATGGTGACGCTTTTTCCAGATCCGGATTCGCCCACAATGCCGAGCACGTCCCCGGCTTCCAAACTCAAGCTGACACCGTCAACTGCATGCATGACACTGTTCTTGGAGGGAAACTCCACGGACAGGTTTTCAATTTCTAATAAAGGCATAGGTAAATGTGCTTTCAGCGCTTCAATTTGGGGTCAAACGCATCGCGCAGACCATCACCAAGCAAATTGAATGCCAGGACCGTAATCAAAATGGCGAGACCTGGAAAGGTCACCACCCACCAAGCGCGCAGCACGAATTCACGCGCATCCGCCAGCATGGTTCCCCATTCAGGCGAGGGCGGTTGGGCACCCAAACCCAGAAAACCCAAGGCGGCTGCGTCCAGAATGGCGGTTGAAATGCCCAGAGACGCTTGCACAATCAACGGGGCCGTGCAGTTGGGCAGAACCTCGTTGAACATCACGCGAAGGTGAGCGGCACCGTTCATGCGCGCTGCCGTCACATAGTCTTTTGACATTTCGGTGATGACCGCGGCGCGGGTAATGCGAACGTAATGCGGCAACACCACAATGGCCACCGCCAACATCGCGTTCATCAAGCCAGGCCCCAGAATGGCCACAATCACGATGGCCAGCAGCAAGCTTGGCAACGTGAGAATGATGTCCATAATGCGCATGACGGCGACTTCAAACACCCCTCTGAAATAACCCGCGGTCAGGCCCAAAACGGTGCCCAAAATCACGGACAGCGTGACCACTGCCAAACCAATGGCCAGCGACAGTCTGGCACCGTGAATCAAGCGGGACAGAATATCGCGCCCGATGGCATCAGTGCCAAGCAAGTGAGCACTGGAGCCGCCGGTTTGCCAGGCAGGAGGGGTCAGAAAAACATCAGGGTTGGTGATGTCGGGAGAATAGGGCGCGATCCAAGGGGCGAGCGCAGCCATGAGCAGCACACCAACCACAATGATCAAGCCTGCGACAGCCCCTTTGTTGGCGCTGAAGTAGGACCAAAATTCACGCAGGGGATGAGGTGGCGCCAAGGCCGGATTGTCAATCAAAGAACTCACGATTAGCGCCTTATACGGGGATTGATGATGCCGTAAGTGACATCAACCAGAAGGTTGGTCAGCATCACGATGATGCCGAGCAAAAGCATGCCGCCCTGTAGAACGGGGTAATCACGACGCCCAATGGCTTCGATCATCCATTTGCCCACACCGGGCCAGGAAAATATGGTTTCGGTCAGGATGGCGCCGGTGAACAGAACACCAATTTGCAAACCGATCACGGTCACCACGGGAATCAAGGCATTGCGCAAGGCATGAACGGCCACCACGCGCAGGTTGGAAAGGCCTTTGGCACGCGCCGTGCGAATGTAATCCTCACCTAATACCTCAAGCATGGCGGAGCGCGTCATGCGCGCAATGACAGCCAACGGATTGGTCCCCAGCACAATGGTGGGCAATATCAAATGAGTCACTGCAGACCAAAAGGCGTCTTTGTCACCCGCCAGCCACGTGTCGATCAACAGGAAACCGGTGACAGGTTCGATGTAGTACATCACTGAAATGCGACCAGACACGGGCGTCAAATCGAGTTGCACTGAAAACAGCAGAATCAGCAACAAACCCCACCAGAAAATAGGCATGGAGTAGCCCGTGAGCGAGACGCCCATCACGCCATGATCGAGGAATGAGTTTCTTTTGACCGCCGCAATAATGCCGGCGGGAATGCCAATCAGCAGGGCGAACAAGATGGCACAAACGGCCAGTTCGATGGTAGCGGGAAACAAGGCCTTGAACTCTTCAAGCACGGGTGCGTGTGTGATGAGCGAGGTGCCTAAATCCCCTTGAAGTACTTTGGCAATGTAGGCCCCGTATTGAACAATCACCGGGCGGTCAAGCCCATACTCTTTGAGCAAGAGAGCATGCCGCTCGGCATCGATACCACGTTCACCGGCGAGGGTTTCGATCGGATCCCCGGGGACCATTCGAATCAGAAAAAACGCAACCAGCGTCATCCCGATGAAGGTCGGAATGATCAGGCTAAAGCGAGTGAGGAGGAAGCGGATCATCGTGAGGAGTGTGTGTGTTGAATTGCCATACGGGTAGATATGTCATGTAGATTTCAATGCAGGGGAACTTATGGCTCCCTGACTGAGCTGTCAAATTCTAGCAAGCCATTGAGCGCTTTCCTCTCGGGAAGGGTGAGAAAGACTCCAGACAAACCCGTAGAGATTCGAATGCAGATCCATCCACCGTATAAAAAAAACCGGCTTCAGCCGGCTTTTTCAACGGAACTGGGGAGCGGTTTACTTGAGGTGCTTGCCAATCAGGCCTGCCATCTCAAACATTGAAACTTGAACTTTGCCGAAGACTTCTTTGAGCTTGGCATCGGCATTGATCATGCGCTTGTTGACTTCATCTTGAAGTTTGTGCTTCTTGATGTAGACCCACAACTGCTTGACCACTTCAGTGCGTGCCAAAGGGGTTGACCCGACCACGGCGGCCAGAGCGGCGCTGGGCGTCAATGCCTTCATAAAAGCGGCATTGGCGGTGCGTTTTTTGGCCGGCTCTTTGGGTGCGGCTGCTTTTTTGACAGCGGTCTTTTTAGCAGGCGCTTCAGTGGCTGTTTTTTTGGCTGCCACGACTTTTTTCGCAGGCGCGGCCGCTTTCGCGGGCGCTGCCTTTTTTGCGGGGGCAGCTTTCTTTGCCGGCGCCTTGGTTGCAGTTGCCATGATTTTTTGTCCTTCCAGGAGTTGATTGATCACCAGAAAAAAATGGCTTCTTCACTGGCAGTCAGGATGCTAATGGAGAATAGGGGGGCTTCCAATAGGAATAGTGCCTATTTCGCCGGTGAACTTGTTTTTTTATGTTTTTCGCTGCTGTTTTTTAATCTTTTCTCAGAAAGCATCGCCCACATGCCTGTTTCTTTTGCAACCTGTGATTTGTGTGACGGCCATAAAAACGATTTTTCTGGTTCGTTCAGAGTGCTGCCCCCTGTGTTTCAAAACTATGGCGCAGTTCAGCGATTCAGCGGCCCGATTGTTACTGTGAAGTGTTTTGAAGACAACTCGCTGGTCAAGGCGGCGGTGGATTCGTCGGGGTTATTTCACACGCCTGCTGGACCGGTGGGCAAAGTGTTGGTTGTTGACGGCGGGGGGTCGCTGCGCCGGGCGCTGCTAGGTGGCAACCTTGGGGCTGCGGCGGCCCGAAACGGTTGGGCAGGTATTGTGATTGACGGTTGCGTGCGTGATGTGGCGGAGTTGGCCGAATTTGAGTTGGGTATTCGCGCCCTTGCGAGCATGCCGCTGCCGACGGAAAAGAGAAATACGGGACAGACGGACGTGGCAGTGCAGATACAAGGCGTTTGGGTGAGGCCCGGCGATTGGCTGTATGCCGACGAGGATGGTGTGGTGGTGTCATCCACCTCGTTGGGCTAAAAACCGCGCGCTTTTGTCGGCAGTGTGGCCAGCACCACGCCTGCCAAGCAAATCGCAAAAGCGATGATTTGCAGGTGGCTCACCGTTTCTCCCAATACGAAAACACCGACCAAGGCGGCGGAAATGGGGAGCAGCACCATGAAGACGCCGGCTTGGGCAGCGGGCACCGAGCGCAAACCCGTCATCCAAAGCCACACGCTCCAGACGCTGGCGGCCAGGGCATAAAAAACCAGCAGCACCCAGGTGCCGGGATTGACGCTTGTGAATGCAAATTGCGACGCCCAATAAAGCCCCATGGGTGTCATCAAGACAAAGCCCCACAGATTGATCAGTGACGTGATGCGCTTGGCACTTAGGGTGCCACTCAGCTTTTTTCCGATCACGGCGTAGGCCGCTTCGCATAACACGGCGGCAAATACCAGTACATTGCCCCAAAGCATATTTTTATATGCCAAATCGGGCTCTAGCCCATGATCCATCTGCGCAACCAGCTCTGGTTTTGATAGCGATGCCAAAGCAATTCCGGAGGCTGCCAAAGCAATGGAGAGCCAGACCCTGATGCCGATCTTCTCGCGCAGGAAGGCCCAGCTCATGAGGGCGACTGCCGCAGGGATGGACGCCATGATGACGCCGGCGGACACTGCGCTCGTCATGCTCACACCGTAGAGCATGCAGATCGAGAACATAAAATTGCCAAGAAACGACTCCAAAAACAGCAGTTTCTTGGTTCTGACGCTGAGAGGTGGCTCATGATGAGGTTTCTTTAACCAGTGCACGATCGCCAACCCCGCTATGCCAAAACGCATCCACGCCAAGAGAAAGACCGGGAATGCAGCAACCAGGGGTTTGGACAGCGCCACATAGGTTCCCACCAGTGACACGCTGAGTGCGAGGTAAAAATAGGCGCTAAGCTGTTGGGGTTTGAGGGGGGGCATGAGGCGAAAGAGGAGGAGGGCGTTGGGGCGGGCTGCGGGGAATCATGCCTGATGGCTCATCCGGTTTCATTGTTCGGCAGCGGTTGGCGCAATTAAATTTTGTTTGCATAAAAAAGGGAAATGTATGGCGATGGGTCAGTTTGCGTATGCCAATAACAGCAACCGGTTTCTGGCCGTGGAGGCTTTGCATGAGCAGCCGTTTGCACTCATGGGCATTCCCTTCGATGGGGCGGTCACCAACCGGCCTGGAGCGCGATTCGGTCCGCAAGAGATTCGCCGTGCGAGTTTGATGCTGTGTGATGGCTTGCATCCTTTATTTGGGGTCTCGCCGGTCGGCTATTTGGGTGACGCACACGATATGCGTTTGCCCAACGCGTCTGCGTTGCCGCAGGTTCGTGCGCTGATTCAGGCGCAGGCGGCAGCGCTAATGGCCAAACACCACTGTGTCTTTTTAGGGGGCGACCATTCGGTGACGCTGCCTTTGCTGAGAGCTGCCCGTGCCCAGTATGGCGAGCTCGCCATGGTTCACTTTGATGCCCATTGCGATACGTGGACGGATCATTTTGGAGAGCCTTCGGGCCATGGGACGTGGACTTATGAGGCGATTCAGGAGGGTTTGGTGAGCCCGACGCACACGGTTCAGATCGGTTTGCGGTCCAGCGGCGAACGCGCTGCGCGTGAGTATGTGCAGGACCAAGGTGGTTTGATTTACACGGCGCGCCAGATGCGGGGCTTGGACGGCGCGGGGCTTCAGCCCCTGATTGACCAAATTTTGGATCGACTCGGGAGTCGGCCGTGCTACTTGACCTTGGACATTGATTGCCTGGACCCGGCGTTTGCGCCCGGGACAGGCACGCCAGAGCCTGGCGGGATGAGCAGTTCACAGGTGCTGACGTTTCTGGAGGCCTTGGCCCCGCTGAACATGGTGGGTATGGACTGCGTTGAAGTGGCACCGGCTTATGACCATGCCGAGCTCACCAGCAACGCAGCGGCTACGTTGGTGTGGACCTATTTGTGCGGTCAAGTGGCCAAACGCGCTTAAGGCCACGCCAAACATGCTGCTCCAATCAGACACGCAACTTAATCAAAAGAGTTACTACGAAAGCAGTGTCAAACGTGAGTTTGCTGAGCCCGCGTTAAGTGACGACATCGTGGCCGACGTGGTGGTGGTGGGTGCCGGCTTTGCCGGTTTGTCGGCTGCCATTGAACTGGCTCAACGCGGCCATGAGGTGGTGGTGCTGGAAGCTGACCGTGTTTGCAGCGGTGCGTCTGGACGCAATGGCGGGCAGGCGATTGTTGGTTTTGCCAGCGGGCAGGCCCCTTTGGAGCAGCAATTGGGTCAAGCCAACGCTAAACGGGCATGGGAGATGTCGCTGCAGGGGCTTGACCTGATGGACCAGCGCATTGCCGAGTTTGAGATCGACTGTGAACGGGTTCACGGGTACCTGTATGTGGCTGAGACCGCGCGTAAAGCGCGGGCGCTGGAGGCCGAGATGGCGGCTATGGACCGTGACTATGGCTTGGCCACCGAATGGGCGACAGGGGCAGATGTTCAACGCTACATCCAAAGTCCCCGTTACTGCGCTGCGGCTTACGAGCGAACATCGGGCCATTTGCATCCCCTCAAATACGGCCTGGGGCTGGCGCGCGCCGCCAAGCAACTGGGGGTGAAAATTTTTGAAAACTCACCTGTGCTGGACATGCGCCGTGCGCCGACCCTGACAGCGCGAACGGCACGCGGTCAGGTTAAAGCATCGTTTGGTGTACTTGCGGGCAATTGCATGCTGGGTGAATACGGTCCCCGGGTGGCCCCCGACATTACCCCCCGCATCATGCCGGTGGGCACCTATATCGTGGGCACCGCACCATTGAGCGCTGAAGTGTGCGCCCGGTTGATTGCACGCCATGCGGCAGTGTGCGACAACAACTTTGTGCTGGACTATTTCCGTTTTAGCGCGGACCACCGCTTGCTGTTTGGCGGGCGTGTGAGCTACAGCGCCCGCACGCCTGCTCATTTGCAAGAGAGCATGGCCAAACGTTTGGCGGCTGTGTTCCCGGAGCTAAGGGAGGTGGGCATTGACTATGTGTGGGGTGGGTTTGTTGATATCAGCATGAACCGGACACCAGATTTTGGCCGGCTGGGCTCCAATTTGTATTACTTGCAAGGGTTTAGCGGGCACGGCGTGGCATTGACGGGTTTGGCTGGGCAGTTGGTCGCGCAGGCGATTGCGGGGCAGTCAGAGCGCTTTGATCTCTTTGCATCGCTGCAGCATCGCTCGTTTCCTGGCGGTGCGTTGTTGCGTATGCCGAGTTTGGTGTTGGGGATGCTGTACCACCGGCTGGGAGATGCTTGGTGAGCCGGCCAAAATACTCATGGGGTGCCAAAAGTTGAGGGAAGTCGCGGTCGGCTCGTGCAGTGCAAGGGCATGCTTGCAGCTCGGCTATCCGTGGTTGGTCTTTTGGCCCTCAGATCAAGTGTGAAGAACGTCATGACCGAGTCACCTTGTCTGGTTTGGCTGCCCATGGATCACAGGCGAGGCGGAGACGCCCCGCACCAAAAGCCGTGTTTGATCGTTGGCGATAACGATGCAAGGACGGTTCGCACCGCCTCCGAAGCGCAGCCGGTGTCGTTTCATTTGGCGGCTGAGGCTGACATTCCTGCCCTGCTGGAGGGTGTGGACGGCGTGCTATGGACGGAGTCTCCTTTCAACATGCACCCCTCTCATTTCAGGGAAGGCGTCACCGCCACCCGCGTGCTGCTGGACGCCAATCGACACCCGTTAATCCTCGAAGTGGTGCGCGCTTGCGTGAATCAACACGTGCCTGTACTGGGTTTGTGTGGTGGTTTCCAAGAGTTCAATGTCGCTTTGGACGCTACCCTTCACCAACAAGTGCATTGCGTGCCCGGTCGCACGAACCCCCGTGAGCCTGCCATCGAGATGACTGGGCAACCGGATGCGCCCGGGCATGCTTTGCATTTGCTTAAAGAGTCGGTGTTGACCGCCTGCGCAGGTGCCAATTCAATCTGGGTGAACTACCTGCATACTCGGGGTAGCCATAAACTGGCTCCCGGCCTGCGTACACTCGCTGTGGTACCGGACGGGCTGGTGGAAGCATTTGAATTAGCTGACGCTCCAGCGTTCACCCCAGGGGTGCAAAGGCGTCCGCAGTGGCAATGCGGGGAAACCCCGTTTTACCGGTCCATTTTTAGGCGTTTTGGTGGGGCCTGCAGAGCGCGACAACGCGCCCATTTGGCCTCATTGGAATCATGAGTTGAGTCAAACAATTGGAGCATTGGATGAGTGAAAAGAAGACCATGAATTTCAACGATCTGGAGCAATGGCTCAATGAGCGCCGGGTGACGGAGGTCGAGTGTCTCGTACCTGATTTGACGGGAGTGGCACGCGGAAAAATTCTTCCCCGCGCCAAGTTCACCGAAGACCGTGGCATGCGTTTGCCGCAATCGGTGGTGGCTCTGGGGGTGACGGGTGAGGTGCCAGAGAGTGGCCCTTACTACGATGTGATTGACCCGACTGACAAAGACATGCAATTGCGTCCGGACCCTGCCTCGGTGCGCATCGTGCCCTGGGCCACGGACCCAACCGCTCAAGTCATTCACGACTGCTTTGATCACGATGGCAACTTGGTACCTTTTGCGCCTCGATCCGTGTTGCGCAAGGTGTGTAAATTGTTTGCCGACGATGGCCTGCAGCCCATTGTTGCGCCCGAACTAGAGTTTTACCTGACCGCGCGCAACACCGACCCCAATACCTTGTTGCGCCCCCCGATTGGGCGAAGCGGTCGGGCGGAAACTTCGCGGCAGGCATACAGCATCGATGCGGTGAATGAGTTTGACCCGTTGTTTGAGGAAATCTACGACTACTGCGACAAGATGGAGCTGAATGTCGACACCCTGATCCACGAAATTGGAGCCGGGCAGATGGAGATCAACTTCTTTCATGCCGAGCCGTTGGGCTTGGCAGACGAAGTGTTCTTTTTTAAGCGCACGGTCCGAGAAGCCGCCTTGCGCCACGACATGTACGCCACCTTCATGGCCAAGCCCATCGCGGGTGAGCCCGGCAGTGCCATGCATGTGCACCAAAGCTTGCTAGACGTCGCCACCGGCCAAAATGTGTTCAGCAATGAAGACGGCACGCCGTCAGAGACTTTTTTGCACTACATCGGCGGCCTGCAGCGCTACATTCCAACCGCGATGGTGTTGGTTGCACCTTACGTGAATAGTTACCGTCGTTTGGCGCGCAACTCCGCGGCGCCCATCAACATTGAATGGGGTTATGACAATCGAACTGTGGGCATTCGGTCTCCGATTTCATCGCCATCGGCGCGGCGGGTGGAAAACCGGGTGATTGGTGCGGACGCCAACCCTTATATTGCCATGGCCATGACTCTCGCTTGTGGTTACCTGGGCATGAAGAACAAGATTAAACCCAAGCCAGCCATGAAAGGCGACGCCTATTTGGCACCGTATGCGTTACCCCGCAGTTTGGGCGAATCGTTGGATTGGCTGCGACGTGATTCCGAATTGCACGATGTGCTGGGGAAAGAGTTCATCACGGTGTACCTTGAAATCAAAGAGCTTGAATTTGACGAATTCATGAAAGTGATCTCACCATGGGAGCGCGAGCACTTGTTGCTTCACGTTTGAGCAAAAACGCCTCTCAAACCTATTAACGACTTTGGAATCACGCGAGCCTCATGAAAGCTTCTCCCTCAACTTCCTTGACGACCCAGGAAATTCAGGCCCTCGACAGTGCCCATTTTCTCCATCCGTTCACGGATTTCAAGGATCTCGCTTCCCAAGGGGCTCGCGTCATCGACAGGGGAGAAGGCATTTTTGTCTGGGACTCGGAAGGCCATAAATTATGGGACGCCATGAGTGGTTTATGGTGCGTCAATGTGGGTTATGGCCGCCGGGAGCTAGCGGATGCAGCCCACCAGCAAATGATGAAGCTCCCGTTTTACAACAGCTTTTTTCAAACCACCAACGAACCCGCTGCGAGATTAGCGGCACGACTGGCATCACTGGCCCCCAAAGTGGGTGACCGCAGTTTTAACCATGTTTTTTTCTCCAGCAGTGGCAGTGAGGGCAATGACTCCAACGTCCGCATGGTGCGTCGCTATTGGGACCTGCTGGGGCAGCCGCAGCGCAAGGTCATCATCAGTCGTGTGAATTCATACCATGGGAGCACCATCGCCGGGGCCTCCCTTGGGGGGATGAGTGCGATGCATGCGCAAGGTGATCTGCCTATTCCAAACATCGCGCATATTGGGCAACCTTATTTTTTCGAAAACGGGCTACCCGGTGAAACGGTCGACGCGTTTGGTGTGCGCGCGGCGGGCTGGTTAGAGGAAAAAATACTGGCGTTGGGGCCAGAGCGGGTCGCCGCTTTCATTGCGGAGCCTATTCAAGGCGCAGGCGGTGTCATTGTGCCGCCTGGTACTTATTGGCCAGAGATCCAGCGAATTGTGGACAAGTACGGCGTCTTACTGATCAGTGACGAAGTGATTTGTGCTTTCGGCCGTCTAGGGCATTGGTTTGCTTATGAAAAATTTGGCTACAAGCCTGATTTGGTGACGTTTGCGAAAGCCGTCACCAGTGGCTACATTCCGCTGGGAGGCGTCATGGTGGGCAACCGCGTGGCTGAGGTTCTGATCGAAAAAGGCGGGGAGTTTGCCCACGGCTACACCTACAGTGGTCACCCTGTGGCGTGTGCCGTCGCATTGGCGAATTTAGACATCA
>JBAQDW010000254.1:0-1656 GCA_049286445.1 Rhodoferax sp. | reverse complement strand
AGGTGTCTGGGCGCGAGCTGAGTCTGTTGAAAGCGTTGATGATGCACCCGGGCAAAGCGGTCACCAAAGACGACTTGCTTCAAACTGTCTTTGGTGATGACGGTCAAATTGGGCCTGACGCCATTGAAGTACTGGTTCACCGTTTGCGAAAGCGCTTGCAGGGTGCTCGCGCCAGTCTGGTCACGCTGCGAGGCGTTGGGTACTTCCTGATGGACGACGCCCTGGCGGAGCGATAGAGCGTGGCATGAACGAATCGGTTCCAGACTCCTCTTCCCTGCGAAGCGCTTGGCGGCCTTGGCGGGTAGGGGCGTCTATTCGTCGTTTTGTCATGGGTTGGGCGCTGGCGACTTTGTGCTTGGTGGAGGTTTTGGGCTGGGTTGGGCCAACCCCGAATCACCCGCTGGCCCCCTTGGGCGGGTTGCTGCTGAGGTTACTGGTGGGTGCCGTTGTGTTGACGTGGGTGATGCGCCAGGCTTTTTTGCCCGTTCGCGCCCTGGGCCGCAGTCTCAATGCGCTACCTGTTTCAGACTTGCAAGCGGTGGCTCAGCTTCAACCGGCAGAGCTGTTGCCGCTGGCCACGGCGGTGAACCGTTTGCTGCAGTCACAACAGGCCGCTGTCGATGAACAAACGCGCTTCTTGGCCAATGCCTCTCACCAGTTGCAAACCCCATTTGCGGTGTTGCGGGCGCAACTGCAGGGCGTCATGTCGGGCGATATGGGAGCGCGTGAGACGCTGCCCAAAATGCTCAGTACGATCGACCGCTCTAGCGCTTTGGTGCGCCAGCTGCTCTCGATCGCCAAGGTCGAGCAGATGGTGCGCCAATCCAACTGGCAGGAGGTCGATTTGTCGGCCGTCGCGCGCGACGTGGCGATGGAGTTTGCGCCCTTGTTGGCACGCAAAAATCTTGATTTTTCATTGCAGGCCGTGCCAGTCCGCCTCAACACAGATGCATGGTTGCTCGGTGAGTTGGTGCGCAACTTGCTCTCCAATGCGATTCAGCACAGCCCGCTTGGGTCAGCCCTGGGTGTGGTCATTCGGGTGCTTCCCAGTGGCACCGAGCTCTTGGTATGGGACAACGGGGGTGGCATGGATGAGGCCATCCAAGCGCGTCTTTTTGAGCCCTTTCAGTCTGCTTCGGGTGCCAGCGGCGTTGGTTTGGGGCTGTCCATCTGTCGCCAAATTGCCGTGTCGATGGGCGCCGAGGTGGATCTGTACAACCGCGTCCAGGACGACCGCATCGTGGGCGTCGATGCCGTGGTGCGCTGGCCCCAAGATGCATGGGTTACCGCCGCGCATGGAGCAGTGTCATGAGCGGGGCGGTGCAGTTGACGGCCATTGGAAAGACCTTTCCCAATGGCGCGCGGGCACTGCGCAATGTGCACCTCAGGTTACCGGCGCGCCAGTTGACCACGCTGCTGGGCCCGTCAGGCTGCGGCAAAACCACCTTGCTGCGCATGGTGGCGGGTTTGGAGCACCCCAGCACAGGTCAAGTGCAAATCAATGGACGCGACGTGACCCGCCTCGACCCTGCCCAGCGCCCCATCAGCATGGTGTTTCAAAGCTACGCGCTGTTTCCCCATTTGAGTGTGCTTGAGAACGTGCGTTATGGGCTGCGTGCAGCGGGAGCGACCGACAGCCGCCAACAAGCGCTGGAA
>JBAQDW010000253.1:0-20119 GCA_049286445.1 Rhodoferax sp. | reverse complement strand
CGCCACCTGCGCATTGGCCAGGGCCACCAGCATTTCAATGGCCTGGGCGTTGCGGCGGTTGATGTGCTCGTGGTCGGGCTGGTTGAAGTACGACAGCAGGCACTGGTAGCAGCCGGCTTCGCAGATGCTGTGGCCTTGCGGGTTTTTTTGTTCCAGCGCAGGCAAGCCAGCCACAGTCCAGAGGCCAGTGGGCGCATTGTGGTGCAGCAGGCGCAGCGCCTGTGCGGCCACTTGCGCCATGGCACCGGGCTCGGTGGCCAGGCGGGTGAGAACGCCGGCTCCGCCTTCGGCAGCTTCGTAGAACAGCAGGGCTTTGCGGTCGTCTTGCTTGGGCAGGGGTTCGGCTACCAGCTCGGACTCTTCGATCTGGAAAGTCATTTCAATGCCGCGCTTTAGGGCTGCTTGCAGCGTGGCCATAGCCTCCAAGTCCAGCAGCACGTTGGGCGCCAGGATCAGGATGTTGCGGTGGTCTTCAACATACGGCACGATTTGCTGGTTGGGCACCTTGTCGAGCAGGCCTTCTTCCGCAGCGCCGTCTTCGGTGGCGCCGGGCTCGTCTTTTTTGCTCCACTGTCCCGTGATGGGGTTGATGTAGAAGCCAAGCTGTTCTTTGTTTTTACGCCGGCGCCAGCCCCGGTTGATACGCCAGATTTGTGCGGCGGGGGCATAGGTCAAAGCGGCCATGGCTTCGGTTGCATCGCCGTCCACGCGGGTGATGATGGACTTGTGCTGGGCAATCCTGCCATCGGGGCCGGGCAAGAAGCGGTAGGTGGTTTGCAGCTCAAAGCCCTGGCGCTGGCGGTCTTCGTCGTTGATGGAGATGCGCTCGACGGGAACAGTTTCGACGGTTTCGATACGGTAGAGGCTGCGCACCCAGTCCAGATCGGTAAGCAGTGCGCCGCAGTTTTCGCACAGATTGTGGTGCGGCTCAGTGCCGTCTTCGCCACCCATGTGGGCGTAGCCGCACTGACTGCAAACGCGGCTGGCCACGGTGGCCAGCTGGCTGTTGCCCGAGATGTGGTCTGCCGAGCCGACGTTGAGCTTGGCGCGCACCACGCGGTACATACGGCCTTGGTGATAAATGAGACTGCGCGGGCCAAATTCAGACAGCGCCAGAAAGCGCGGGCGGCTGACCATGCTGCCCTCGTCGTCCTTGCCTTTGGCAGCCGTGCCGCCCTTGGCGGGTATCCAGGCCATAAGGGGAAGGCGCGGGAAGTTGTAGCCTGGCAGAAAGCCTTGGCTGGCCAGATAGCGGTAGGTGTAGAAGTCAGAATTTTGGCCGTTGCCTGACTTGAGCAGCACGGCGTATTGGCGGGCGGCGTCACCGTAGCGGCGCTGGGCGTTTTGCTTTTCAGCGTGGCTGGTGGTGTAACTCTTGACGACTTGGTCGGCCATGTCCATCTGCTTGCGCGTGGCATCTACCAGCAGACGCCAACGCTCGAATGCGGCGCTGAAGTCTTCAGCCGCGCGTCGAACACTGGCCTCAATTTGCGCAGCCGAAAACCAGGGGCTGTTGGCCAGCACGGGCGCGAGCTGGGCCACAAAACCTTGCGCGCTTTGCAGCGCGCGCACAGTGACCTCGGGGGCGGCGAGCTTATCGCGCAGGGCGCTCTGCAAGGGCTTCTCGGCACTTTCAAGGTCGAGCAGCGGGGCAATACTGGTATCGAGCTGCACCTGCGCGGCGGCCAGCCAGACAGCGTGGAGGTGGCTTTCCACCAGGTCGCGGTTGGCCAAGTCCAGCGTGGGTGGCTTGACGATGCCATGCACCATTTGGTTGGCGTTGTGGAAAAACCATTGGTCGTGCGGGCTGAGTGCAGCGCAGTAGGTAATGACCAGCGCGGGCTGGCCCGAACGCCCGGCCCGACCGCTGCGCTGGGCGTAGTTGGCGGGGGTGGGCGGCACGTTGCGCAGGTACACCGTGTTCAGGGCCGATATGTCGACCCCCAGTTCCATGGTGGGCGAGCAGAACATGACGGGCAGGCGTTCCAGCGGCGCTTCGTGCGCGGGGTTGTCCAGCCAGTCGCGGCGGTCTTTTTCGGTGTAGCGAAAGCGCTGCTCCAGCAGCTGGCGGCGCGCCGCATCGACCTGTGCGGTGTGCTCTTGCGCCTCAAAGTTGAACAAAGGATGGCCCGGCTGGCGCAGGGTTTGTGCCACGGTCAAGTACAGGCTGCGGAAATACTGGTTGTGTTTGCCGTCTTCCTGCGCCTGGGTTTCTTCCACCAAAAGCCAGTCCATACACGAGGCGTTGAGCCGCCAGCCAACGGTGCCGGCATCCACCTCTTTTTTTTGCACGTAGCCATAATCGGATGCGGCCTTGAGCAGTTGCTCGGTCAGTTCAACCCACTGCGGATCTTTCCAGCCCGACACCTGGGCAGCGGCGGCGCTGTCTTTCCAAAATGCTAAGGTTTTGATGTCTTTGAGCAGGCGCGAACGCGAGCCGCCGGGCACCAAGTCCACGCGGGGCTTGCCCTTGTATTCCGGGCGCTTGGTGAGGATGAGAGATTTGGATGTCTCCAGGTTTTCATCGGCAGCGAAAGCCCAGCGCTCATTGAGGTACTGGTGGGCAGTGGCCTTGGCTTTGTCTTGCTCGACGGCATCGAGGTAGCGCGTTTCCAGGCACAGGCTGCGGCGCATGGCATCAAACACGGTGCGCGCCAGAATGGCGCGCTGCTCTGAGCTGATGCTGGCCAGCACGGCAGACGCGGCAAACATCGAGGACTCGGCTGCAAATTCGTCCAGCCCGCGATAGGCGATGGAAAGCAGGTTGAGCTGGTCGAGGTTGGGGTTGTTGAAGCGCCAGCCGCGCCGCAAATCACGCAAGAGCCGGTAGCCAATGATGAAGCGCATGGTGCGCTGCGCGTCTTGCCGGGCCAGGCCCATCAGTTTGGGGGTGCGCAGGTATTCCGCCAATGTGGCGAAGTCGGTTTTGTCAAAACCCAGGGCCTTGAAGACGGCGTCGGCCAGGGTTTCCTCGGTCAGCACGCCCTGGTGGTTTTGCAGCGCGCCAATCAAGGAAGAGCGCAGGGTGAGCAAAAAAACAAAATCGTTGAAATGCCCCGCCTGCAAAGCAGCGTCTTGGCGGTTGTCGGTGAAGCCCAGCAGCTTGCGCGGGTCGGGCTGGCCGGGCGGGAGGTCTTGTGCCGCAAACAGTTGCCGTATGGCGCTGAGCGTGAGGATTGTGGTGGCCGATGAACGCCCTTCGCCCGACAGGCTGGCCAAGCGGTTGATGTCCTTGCCATGCACTTCGTGGGTCTGACCGCAGTGGAGGCAGAAGCGGAACTTGCCGGGGATGAACCAGTATTCGCCGCCGCCGGGCCCTTGAAAGCCTTGGGGGCTGACATGGATGTCCTCGGGCACATATTTGCGGAAGGTGCTTTTGATCTTGGGCTCGGCCTTGCTGAGGTCCAACCAGGACTCGGGCAGGTCTTCGATGCTGCCCCGGTAGCTTTGGCCCAGCTTAGCGGGGCACAAAAAACCATAGCGGGCGTTTTCATCGTCGTCGCTGGAGATGTCGTCAATCTCTCGCGGGGTGTATTCCAGTTGGGCCTGGCCCGAGCGCCACACCGGGTGGTACTCCTGTCCGCAGTCCCGACAGAAATGAACGGGGTAGAGCTGCGTGCCCTCTTCCTGGCGGCCAGGCGCAAAGCGTTGGGCATCCAGCGTAATGTGGCGCACGCCCTCGGGCTCCAGCGTGGCCAGCACCTTGCCGGGGCCGCTGATGAACTGGTGTAATTTGAAAGCAAAGGGGGCACGGCCCTGAGGGGTTTTGACATCGTGCGCCGCCACCAGAAAACGTTGCAATCCGGCGCTGGCCTCTTGCAAAGAGCACTGGGCATCGGCAGCGAGCTTGCTGGCAGCGTCGTTCAAGGTAATGGGTTTGGCGCGGCGCGGCGGCTCGTCTGCGGGCAGTTCGATGCCCAGGACCAACTCCACCCACACCGCCAGTGGGTCATCGCTGAAGGCGGCAAAGTCTGGCCAGTGGTAATTTTTACGCTGCAATGCCTGCTTGAGCATCGGCGTGACGGAGTAGATGTCTTTGCCAGGGTTGGTGACTCGCTCCAGGGTTTCGCCAATCACATCCTGCTCGGTGATCTGCGTGCCAAACAGCAGGCTGGCAACACCGGCGACGGTCTGGTTTCTGTCGACCAACGAGCCCGTGGAAGACATGGTGGCGGACGTGCCAATGCACACCAATTGGTCGGCTTGCAAACGCTCGCGCAGGCGGCGCACCAACAAGGCTACGTCGGCGCCCTGGCGTCCACGGTAGGTGTGCAGTTCGTCCAGCACCAGGAACTCCAGACCCTGGCAATGCTCGACCACCCGCCGATCCACGTCCTCGTAACGGGTCAAAATCAACTCCAGCATCATAAAGTTGGTCAGCAGGATGTCGGGCGGGTTGTCGGCTATCTGATCGCGCTCAGCCTTGCTTTCTTGGCCGGTGTAACGCGCTACGGTGAAGGGGGCCTGACCCTCTGGATAACCATGCAGGAACTTGTCCAGTTCTTCCAGCTGGCTGTTGGCCAGCGCATTCATGGGGTAGATGACAATGGCGCGCGTGCGTTTTTGCGGGTCTGCCGCTTTGGCTTTCAGAACGCGGTCAACGATGGGCACGAAGAACGCCAGAGATTTGCCGGAGCCGGTTCCGGTGGTCACCACGTAGCTCTGGTGTTTTTGCGCCTTGGCCAACGCTTGCAACTGGTGGACATACAGGTGCAAGTCCGCCGACTGGCCCTCGGTCTTACCTGTACGGAAAAGGTCTGCGCAATGAGCGTGCAGAACCCCCTGCTGCGTCAGCTGTTGGACAGTGCCTTGCCGCTTGTAGTTGGGGTTGATCTGGATCAGCGGCTCGGGCCAGTATCGGCCACGGTCATATTCGCCCTCAACCTGGGAAAGGATGTCCTGAGCGGAAACCTTGGAAAAACTCCGCGAAAATGAGCTGTATTCGCTGATGAGCTGGTTGCGAAAATCAAAGACGTTATCCATGCTTTTTCTCCGCAACGCGGCATAGTGAACAAACCTACTGCATTATGCAGATGTAACATAAATATAAACTGGAGTGCAGTGTGCTTTTTGGATGTAATTGTCCTTACGGTTAAGCAAGCTTCTACCCACATTAAATTGCCATTTACACAAAATTCCGCACACCGTCGCCGAGCAACGCAATTGTTTGATTCGCCCTCGTCATTGATGCTCCCCTTAAGCGAGCGTGTTGCGCAAGGTGAGCAATTCACGACTCTCCAACTTTAAATTTATCGAGCTTCACAACCAAATCTTCAGCACGCAAGTGCGTGTAGCGTTTGAGCATCTGCATGGACTTGTGGCCGCTTATCGCCGACACCTCTTGGTCACTCAGGCCACCTTCGACAAAACGACTTACGGCCTCATGTCGCAGGTCGTGAAACCGGAAGTCTGCACACCCGGCGGTACGCTTGATGTCAAGCCATACCTTGTTAAAGTTGTAAGGCCGACGTTTGCCATCTTTTCCGGGCTCACCAAAGAAAATTAGATCGGTGTCAATAGGACAGATAGGGTTCGCTAACGCCTTCTGAAACAAGGCTGTCGCTTCTACTGAAAGTGGTACGGTACGCGGCAAGGTATTTTTCGTTTCGAGTAGGCGCACCACGCGGCGCGACAGATCTACTTGGTTGCGTCGAAGCGTTGTAATTTCAGATGACCTCATGCCGGTCTCGACAGCGACCCGCACAATCCAGCTGAGCATTGGGTTCGAATGATTATCAACTGCTTTAAAAAGCTTGGCTTCTTCAGCTACGTCAAGTCGCCGATT
This sequence comes from Rhodoferax sp., assembly GCA_049286445.1. Lineage (GTDB taxonomy): Bacteria > Pseudomonadota > Gammaproteobacteria > Burkholderiales > Burkholderiaceae_C > Rhodoferax. Next base: position 14,334 of record JBAQDW010000253.1, on the reverse strand, counting down.
TCGGCCAGGCCCTGGGGCAGGCCGTCGCACATTCAAAACCGGGTTGTAGGGAAGCCCAAGTCCCCACTCCTTCAATGCAATGGTAAAGAGGTGACCAAGCAAGGCCAACTCAAGCCGAACTGTGTTTGCAGCGCGTGGAATAGCCTCACGCTCTATACCCATTCGATCCTCACCAGCAAGTCGCATATCTCGGTACTGAGCAACCAGTTCTGCCGTAATGGCAGCCAGGGAATATTTGCCAAAAAAATTAATTAGCGCCTTTGAACGCATCTTCTCGCCAATTTGGGTGAGTGGTCGCTTTGATGGCGTCACTTCGGACAAGTAACGGTGCATGGCCTGTTCGAAGGTCAGCCGCTCAGATGGCCCGCGCTGGATAAACAATCCCCGCACCATTTCGTCCTCTGTACGACGCGCCCAATCTTCCGCATCTCGCTTGAGACGAAAGGTTTTGATGCTCGCAGGAAAGCCGGTCTTTCGAACGACAGCTTTCCAAGTGCTCGAAGGTGTCTTAACAATGGTTGGCATAAAGTATCAGTAGAGGGATCAAAGACCACCACTGTACTGAAATCGTACCGAACGTCAAATTTTGTACCGTCAAAATAAAAAATGAGCCACCCTAGACCAAGGTAACTCATTGATTTTATTAAAGAATAAGTGGTAGGGCGTGAGTGACTTGAACACTCGACCAAAGGATTATGAGTCCTCTGCTCTAACCAACTGAGCTAACGCCCCAACCGAGCTCTCATTGTAAGGGCCTACTTGTGATGGCTCAGGGCATTGCTAACCAATTTTGATGTTATGTCCACGATTTGAATCATTCGATCGTACGCCATGCGGGTGGGGCCAATGACACCCAGGGTGCCCACGATTCGTCCATCCACTTCATACGGCGAACTAACGATAGAAAGCTCTTCAAACGGCACGACTTGGCTTTCCCCACCAATAAAGATCCGAACACCTTCGGCTTGACCCGCAACCTCTAACAATCGCATCAACTGTGCTTTTTGCTCAAAAAGTTCAAATGCACGACGAAGATGACCCATGTCCTGAGAAAAATCGGTTACTGACAGTAAATTTCGCTCTCCTGAGATGACAACATCGTCATGCGTATCCGTAATGGCTTCAGAGCTGACCGCGACGGCCGCCTGCATCAAACTAGCAATCTCTGAACGAAGTGACTCAACCTCGTTCTTCAATCGTTCTCTCACTTCTTCGATAGCTAAGCCAATGTAGTTGGTATTCAAATAATTGGCAGCCTCTACCAATTGGCTTTGAGAATAGTCAACCGCCGTAAAAATGACCCGATTTTGCACATCGCCTTCAGGGGAAACGATGATCACCAACAATCGGCGTTCGGACAAACGGAGGAATTCAATATGCCGAAACACAGATGACCGACGAGGGGCAACAACTACACCGACGAACTGAGAAAGACTTGATAGCAGGTTGGCAGCGTTCGACAATACTTTTTGAGGCTGATCAGGCGCTAGGCTATGCGAGCTGTATTGAGATCCCTGCTTTACCGTCAACATCGTGTCCACAAACAGACGGTATCCGCGTGCCGTTGGGATGCGCCCCGCTGAGGTGTGCGGGCTCACGATGAGCCCAAGCTCCTCAAGATCAGACATGACATTGCGTATAGTGGCTGGAGACAAATCCAACCCTGACTCCTTGGAAAGCGTTCGCGACCCTACCGGTTGGCCATCGGCAATGTAGCGCTCAACCAGGGCTTTCAACAACAACTTGGCACGTTCATCCAGCATGGAATCATTTTAGTGATGTAATTTGCAAATGAACTCGAAATTCCGTCATGTTGCGTTGATCGGCAAGTACCAAACGGTCTCGTCAGGGGCTGCGGGTGCTTCGTCACGCCAAGCTCTTGAAGACATGGCCCAGTTTCTGAATACCAAAGGCTGCGAAGTAGTTTTGGAACATGACACGGCACGAAATATGGGGCTATCAGGTTACCCCACCATGAGTGTTGCAATGATTGGCACCCATTGTGATTTGGGCTTGGTCGTAGGGGGTGACGGCACAATGCTGGGCATCGGTCGCCAGTTAGCCTGCTTCGGTGTTCCTTTGATTGGGGTGAATCAAGGACGCCTTGGTTTCATTACCGACATTCGATTTGAAGACTTTGCAGCGTCGCTAGGCCCTATGCTTCAGGGAGAGTTCGAGGAGGAGCAACGCAGCTTGATTCATGGCAAGGTTATGCGCGACGGTCACTGTGTTTTTGACTCGCTGGCGATGAATGATGTTGTTATCAATCGGGGTGCAACCTCTGGCATGGTTGAGCTACGCGTCGAGGTGGACAGTCATTTTGTTGCCAACCAACGGGCCGATGGTCTCATCATCGCTACCCCCACTGGATCAACCGCGTATTCTTTATCAGCAGGAGGGCCTCTGCTTCACCCGTCGATTCCCGGCTGGGTGTTAGCGCCCATAGCACCACACACCTTGTCAAATCGCCCTATCGTCCTTTCTAATGCTTCAGAGGTTGCTATAGAAATAGTATCGGGCAGGGATGCAAGTGCCAGTTTTGACATGCAGTCCATCGCGTCACTGATGCATGGTGACCGTATCGTGGTGAACCGATCTGAGCATTGTGTGCGCTTTCTCCACCCGAAAGGGTGGTCATACTTTGACACTTTGCGCCAAAAACTGCATTGGAATGAAGGAGTGACTTCGCTGTGAGCTTGCGACGTATTGTTCTGCGTGACTTCATCATCGTAGGCGAACTTGAATTAGACCTTGACACCGGATTCACCGTACTGACGGGAGAAACAGGCGCTGGAAAATCCATTCTCATTGACGCCCTCCAATTGGTAACTGGTGGCCGCGCTGACATCGGAGTGATTCGGGAGGGGACACATCGAACAGAGGTAAGCGCTGAATTTGACGTCAATCCGCTTTTAACGACTTGGCTTACACAATTTGGGTTTGATTCCGGTGGAGGACTTTTGTTGCGCCGTACGGTGGATATTCAGGGCAAAAGTAGAGCATGGATCAACGGCAGCCCTGCAACCGCCACTCAATTGCGAGAAATTGGCCAACAGTTACTCGATATTCACGGTCAACACGCTTGGCAAAGTCTCACTGGACCCGAGTCAATACGAACGCTACTTGATGCGTACGGGAAAATTTCAACCCTTAAATTAGGGGTTATCTGGCAGCAGTGGCGACAAGCGCAAACACATCTGGCACAAGCAACTGCCTCCCAAGACACGATGCAACTAGAGCGAGAGCGATTGATTTGGCAAATCGGTGAACTCAGCAAGCTCGCACCGCAAGCACTTGAATGGGAAACGCTCAACACGGAACACAGCCGACTTTCCAACGCGCAAGCACTGATTGACGCGGGTCAGGCAGTCATTCAAGCGCTGGATGACGAGGAAAACAGTGGCATTCAGAGGCTGCATCAAGCGCACCAACTTTTGAAACAACAAGAGCATCTTGAGCCGGTTTTCAAAGACCTTTCCGCCCTACTGGAATCCAACTTGGTACAAGTCGAAGACACCGTTCATTCCCTGCGAGGGTATTTGCGAAGCGCTGACCTTGATCCTGATCGACTCCAACAACTGGACGAACGCATGGCGCTCTGGGTTTCGTTGGCCAGGCGTTATAAACGAGCGCCCGAGGAACTTGTAGAACTTCAGGCAACTTGGTCAAAATCACTTCAAGATTTGGATCAGGTGACCAATATCTCGGCTCTGCAAGCTGCTGAAAAACTGGCACACGATACTTATATTACAGAGGCGACGCGCGTCTCAAAGGCCCGTTCCTTGGCTGCGCCAAAAATTAGCCGCGCCGTGACGCTCGCCATGCAGGAGCTTGGCATGCAAGGCGGACTGTTTGAAGTCAAACTCCATAGCACGGCACTCCCCACACCCAACGGCATCGATGAAGTCGTTTTTCTCGTTGCAGGCCACGCGGGTAGTACGCCAAGACCGGTTAATAAAGTTGCATCAGGCGGTGAATTGTCACGCATAGCATTGGCGATTGCCGTGACAACAAGTCAACTCGGAACAGCCCAAACCTTAATTTTTGATGAGGTTGATGCAGGTATAGGCGGAGCTATTGCAGAAACCGTTGGACGACTCATGAAGCAGCTCGGTGTTGATCGTCAAGTTTTGGCGGTCACTCACCTGCCCCAGGTTGCCGCATGCGCTGACCACCACTGGCGGGTTTCCAAGCGACGGCAAGGGGAGGTCACCTTGAGCTTTGTGACGAAGGTTCTGGGGGAGCAGCGAGTGGCTGAAATTGCTCGAATGCTGGGAGGTGAAAGACTGTCTGATACCTCTCAAGCACATGCCAGAGAGATGCTGCAACCAAGGCATTAGCACTATGAACTCACCTGATCGAAATCTTGAAATTGTCTTGATCACAGGAATGTCTGGCTCCGGCAAGTCAATCGCACTGAATGCTTTGGAGGACGCCGGGTTCTTCTGCGTTGATAACCTCCCTCCAGAATTACTACTCCCATTAATCGAGTTAGAGAAAAAGCATAAAACCAACCGTATTGCTATTGCAATGGACGTGAGAACGGCTTCTTCTCTTCCACTACTGCCGAAACAACTCGATACTCTAAAAAGACAGGGTATATCGGTCAAACTGGTGTTTCTTGATGCCTCAACGGGAACTCTGGTAAGGCGGTATTCAGAAACCCGCCGCAAACACCCTTTGTCTCAAATATCTGAGGGCTCTTCCTCGACGGATTTACGACACATTTTGGTGGACGCCATTGAATTGGAGCGTGAACTGCTCTGTGACATACGAGAAAATGCCTTTCTGATTGACACGAGCAGCAGTCGTCCTGCACAACTACAGCGAGATATCAAATCGCTCGTTAACTCACCTGCAGGGCAAATGACACTCATTTTCAAGTCTTTTGCATTTAAACATGGCGCACCAGGAGATGCTGACTTCGTCTTTGACGTACGCATGCTTCCTAACCCGCATTACGAACCAGATCTTCGCCACCTCACCGGACTTGATTCGCCGGTGGCAGAATTTTTGAGCAAACTCCCCCCTGTGGTGCAAATGCTAAGCCATATAGAAACTTTTCTGAATCACTGGTTGGATGCACTGGCCAACGACCACCGAAGCTATGTCACAGTAGCTATTGGGTGCACAGGCGGACAACACCGGTCGGTCTATTTGGTTGAGCGACTCGGTTCTTTTTACAAAGAAAAATGGGTCACACTAATGCGCCACCGGGAGTTAGACGCACTTTCAGGAACCGCAATCAAACCGTCATGAGAAGCTTGCGAATGGGTGCCGGCAAACCTAAAAGAGGCCATTCCTTGGCTCCGACCCAATGACCCTGCGCGAACTCGGCTGAGTCACTTGGAAGCGCCAGCAGAACTGGATGTAAATAAAGATCTTTGTGAGTCAGCACATGGGTGAAAGCAGGCAGGGTTATCAAATATGGTTTTAGATTGAGGGAAATGGCTGCATCAAGCTCGCCATAACCGTCATACAAAGGCAAACAATACAGGCCCGCCCAAACCCCTGGGGTCGGACGTTTTTTGAGCAAGACGGTGCCATCCTCCTGCCTCGCCACCAACAACCAAATAGATTGCGCACCGCGTTTAATTTTGCGGGTTTTGACAGGGTACTTTTCGGGCTCTTCCGTTTTTTTGGCGACACACAGGGCGGCCAACGGACACGCTTCACAACGCGGATTCTTAGTTGAGCAAACTGTGGCACCTAAATCCATCAGACCTTGGGTGTAACGCGGCATCGTGTTGTAAAGGTCAGCTTTGGGAAGCAACGAGGTGGCTTCATCCCAGAGTAATCGTTCGTTTGACGCACGAGCGAGATCCCCACCGAAACCGAGCACACGAGTGAGGACTCGCTTAACGTTGCCATCTAATATGGCAACGCGATGGCTGAAACACAGCGACGCAATGGCTGCCGCCGTCGAACGTCCAATCCCAGGCAATGACTCCAACCGCTCAACAGATTCGGGAAACACCCCACCATGGATGGTTTCAACATCAATCGCGCATTGACGAAGATTTCGAGCACGACTGTAGTAACCCAATCCGCTCCACAACGCGAGAACCTCATCCAAGGTCGCGTTCGCCAGAGAGGAAACGTCCGGAAATCGAGCCAGAAAGCGAGGAAAATAACTCTGCACAGTGATGACCTGGGTCTGCTGCAGCATAATTTCTGACAACCACACCCGATAGGGGTCACGGGTGTTTTGCCAAGGCAGGTCGTGTCGTCCATATCTTTCCTGCCACGCGACAACCCGTGTAGCAAACGTTTCTCCATCATCATTTGAAATCAAACAGACTCCACAACTCGAACTGTCTGAGACTCAGAATGACCCGCTGCTGCATTGACCACGAAGTCTGTCAACTCACTCAGTTTGGCTTCCAACTGGTGCAATGCAACCCCTTGCACCTCAATTTCCGTGATTCGCTCATCAAGCCCACCGGACGCTTGCTGGATTCGATCAATGGCCTCAAGTCTTCGGCTGAAATTACGGCGCCGCTCTCGCAACTGCGCGTCCAGTTGGGATGTTGCAGACTTGCTCCACAGCTCAATGTCACCCAGTACTGCTTCGTGAACAAGCCTTACACGAGTAGAAAGAGCCCTGACCAAACGGGCTGAAAATTCGGGCTGCGCCAATCTGAAAGCATTGGTGACGCCAAGGAACTTCAAATGAGTCTGTTCCACTTGATCCAAAGCACGAAAATAGCGATTCATGTCCGGTATTGCCGGGGCCAACAACGAAAATCCATACTCAGAATTTAACTGGCGAAATGTGGCTACCAGCATGGTTTGAATTTCACCACTGGCGGATTGCACCTTAGTCAAGACCACTCTCAGGCGTTCAAACGTTTCACCATAAGCTCGTTTCACCCCAAATTTAATTCCTTTTTGCTGCAAGCTTGCGGTGAATTGCCCCATTTCTACCTTAAGCGATACCGGTCCCATCAGCTTGAAAACTTCACGCAACAACTTCACGTGCACTGAACGGACCGCGTGAATTTTCACGCCGCCGAGGTCAAATTCAGCTTGCTCTTGCGATATGCGAGAACGCATATTTTTGATCACCGGAGAATTTTTACTCTGCAACTCCCGAAGCTCAGCCGTTTGTTCTGATAGATCTCGCTGACGGATACGAATCATTCTCCCCGTTTCCGACCGGAGTTCAGCCAATGCATTTGTTACAGCTGCGCCCAGAATTTGTCGCCGCTGACCCAAGATGCCGCGACCTAACGCATCTTCCAACACAGATAAATTACTTTGCTTGAGCAACTCCATGTCAAGAGTCACTTTAGCGAGCAAGCCTTTGTGAGCAGACACAGGAACCACTTGCTGTTTTTTAACACCCAGGATTTCGGCAGTTATGCTTTGTTGCCGATCGATTTGCTCTTGCACCAGAACCGGCGTGCTCAAAGCATCCCAAAGCGTATCAATTTTATTAAGAACGACCAGACGGGTACTCTCATCATGGATGTCGCCACCCAAGTGCTCGCGCCAAATCGTGAGATCCGATTTGGTGACACCCGTATCAGCACCCAATAAAAAAACGACGGCCTGTGCCTGCGGGATCAAGCTCACCGTTAATTCGGGCTCTGCTCCAATGGCATTGAGTCCCGGTGTATCCAAAATCACCAACCCTTGTTTCAGCAAGGGATGTGCAATATTGATCAAAGCGTGGCGCCACATTGGAACCTCAACCAAGCCCTGGGAATCAAGGGGCGGATTGTCGTCAGGCGAGTGACTGCTCCAAAAGCCTAAAAGTCGAGCGTCATCGGGAGTCACGCGCCGCGTCTCTGCTACCTTTTCAAGAGCGATCGCCAAACGTTTAGGGTCATTTACATCCAAATCGATGCGCGTCCACTTTTCGGGAATCATGCGCCATTCCATCAACGACTGTGGCTTCAATCGGGACTCAATTGGCAGCAATCGCAAACAAGGCGGAACATCGGCATCGTACCCAAGCTCCGTCGGGCACATGGTCGTGCGCCCTGGGCTGGCGGGCATAATTCGCTGCCCGTAGCCTGCGAAAAAGATGGCATTGATTAGCTCCGACTTGCCCCGCGAGAACTCGGCCACAAACGCCACCATGACTTTATCGGAGCGGACCTGGCTTTCTAGCCGCTGCAAACGCTCTTCCAACGCAGCATCGACCAAATCGTGGTCCCTCATCCATTCACCCAAAAGCTTCAATCGCAAGGCGAAGTCACGCCTCCACGCGCCGTGCTGGTCAAATCGTTCGTTGAATGAAGTCTGCAAGTATCCTCCGGGACAATTGATCAATATAGCACCGTCATCTTTTAACCATCTCAGATTTTTTGGCACACAGGACAATAAAACGAGGATCGTTGACCCTGACGAATGATTTTTATTGGCGTGGAACAGCGCCTACAGGCTTGCCCAGCGCGACCGTAAACCATAGCTTCGAGTTGGAAGTGGCCACTTTCCCCTTGGGCGCTGGTAAAGTCGCGCAGGGTACTCCCCCCCGCAGCGACAGCGTGTAGCAGCACATCGCGAATGGCGTGATGAAGTTTCCTAACACGGGGCCCACTCAACAGGGAAGCGCGCGTGGTCGGTCGGATACCGGCTAGAAACAATGCCTCTGAGGCGTAGATATTGCCTACACCCACAACCACATCACCGGCCAACAATACCTGTTTGATAGGCGCGCGCCGTTTCTTCAAGTCCATCTGAAAGGTTTTCAGGTCAAATTCATCAGAAAGTGGTTCTACTCCCAGTCTCCCTAGCAGCTTAATAGCAATGGGGTCTAAATCCGACTCAGCATAGACCACAGCACCAAAACGGCGAGGGTCATGAAGGCGCAGCGTCCCATGGCTGGTGACGAGATCAAAATGATCGTGAGAACCCGGCGTTGCCAATTGAGATTCGAACCTCAAACTACCTGACATTCCCAAATGCAAAATCATCAATCCCCGGTCGAAGTCAATGAGCAGGTACTTTCCTCGGCGCCGCACAGTGAGCACGGTTTTTCCCACAAGAGAGTCGGGTACGCAGCTCAGAGGCCACCTCAATGGCTTCCCCAATCGCACCGCTCGAACAGAAGCACCGGCGATGCGCTCGACGAAACTCAAGCGGGTAACTTCGACCTCAGGTAATTCAGGCATAAAAAATCAAAGTGGATGGCTTGGATTATTATCATTCGATGTTGCGCTTTAACCGTCTTGTTGTTCTTGTTTCTTTCACTGTCGCCTTGGGCGTGAATGCACAAAATGTGAGCACCGCCCGCTCCGTGCCACTTGTTTCGTCACTCGACGCTCCCCTGTTCTATCAACTGCTGATGGGCGAATTGAATGCGCGTGGCGGTGATAACGCCGCGGCCTATGCGCTCATGCTGGATGCTGCGAGAAAAACCGAGAGCGCCGCACTGTTCCAACGCGCGGTGGAAATTGCGTTGCAAGCGAGGTCTGGCGCATCAGCACTCCAAGCAGCCCAAGCATGGAGGCAGACATTTCCAGAATCCAAAGAGGCCAATAGTTTTCTGCTTCAAATCTTGATTGGTTTGAACAGGATCAGTGATTCACTGGAGCCATTAATCCAAGAGCTGGCGTGGGCACCAGCGACAGATCGTCAGGCTTTTATTGCCTCAATTCCTCAGTATTACGCACGAACCAGTGATAAAAAATTAGCGGCACTCACCGTTGAAAAAGCCTTATTCAAAAACCTGTTGATCCCCTCAGAAGCGTCAGCGGCATGGACTAGCATCGGGCGAATGCGCTTTGAAGCGGAGGAATTTAATTCAGCAATTGCAGCGATACGCAAGGCGCAAGCGGCTGATGCCAATGCCGAGGGACCTATGCTCCTCAGCATACGGCTCATGCGCGCGAACGTGCCCGAAGCTGAAGCGTTGATTTTGCAGCACCTTGACAAAAATCCAACCCCCAAGCTCAGAATGGATTACACGCGCGCGCTGCTCAGCGTGCAGCGATTTGCAGAAGCACAGGCACAGCTTCAAATCATGACGACGCAACATGCTGAGTTCTCCGATGCATGGCTCATTCAAGGCGTTATTCAGATCCAGAACGATGAGTTCAATGCAGCAGAGAAGTCCCTTAAGCACTACTTATCCCTGATTCAAACTGAGCGAAAGGTCAATTCAGACGCGGACAGAGGCGCGACACAGGCCTATCTGTCACTGGCTCAAATTGCCGAGCAGCGAAAGGATTACCCAAACGCTGACGCTTGGTTGAGGCAAATCGACAACCAAGAAGACATCCTCAGTGCACAGTTGCGTCGAGCAACCCTGCTGTCGAAACAAGGTAATGTCGAAGGAGCGTTGCAGTTGATTCGCGATCAGCGAGCAGGGTCAGAGGCAGATGCGCGGTTAAAAACGACCGCTGAGGCGCAAATTCTCCGAGAGCACAAGCAATATGCAATGGCCTACCAAGTGCTCAAGGAAGCGATTGACCGCAATCCATTGGACTGGGATTTGGTCTATGACTTGGCGATGGTGGCTGAAAAAATGGGAAATACGGCAGAGATGGAACGCTTATTGCGATCCATCATTACAGCCAAACCCGACTATTACCATGCATACAACGCGCTTGGTTATTCGCTGGCAGAGCAAGGCACCCAACTGCCTGAGGCCAAACAACTTATATTGAAGGCGCTCGAGTACGCCAAAGACGATCCTTTCATTATGGATAGCTTGGGGTGGGTTGAGTTTCGCAGTGGCAACTTTGAAGAAGCTTTGCGTCTACTGGAAGCCGCCTTTCTCTCAAAACCCGATGCTGAAATAGCTGCTCATCTCGGTGAAGTATTGTGGATTCTGGGTCAACACAACAATGCCACCGACATATGGAAAAAGGGATCCCTATTGAACCCAGACAATGAGACCTTGATCGAAACACTCAAGCGCCTAGGTGTTAAGTGATTAGTCACCGCAGGCGCAAAATTATTGCAGGGTTGTGCACTGTCACATTTGGGATCACAGGCTGCGCTCTTGCGCCAAAAGTATCGGATTTGCACTCTACGTCATCCATCTGGAGGGGGCGCTTAGCGGTCCGAGTCGAGGCTGACGAAACCAACCGATTGGGCCACTCGCTTACTGCTGGCTTCGAACTGACAGGCAATGCCACCGAAGGCGGACTGACGCTTTACACCCCCATTGGGGGAACCGCGGCGGTCTTGACATGGACAACAACTGACGCCACCTTGCTCTCGCAATCGGAACGACGCCGCTTTCCTTCGCTAACAGTGATGATTGAACAGGTTATTGGTACAGATATTCCTGTGGACGCACTGTTTTCATGGCTCGAGGGCACCAACGCAGCCGCAGAAGGCTGGATGGCTGATGTGACGGATCACCACAACGGACGAATCAAAGCCGTCCGCACCCATCCCAGTCCTGCGGCTTCTCTAAGAGTGGTGCTGGAAAAATAAACATCTTGCCGGCCAAAATGAAAGCGCTCTACGATATTCAAGCTCCCGCGAAACTCAACCGGTTTTTACACATTACCGGGCGCCGGGATGATGGCTACCATTTGCTTCAGTCAGTTTTTATGTTGGTGGATTGGTGTGACACACTGCACTTTGATGTTCGTACTGACGGAGAAATCAGCCGCGAAGATCTCAGTACACCCCTTCCCACCGATGATCTCATTCTGAAGGCAGCGCGCGAACTTCAACGGCTAACCCAGACACCGTTAGGTGTGCACATTGGAATTCTAAAAAGCATACCGGCACAGGCGGGGATGGGGGGCGGGTCGTCCGACGCCGCCGCCACTCTGATTGCCTTGAATCGACTATGGAATACCCAAGTGCCGGTTGATAAACTCATGCAGCTTGGCCTTCAATTGGGTGCAGACGTGCCGTTTTTCATCGGAGGAAATAACGCGTGGGTTGAAGGGATCGGTGAGATCATCACACCCATCAGATTGCCTCCTGGTCGTTTTTTGGTGGCCAAACCCGAGCATGGAGTCGAAACAAAATCTATATTTCTTGACCCGTTATTAAAAAGAGACACAAAACACTCTATAATCACAGGCTTCGCTGCAGACAATTTTGATTTTGGTCAAAACGACTTGCAACCCGTTGCGATAAAGTTATGTCCTAAAATAAATGAAGCTATTGATTGGCTTTCATCTCTAGGACTTAACGGAAGAATGACGGGCTCTGGTAGTGCCGTATTTGCACATATGCCAGACGATTTAGATTTGAGTGAAGCGCCAAGTGGCTTTCAAATCAAGGCATGTCATATGCTGGCTGTTCACCCTCTATGGGGCTGGACAAAGCGTTAAGGTTATCGGTTAGCAGCTCCGGCTGTTAACCCGTGTAGGGGAGTCGCCAAGTTGGTTAAGGCACTGGATTTTGATTCCAGCATGCGAAGGTTCGAGTCCTTCTTCCCCTGCCAAATATTTTGTTGTGTTGCCCAGACCAAGAGCACACAGCCGCAATCGTCACTCAATCGCTGGAATTCTCATGCAGGCTGCTCCTCCCCCTGATTTCATGGTGTTTACCGGCAATGCCAACCCCGCTCTGGCGGCAGACATTGCTCGGCACCTGAACATTACCCTAGGCGCCGCTACGGTTGGACGATTTTCTGATGGTGAGGTGACCGTAGAGGTCAACCAAAACGTCCGCGCCCGTGACGTGTTTGTAGTGCAGTCCACATGCTCTCCTACCAACGACACTTTGATGGAATTGCTCATCATGGTTGATGCATTGAAGAGAGCCTCTGCGGAACGCATCAGTGCGGTTATTCCCTATTTTGGCTATGCACGTCAGGATCGCCGGCCGCGCTCCAGCCGTGTGCCGATCACCGCTAAGGTGGTTGCCAACATGCTCCAAGCCGTGGGCGTAGCCCGCGTTTTGACCATGGATTTGCATGCTGACCAAATCCAAGGGTTCTTTGATATTCCTGTTGACAACATTTATGCATCCCCCGTTTTGCTTGGTGATTTGCGTCAAAAAAATTATGAGGACTTGATCGTTGTTTCACCCGATGTGGGGGGTGTAGTGCGTGCACGCGCACTGGCCAAACAGCTGAACTGCGATCTGGCGATCATCGACAAACGCCGTCCCAAGGCCAATGTAAGCGAGGTAATGCACGTCATTGGCGAGATCGAAGGTCGCAACTGCGTCATCATGGACGACATGATTGACACCGCAGGAACGTTGGTCAAAGCTGCTGAGGTATTGAAAGAGCGTGGCGCCAAGAAGGTGTATGCCTACTGTACCCATCCGATTTTTTCAGGTCCCGCCATCGAACGCATTACCAATGGCGATGCCTTGGATGAAGTTGTGGTCACCAACACCATTCCCTTGAGCCCGAATGCGCAGGCCTGCGCCAAAATCCGTCAACTGTCTGTCGCACCGTTGATCGCAGAGACGATTCAACGCATTGCCAAGGGCGAGTCGGTCATGAGTTTGTTCTCGGATCAAGACAATCTTTTTGATTGAATTTGATTTGAGCAAAAGTGGACCTGCTGACGCCGTCGCGTGTCGCAGGTCTTTTAAAAACCGGAGTCACACTGGTCGCGGTGGACTTCTCTTGGAGTATTACTATGAATTTTGTCGCCTTTGAGCGCGCTAAGCAGGGCACGGGTGCGAGCCGCCGTCTCCGCATCACCGGTCGCACACCCGGCATCGTTTACGGCGGTGACGTCGAAGCCAAGCAGATCGAACTTGATCACAACACGCTGTGGCACGCCCTGAAAAAGGAAGCCTTTCACTCTACCGTGTTGGATATGGAGTTGGACGGAACCACAACTCGCGTTTTGTTGCGCAACGTGCAAATGCACCCCTACAAGCAGTTGATTTTGCACGCGGACTTCCAGCGCGTGACAGCTGGCACCAAGCTGCACCTGAAAGTGCCATTGCACTACAGCGGCGACGAAGAGTCCTCTGCAGTCAAAGTGGACCATTGTGTTGCCACTCACGTGATGACCGAACTGGATGTTTTGTGCCTTCCAAGCAACTTGCCAGAATTCATTGCCGTTGATTTGAGCGGTCTGAAGAAAGGTTCGTCCTTGCACTTAAACGATATTAAATTGCCAAAAGGCGTCACCGCCATCACACGCGGCAACAACAACCCTGTGTTGGTGTCTGTCGTGGTTGTGGCCGGTGCTGAGTTGCCTGCCGCTGATGCTGCAGCCCCCGCTGCTGCGCCCGCCGGCAAGGGTGGCAAAGCGGCTCCCGCCAAGAAAAAGTAATCTTTTAGATTCTTTTCTGCCCCAAAGGCCCACGCAAGTGGTAATGCCGTTCACTTAAGCCAGTGATCGGCATTTTTCATCCCCCGCTTGCCTGCATACTCGGCCCCCCGTTGGTTCACCTGTTTTGGCCCTGATGATTGGCAAAGCCCACACACTCCCAAATTTC
>JBAQDW010000252.1:0-6516 GCA_049286445.1 Rhodoferax sp. | reverse complement strand
GCCATAGGTGATCTCGCCGGTGATGGGCTTGCAGTCAATGCCGCCCACTTGCTGAAAGTAGGTGAACTGGGTCACCTCCATGCCGTTCAACCACACCTCCCAACCCAGGCCCCAGGCGCCCAGCGTGGGGTTTTCCCAGTCGTCTTCCACAAAGCGGATGTCGTTCTTCTTCAAATCAAACCCCAGCGCTTCGAGCGAGCCCAGGTACAGCTCCAAAATATTGGCCGGGGCGGGCTTGAGCACCACTTGGTATTGGTAGTAATGCTGCAAGCGGTTGGGGTTGTCACCGTAGCGGCCGTCTTTGGGGCGGCGACTGGGCTGCACATACGCGGCCTTCCAAGGCTCAGGCCCCAAAGCCCGTAAAAACGTGGCGGTGTGGCTGGTTCCGGCACCGACCTCCATGTCAATCGGCTGCAAAAGCGCGCAGCCCTGCGCGTCCCAGTACGACTGCAATTTAAGAATAATTTGTTGGAAGGTCAACATAAGGTGTGAGGGCTGCGTTGAACGACGCCCTGAGTGGGTGAAAACACGCGCACACAAGGCACGCAAGCCCCAGATTTTACGGGGTTCGAGCGCGTCAGCTTAAGGCCGGTGGATGAAGCCCGTTTGGCGTTTTCTCCAAGCGCTCCACGCGGCCAGTGACAGCACGATGCCAATCAACCCCCAATAGGGCCACAAGCCAAACCGCGCCACCCACGCGGCAAAGGGCGTGACGCCGTCGCGCCCCTCCACCTCGGTGACCAGTGCACCGCGCGTCCCCCGGGCCAAGCTGCTTGTGACACGCCCCTGGTAATCGACGATGGCCGTGGTCCCTGTATTGGTGGCCAACACAAAGGGGCGGGCAAACTCCAGCGCGCGCATGCGGGCGATGTGCAAATGCTGGTCCATGGCCAAACTCTCACCAAACCAAGCCAAGTTGCTGACGTTGACGAACACCGTGGGGGACTGCGCCGGGTCGCTAAACTGCAGCCCCAATTCCTCACCAAACAGGTCTTCGTAGCAAATATTGAGCGCCAGACGCTGGCCTTTCCAGTCAAACAGGGGCTGTTTTTTAGCGCCCCGATTGAAATCTCCCAGCGGAATGTTCATCATTTGCGTGAACCACTTGAACAGCGGGGGGATGAACTCACCAAACGGCACCAGATGCTGCTTGTCATACCGCCAGAGTTCGCCACGACCCGGCTGAAAACCAACCACCGAATTGGTGTAACCGGCATTCATGTCGCCCAGAGGCATTCCCAGAAGAGCGGCTTGCTCGCCAGTGGCAAAGCGGGTCTGCAAGTCTTGCCAGTAGTCGGGACGCAATTGCTGGGGTAGCAAAGGAATCGCCGTCTCAGGGGCGATCACCAGCGAAGTTTGACTGGCCAACAGCTGTTCGTGGTACCACTTCAAGGCCAAGGGCACACCACTGCCGGGCTCAAATTTTTCATCCTGCGGAATATTGCCTTGCAGCAAAGTCACATCCAGGCGGCCGGCGGACGTGGTTGACACCCAAGGTGCACCCCCCACCTGAGGCGCAACCAGTGCGGCCACCGCCAGCACGCTCGCCACCCTGCTGCCGCGCCAACGCACTCCTTGAGCCAGCGTCATCACCCACCAGGCGACAACCAAACAGACGCCATACATGCCAATCCACGGCACATACGCGATCAACGGGCCGTTCAACTGGGCATAGGCCACCGCGCCCCAGCCAAACCCAGTCAACCAAACCCCGCGCGCCAATTCAGCCAGCAGCCAAAGACATGCAAAAATGATAGCTGCTTGCGCAGGCTGGACGGGGGCTAGAGCCACAAAAGCCGCACAAATTGCGGCATAGTAAATAGCCAGCAGCGCAGCCAGTGTGATCACGGCGACGATCGACAGCACCGCCGGCAAGCCACCGTAGGTGTGCAGTGCAATAAAGATCCACCAGAAAGTGCCTGCCAACCAGGCCGTGGCGAACAGACCGCCTAGCCACGCCGCCGGGCGCCACGCTTGCCGCGCACCCCGCGCGAGTGCGGTGTGTCGCCAACCGTCCAGCAGCCAAGCCAGCAGCCCCAGTGACAGCAAAGGCAGCCACCAAACGGGTTGTCCGTACTGCAAGCCCATCTGCTGAGCGAACAACCCATTGGCAAGAGGCCACGACAAACTGGCCGCTTGACCTACGCCAGCCACCAAAGCCAGCCCAGCTTGCCACAGGGGAAGGGACAGTCGCTTACCGCCCGCCAAAGCCCCGTTATGGGGTTTCATCAACCACTGGTGAAACTTTGAACCACTTTACCGCGCCGCCTTTGGTGTGCATCACAACGAAGTTCAACCCCGCCAGCGTGAAACGTTCCCCCCGCTTGGGGACATGGCCCATTTCGTGGGCAATCAAGCCGCCAATGGTGTCGAACTCGTCTTCCGGGTCACTTCCCACCAGTTTGACTTTGAAGGACTCCTCCACTCGCTCAAGGGTGGTGTCGCCACTCACGCGAAAGGTCCGATCCGCGAGGCTGAAGATGTCGCCTGCGTCTTCTTCGATGTCGAACTCGTCCTCAATCTCACCCACAATTTCTTCCAATACATCTTCAATCGTGACCAAGCCTGCTACTCGGCCAAACTCGTCAATGACCACGGCAAGGTGGCTCCGGTTGCCTTGAAAATCAGTTAACAAATCATTCAACCATTTGCTTTCAGGCACAAAAACCGCGGGCCGCAGCATGGCACGAATGTTGTGCTCCGGTGCGCGGTATAACTTCAGCAAATCTTTGGCCAGCAAAATGCCAATGATGTTTTCCCGCTCGCCCTCATACACCGGGAAGCGCGAATGACCCGCATCAA
Source organism: Rhodoferax sp. (assembly GCA_049286445.1). Lineage (GTDB taxonomy): Bacteria > Pseudomonadota > Gammaproteobacteria > Burkholderiales > Burkholderiaceae_C > Rhodoferax. The sequence goes on along the minus strand of JBAQDW010000252.1, from coordinate 3,714 downwards.
TGACCCCCCGCAGCAAAGAATCCAGGGGCTCGGCAATATTCACCAAGTCCATGCGGGTGGTGGGCACCATGACGTCGCCAGCGGTCATGTCAGCCATGCGCAGCACGCCTTCCAGCATCCGGCGCGACTCGGCCCCGATGATGTTGTTCAGCTCGGCATCGACCAGGGTTTCGATCAGCTCATCGGTCGAATCTGGCCCAGGGTGAATGAACTCGGCCAGTTTTTGAAGAAAGGTGCGCTTATCTTCCCGATCGGGACGCGAAGGATGGGGGTCTGACACAAACAGGGAGGCAGGTAATGCCGTTGTTAAAGAGCTGCAAGGATAGCGGATTGCAGAGCCTTTGCGGCAAAAGGGACTCGCTTAACGCGATTCAGGCGGCGTCATTTCGTGTTCTTTGGCATCTGCTTCTGGGGTGGAGGCTGAAAACAAGTCACCAAGCGCTTTGAATTGCCACTTCAGACGGTAATCGGCACGGGCCATCTGCTCCTCCACTAACGCCGTCAAGCGGGTGTCCAGCGTGGCGGGCAGCAGTCTCAGATGCGCCTCAGACTCGGTGCCATCGCGCTCGACCACCGCACCAGCATCACGTGCGATTTTGAGCATCACGGCGTTTTCGCTCAACGCATGAATGAACATGAAGCTCACCCCTTCGTTGCGCGCATGCATTGCAGCACGGTCAAATAACTGCGCACCGTAACCCCGCCCACGGGCGGCGCTAGACACCGACACCCCAAACTCGGCGCAAAGCTTCAACTGCCGGTCATTGGAAAACGCCAGATGCGCCATCGCAATCAGCTGAAGGCGCCGGTTGTAGATGCCAAATATCTCATCCCGCTCAAAATTGAGCTTCTCGGCATAGCGGCGAATTTGCTCGTCGTTGGCAGCAAAGCCAAAGCGCAAGTACCGGTCACGGGGGTCCAGTGCCAACAAGTGGTTCGCAATGCGCGAGCGATGATTGACCCCGAGCGTGCGAATCGGAACGCGAATTGAAGATTTCTTGGGGTCCCGACCGAGATGAGCCGCCTGGGGCATCGGCGGCGAAGGGTTTCCAGCCGCGTCCCAAGGGGGGGGCGGATCGTGAGTGCGTATCTAACATCCCCGCAATATAAGGGTTTTCCCTAGACTTGTCCGCCTAGGGGCCCTATAGGCTCACAGCGGCACCGCCGTGGTGCACTTGACCCGGTCCAAGATAAAACTGGTTTTGCAGTCTTGGACGCTGGGGTGGTTGAGCAGCGTGTTCATGACGAAGTGCGAGTACGCACTCATGTCGCGCACCAACACCTTAAGGAAATAGTCCATCTCGCCGCTCAACGCATCGCATTCCACCACTTCGGGCCAAGTTTGGACGCTGGCTCGAAACAAGTCGCGCGGATTGCGTTTATGGCTCTCAGTGTTCTTTTCTAACCGGACATTGAGGTGTGCCATCAACCCCAAGCCCACTTTGTCTGGCCTAACCAGCGCCACATAACGGTCAATCACACCACTCTCCTCTAGGCGCTTCACACGCCTGAGCACTGCGCTGGGGGAAAGACTCACCACCTCGGCGATCTGGTCATAAGTGGCCCGACCATTCGCCTGCAGACTGTTAAGTATGAGGCGATCAAGCTTGTCAAGTGTTTCCATGACCTTCATTTTGCAGGATTCCAGCTTCTGGAGCAATCAGCACGAAGAATATTGCAGGGTTTCGCCGATCCTTCTCTACTAAACTGCGTCAACTACTGCAAGGTGCCTCCTCAGAGCCTACAGCAGACAAACCCCAAATACGAATCAAGAAGGAGCGCAGCACCATGGCCATAGCCCCCGTTGTTTACGGTGCCAGCGATCGCCCACCTAGAGGCGATTACGCGCGCGCCGGAGCGGACTACACCTGCGAGCAAGACTACAGCCGGTACACCGAAACGGACCATGACACTTACCGCAGGCTGTACGAGCGCCAAGAAGCGCTGCTGCCCGGACTGGCATGTGACGAGTTCATTGCCGCGCTGCCCTCACTGGGCGCGAAAGATCGCATTCCACACTTTGAAAACATCAACCAGCGCCTGCGCAAAGCGACAGGCTGGGAGATCGTCACCGTACCGGGGCTGATTCCGGAGGTGCCGTTCTTTAGGCTACTGGCGAACCGACAATTCCCCGTCACCGACTGGATTCGCAAGCCCGAGGAGTTTGACTACATCGTAGAACCCGATGTGTTCCACGACTTGTTTGGTCACGTGCCGCTGTTGTTCAACCCCGTCTTTGCCGATTTTGTGCAACGCTACGGGCAAGGCGGCCTTAAAGCCCACGAACAGGGGATGTGCGAACAGTTGTCCCGCCTTTACTGGTACACCATTGAGTTCGGTTTGATCGCTCAACACGATGGCCTGCGAGCCTATGGTGCGGGTATTTTGAGTTCAAGCGGGGAGTTGAACTACTCAGTCACCAGTCGGGAACCCCAGCGCATTGGCTTGGATTTGCAGCGCGTAATGCGCACGCGCTACAAAATTGACACCTACCAGGAGACGTATTTCGTCATTGACAGCATTGACGATTTGCTGAACCAAACCTCACCGGACTTCACCCCCTTGTACGACGCAATCAAGGGCCAAGACGATTACCCTGCCAACGCCACCCTGCCCAGCGACCGCGTTTTTATTGTTGAATAAACATTAGGCATTGACCTCACCCTATAAACTATGAGCCTATATGGATGGGAAAACAATCATACGTAACGCGGTTGCAAGAGTCGCTGCGTTGCGCCAACAAGCGATGGGTCAAACAGGTCTGGCAAATGCCGTGTCCGAAATCAAACACCTGCAGGCCAGGCGCTTTAAAGGAACATACGCAGACTTGTTGCAAACCCCACAGTATGGTCCAGCGGCGCAGTTCTTTCTAAACGAGTTGTACAGCGACAAGGATTACTCCGAACGCGATGCCCAGTTCTCTCGCATCGCTGGTGCGCTAGAACGTATTTTCCCGGAGGCGGTGGTCCACACCGCGGTAGCCCTCGCCCAGCTTCATGTGTTGACTGAAGAATTGGATTTCAGCATGGCCGAGCATTGGCTGGCGCACCCGGAGGAGACGGAGACGATGCGTTACATCAATGCTTGGCAAGCCGTCGGTAGGCGCACAGACAGAGATCAGCAGCTGGCGATCACACTGAAAGTAGGTAGCGAGTTGGACAGCCTGACCCTCAAACCCGGCCTTCGGACCATGCTGCGCCTGATGAGACGCCCCGCTGACTTAGCTGGCTTAGGCGCACTCCAACGATTTCTGGAATCAGGATTTGATACTTTTGCCAGCATGGGGAAACAAACCGGTGCCGTTTCGAACTTTCTCAATTTAGTCAAGACTCGCGAATCAAAACTGATAGACCGCTTGTTTGACGTTTCAGATATCGATTGCCAGACCACGGTGAGGGGTCTTTTAAACCCAAAACCTTTATACGCATTGGCTTGAGGCGCTCCAGGGCCAGTGAATTTGCACGGTGGTGGCACCCTGCTGGGGTTCAATGCGAATGCCGGTTTGCAGGGTGGTGCTCGCTGGTAGCTTAGATTCAAGTTTGACGGGTATGAAGTAAGCGTCTGGCCGCTCACATCTTGAATAGCGTCTGAAAGGTTGAGATAGTGTGCGCGATGAACATCGTGCACACCATGGCGAGCCAAGCTCGCACCGCCAAGAGGCGTTATTACAGCCCCGAACTCAAACTTCAAGTGGTTGCGGCTTGCGCCCGAGCA
>JBAQDW010000251.1:0-12851 GCA_049286445.1 Rhodoferax sp. | reverse complement strand
TCAAACCGCCCATGAGATGAGCCGCGCCGAAATGACCGAGGTCACCGCGCAGTTTGTCGCCAGCGCCCAAGCGGCAGCCGAGATTGGCGTGGACTGGCTGGAACTGCACTGCGCACACGGCTACTTGCTATCAAGTTTCATCTCACCGCTGACCAACCAGCGCAGCGACGAATTTGGAGGATCGCTGGAAAACCGCCTGCGTTACCCGCTGGAAGTATTTGCAGCGGTGCGCGCCGTCTGGCCTACAGAGCGGCCCATGTCGGTTCGAATTTCAGCGCACGACTGGGTCGATGGCGGCATCACCCCGGCAGACGCGGTGGAGATTGCCCGCGCTTTCAAAGCAGCTGGCGCTGATTTGATTGACTGCTCATCAGGGCAGGTAAGCAAACAAGAAAAGCCCGTTTATGGGCGCATGTTCCAAACCCCGTTTGCGGACCGTATTCGCCAAGAGGCGGGGATTCCCACCATCGCGGTGGGGGCCATCAGCGAGGCGGATCATGTGAACAGCATCATTGCCGCAGGCCGTGCTGACTTGTGCGCCGTGGGACGACCCCACTTGGCCAATGCCGCGTGGACTTTGACCGAAGCCGCCAAAATTGGCTACACCCCTATCGCTTGGCCCAAGCCCTATATCGCGGGTAAGGCACAGATGGAGTCGATCTTTTCAAGGGAGAAAGCACAAGCCGCGATGGGCACTGCCTCACCCGTTCGGGCCACAGAGGCGTGATGTCAAGTCCTTCTGATCACTCACTGGCCGGTCGTCACGCGCTGGTCACGGGCGGTGGCAGTGGCATAGGTGCTGCCGTGGTGCACCAACTGGTGGCGACTGGGGCCCAGGTCACCGTGTTGGGGCGACGCCGTGACGTGCTGGACACCATGGTGGCTCGGTACCCCAACCAACTGCATTCTGTGGTGGCCGATGTGGCCGACGCCGCCCAGGTGGCTGCCGCCTTTGCCAGCGCGCGCCAGCACTTTGGACCTGTTCACATCTTGATTAACAACGCGGGCCAAGCAGCCAGTGCGCCCTTGTTGAAAACCGATGTTGCCCTGTGGCAACAGATGCTGGCGGTCAACCTGACCGGCACCTTTTTGTGCAGCCAAGACGCGTTGCCCGACATGCTGCAAGCGGGCTGGGGACGCATCGTGAATGTTGCCAGTACTGCCGGGCTCGCGGGCTACGCTTATGTGAGTGCGTATTGCGCCGCCAAACATGGCGTCATTGGCCTCACCCGGGCGCTGGCTTTGGAGGTTGCCAAAAAAGGAATCACCGTGAACGCGGTGTGCCCGGGCTACACCGACACTGAATTGCTGAACGACAGCATTAACAACGTCATGCTCAAAACTGGCCGCACTGCCGATGAGGCACGCGCAGGGTTTGCGGTGGGCAACCCCCAAGGTCGATTGGTGCAACCTGACGAGGTAGCCAATTCGGTGCTGTGGCTGTGTGGTGCAGCGGCCTCTTCCATCACGGGTCAATCCATTCCCGTGTGCGGCGGAGAAGTGATGTCATGACGCCTAAAAGCGATCCCAGCCGAACGCTGCTCACCAACGCCGACGAACTGGGCCATGAAGCACGCTCCGAACACGGTGACCACACGGCCTTGAAGTTGTGGTTGCGCCTGCTGGCCAGTACCACGCAGATTGAAGATGAAATCCGGCGCCGTCTGCGTCACCGGTTTGACACGTCACTGCCGCGTTTTGACTACATGGCGCAGCTTTACCGCCAGCCTGACGGGCTGAAGATGAAAGACCTGTCGCGTTACCTGATGGTCACCGGGGGCAATGTGACCGGCGTGACTGACGAACTGGTGCGAGACGGTTTGGTGACCCGGCAGAACAGCCCGTCTGACCGCCGTGCGTGGATTGTTTGCCTGACCGAACAGGGTCGAAAAACCTTCGAGGCCATGGCCCAGGAACACGAGCAATGGATTTTGGAACTTTTTTCAGGCTTAGACCCCAGCACGGTTCAGCAGCTCTACAGCCAGCTCGGCACCCTGCGCGTGCACGTGTTGCGAGTGCAAGAACAGACCCTCAAGGACAACCGATGAACAACCCCACCCCGCCTCTTTTAGACCCCGCTTTGAAGAAGGGCAACCACAAACTGCTGGCCACCTACTCAGCCCAGCATTTCTTGTGGACCTGCGAGGACGGCGTGGCCACGATCACGCTGAACCGCCCCGAACGTAAAAACCCGCTCACGTTTGACTCCTATGCCGAATTGCGCGACCTGTTTGGTCAACTCAAATACGCACAAGATGTGAAGGTGGTGGTGGTGACCGGGGCGGGAGGCAACTTTTGCTCCGGCGGTGATGTGCATGAAATCATTGGCCCATTGATCAACTTGGGAGCGCCCGAGCTATTGATGTTCACCCGCATGACCGGTGACTTGGTAAAAGCCATGCGCGCTTGCCCGCAGCCCATCATCGCAGCGGTCGATGGCGTGTGCGCAGGCGCTGGAGCGATTCTTTCCATGGCCTCGGATATGCGCTTGGGCACAGCCCGCAGCAAAACTGCTTTTTTGTTCAATCGGGTGGGGCTGGCGGGCTGCGATATGGGTGCTTGTGCGATATTGCCGCGTCTTATTGGCCAAGGCCGCGCCAGCGAGTGGCTTTACACCGGGCGATCCATCGGCGGTGAAGAAGCCGAACGCAGTGGATTTTTCAACCGGCTTTGCACCCCCGAAGACCTGGCGTCGCAGGCCCTGGCCCTGGCCAAAGACTTGGCCAGTGGACCGACCTTTGCCAACAGCATCACCAAAACCATGTTGCACCAAGAGTGGTCGATGTCGATTGACCAAGCGATTGAGGCGGAAGCCCAGGCGCAAACCATTTGTATGCTGACCAACGATTACAAACGCGCCTACGAGGCTTTTGTGGCCAAGCAAAAACCCGTGTTTCAAGGCAATTGAGAGAATCACCATGAGCGACACCCATTACCTTGACTGGCCATTTTTTGAACCTCGGCACAGCGACTTGGCACGTCAACTGGACACGTGGGCAGCTGAGCACATCAGCGCATCGCACGGCGATGATGTGGACGCCGAGTGCAAGGCACTGGTTCGCGCGCTTGGTCAAGCCGGTTGGCTGCAGCACGCCATTGGCGGTATGGCTTACGGTGGCGCAAGTGACACCATGGACACCCGAACGATTTGCCTGATTCGCGAGACCTTGGCCCGCCACAACGGTTTGGCCGACTTTGCGTTTGCCATGCAAGGGCTGGGCTCAGGCGCTATCAGCCTGGCGGGCTCACCGGCCCAAAAGCAGCACTACCTGCCTCGCGTCGCCCGTGGCGAGGCCATCGCGGCATTTGCGCTGAGTGAGCCAGAGGCCGGCTCCGATGTGGCGGCCATGCAGTGCAGCGCCGAGGTGGTTGGGAATGAGGTGGTGCTCAATGGCACCAAGACCTGGATCTCCAACGGCGGCATTGCCGACTTTTATGTGGTGTTCGCCCGCACTGGCGAGGCACCGGGGCCGCGCGGCATCAGCGCTTTTATCGTCGACGCCGGTACCCCAGGCTTTGAAGTGACTGAGCGAATTCAGGTGATTGCACCGCATCCATTGGCCACTTTGCGCTTCACCAACTGCCGCATTCCTTTGACCCAGCGGGTCGGCGAAGCCGCCGAGGGCTTCAAAATTGCGATGCGTACGCTGGACGTGTTTCGCACGTCAGTTGCCGCCGCCTCGCTTGGCTTCGCGCGCCGGGCGTTGGATGAGGCGCTGCACCGCGCCACCACGCGCAAAATGTTCAACCAGACGCTGGCCGACTTTCAACTGACCCAAGCAAAACTGGCGCAAATGGCCACCACGGTGGACAGCACAGCCTTGTTGACCTACCGCGCGGCGTGGCAACGTGACCAAGGCCGCAACGTGACGCGTGAAGCGGCCATGGCCAAGATGAGTGCCACTGAAGGCGCGCAACAGGTCATTGATGCGGCCGTGCAAATTTGGGGCGGCTTGGGCGTGGTCAGCGGGCAAACCGTGGAGCGGCTGTACCGGGAAATTCGTTCCCTGCGCATTTACGAAGGCGCCACTGAAGTCCAGCAACTCATCATTGCCCGAGAACTCTTGCGCGACTTGTCAAAACCAACTGCCTCCTGAGCTGCTGCATACGCCACCCGCATTCACTACCGAGGCTCGCCATGTCCAGTGCCCACATTGACACCTTTGCCAACGACCACTTGCCCCCCCCGGCGCAGCAGCCGGTGTTCTTGTTCAACCTGCCTGAACTCCAATTTCCGGCGCAATTAAATTGCGCGACCGAGCTGTTGGACCGTCACATCGAAGAAGGCCGGGGAGAACGCCTTTGCATTCGTGCAGCCGGTGTCAGCTGGACCTACGCAGACCTGCAAGAAAAAGCCAATCGCATTGCCAATGTGTTGGTGAACAACATGGGGCTTGTTAGTGGCAACCGGGTGCTGCTGCACGCACCCAACACCCCCATGATGGCGGCGTGTTGGTTTGCAGTGATCAAAGCAGGGGGCATTGCGGTGGCAACCATGCCATTGCTGCGCGCCAAAGAGCTGACGGCCATTGTCAACAAAGCGGAAATCACCCATGCGCTGTGTGATGCCCACCTGGCCAATGAGGTTCAGAAGACGGCGCTGCAGTGCCCGGTGCTGCGTCAGATTCTTCACTTCAACTACGACGGCCCGGACAGCTTAGAAGCGGCCATGGCGCGCCAACCCACGACGTTTCAGACGGTGGACACTGCCGCTGAGGACACCTGCCTCATCGCCTTCACCTCGGGGACCACCGGCATCCCAAAAGCCACACTGCACTTTCACCGCGATGTGATGGCCATCTGCCAATGCTGGCCCGGTCACGTGTTGCGACCCTCACCCAACGACGTTTTCATTGGCAGCCCACCGCTCGCTTTCACCTTTGGTCTGGGGGGACTGCTGCTGTTTCCCATGTCGGTCGGGGCCTCGACTGTCTTGCTTGAAAAAGCCGGCCCCACCCAGTTGCTGGAAGGGATTGAGACTTTTGGTGCAACGGTGTTGTTCACGGCCCCCACCTCTTACCGCACCTTGGCGGCACGCGGTATCGACATCCGGAAAACGGCACTTCGGCGCTGCATCTCCGCCGGAGAGGCCTTGCCTGTCTCGACGCGCACGCTGTGGCGTGAGGCCACTGGTATGGAGTTGATTGACGGCATTGGCGCTACCGAGATGTTGCACATCTTCATTTCAGCAGATGAGGCCCATGCCCGCCCGGGTGCCACCGGCACGGTGGTGCCGGGCTACGAAGCGCGCGTGGTCAACGAGCAGGGTCACCCTGTGCCGCCCGGTACTGTCGGCAAGCTGGCGGTACGGGGTCCCACGGGATGCCGCTATCTGAATGATGAGCGCCAAGGCGGTTACGTGCGTGATGGTTGGAACATCACGGGCGATGCTTACCTGATGGACGCCGATGGCTACTTTTTCTACCAGGCCCGCACCGATGACATGATCATTTCGGCCGGCTACAACATCGCCTCGCCTGAAGTGGAAGAAGCCCTTATGCTGCACCCGGCGGTGGCCGAATGTGCCGTGGTGGGGGAGCCTGACGAGGAGCGCGGTTACATTGTGAAAGCCTTTGTTGCTCTGCGCACAGGGCATGAGCCGAACGAGTCGATGGTTAAAACGCTGCAAGATTTTGTGAAAAACGCCATTGCCCCATACAAATACCCGCGTGCAATTGCCTTTGTTGGCGCATTGCCCCGTACCCAAACTGGCAAGCTGCAGCGTTTCAAGTTGCGCGAGCTTGGCGAATAAGTTGTCACGTCCCCTGGTTTCATGAAAGGAAACACCATGTTTTTTGCCCTTCGTCACCCCCTTCTTCGCACCGCGCTGGCGGCCACCGCCGCTGTGGCCAGCATGGCTGCCACCGCCCAAATGAACGAGCCCGTCAAAGTGGGCCTGTTAAGTACGTTGTCTGGTCCCGGTGCGGGTTTGGGCGTCGATATTCGAGACGGATTTGAACTCGCGGTGAAGCTCAACAATGGCAAACTGGGTGGTCGCCCCGCCGAAGTCATTGTGGCGGACGACCAAGCCAGCCCCGACGTGGGGCGTCAAACCGCTGACCGTCTGATCAAACGTGACAAGGCCGATTTCCTGACCGGCATTGTTTTTTCCAACGTGATGCTGGCCGTGGCGCCACCCACTTTCCAATCCAAAACCTTCTACATCAGCGCCAACGCTGGCCCATCGCAGCTGGCCGGTGAGCAATGCAGCCCTTATTTCTTCAGTGCCGCTTGGCAAAACGACAACCTGCATGAGGCGGTGGGGCAAACGGTGATGGACAAGGGCTTCAAAAAGGTGGCGCTGATTGCCCCCAACTACCCCGCCGGCAAGGATGCGCTGACGGGCTTCAAGCGGTACTACAAAGGCGATGTGGCCAGTGAGACCTACACCCAGTTGAACCAACTGGACTACGGCCCTGAGCTGTCACAACTTCGGGCTAGCAAGCCTGATGCGGTGTACATCTTCCTGCCAGGGGGCATGGGCATCAACTTCATCAAGCAATTCGTGGGGGCTGGCCTGTCCAAAGACATCACGCTGTTTGGGCCTGGCTTTTCCGCCGATGAAGATGTCATCAAGGCTGTGGGCGAGCCCATGCTGGGCATGTTCAACACCTCGCAATGGGCCCATGACTTGCAAAACCCGGCCAACCTGAAATTCGTGAGCGAATTTGAAAAGGCCTACGGCCGCAAGCCCTCGCTGTACGCCGCGCAAGGCTACGACTCGGCCCGCCTGATTGACGCCGCGGTGCGGGACACCAAAGGCAAGCTCGATGACAAAGCCGCGGTTCGCAAGGCGCTGGAAGCGGCCAAGTTCGACTCCGTGCGGGGCGCATTCAAGTTCAACAAGAACCACTTCCCCATCCAAGACTATTTTCTGCGCGTGATCGTCAAGGATGCCAAAGGACAAGTCACCAACCGAACGTTAAGCACGGTGTTCAAGAGCCACGCAGACGCCTATGTGGGTGCCTGCAATATGCCTGCAATGTGATCGGTTAACCCGGACCCTTTATGAACGGAATTCTCATTCTGGAGCAGATGCTCAACGGACTGCAGTTCGGCTTGATGCTGTTTCTGCTGGCCGCTGGGCTGACGCTGGTGTTTGGCATCATGGACATGATCAACTTGGCACACGGCTCGCTCTACATGGTGGGGGCGTACCTGATTGCCTCTATCGCGCAGGCCACCGGATCGTTTTGGATGGGCTTAGGGTTCGGGGTTGTGGGTGCAGCGATCTTTGGCATGCTGCTGGAAATCAGTGTGTTGCGGCGTTTGTACCAGCGCGACCACCTCTCTCAGGTGCTGGGGACTTTTGCCATTTTGCTGATGGCCAATGAGGGGGTTCGCCTGATCTGGGGCGCGCAGCCGCTGCTATTGAACGCACCGGCTGAACTGGCGGGCCCGGTCGAACTGATGGACGGGTTTTCCTACCCGGCCTACCGTCTGTTCATCATTGGGTGCGGCTTGGTGGTGGCCGGTTTGCTCTACGTTTTGATTGCCCACACCCGCGTTGGCATGCAGGTGCGCGCGGGTGCATCCAACCGGGAAATGGCGCTGGCCATGGGCGCTAACGTGCCGCGCCTTTTCACCGCCATTTTTGGATTGGGTGCGGCGCTGTGCGCGGTAGCGGGCGGCATGCTCGGACCGCTGCTCTCGGTGCAAGTGGGCATGGGAGAAAGCATTTTGATCCTGGCCTTTGTCGTCATCGTGATTGGCGGTATTGGGTCAGTGCGCGGTGCCTTGCTGGGCGCCCTGATTGTCGGCATGGTGGACACCGCCGGTCGCACCTTGGTTCCAATCGTGTTCAGTGCCTTGATGGGGCCGGCGGCCGCCGCCAACGCCGCTAACACCGTGGCATCTATTCTGATTTACGTGCTGATGGCAGCCGTTTTGTTCTTCAAACCTCGCGGACTGTTCCCCACCCATGGTTGATTTACCGCACACCACAGCGGCCCCCGCGCCGGGGCTGCTGGACCACCCCTTGCGCCTTCGCTGGTCGCTGCCCGCTTTGCTGCTGTTGTGCGCCCTGCCCGCCTTGGCGGCTTGGTCAGGCGACGAGTTTTATGTGGGACTGGCCAGCCGCATTCTGATCTTTGCGCTGGCCGCCACCAGCCTGAACCTGATTCTGGGGTTTGGTGGCATGGTGAGCTTTGGGCACGCAGCGTTTGTAGGCATCGGTGCTTACAGCGTTGCCATCCTCATGCAGTCTGGCGTGATGTCCGCCTGGATTGCATGGCCGGCAGCCATGCTCATTAGCGCTTTGGCGGCCTTGATCGTCGGTGCTATCAGCCTGCGCACGCAAGGTGTGTATTTCATCATGATCACGTTGGCGTTTGCGCAGATGTTGTATTACCTCGTGGTGTCGCTGCGCGCCTACGGTGGCGATGACGGGATGTCGCTCTACCAGCGCTCTGGCTTGAGCGGGTTGGATTTGAGCAATGACCGCACGTTTTATTACCTCACGCTTGTGCTGCTGGTCGCTGCGGTCGTGGGGGTGAGCCGTTTGCTGAACGCGCGCTTTGGCCACGTGCTGCAAGCCATTCGCGAAAACGAGGTGCGCATGAGCGCCATCGGTTTCCCGGTGTACCGCTACAAGCTGGCTGCCTTTACCCTGGCAGGGGCCTTGGCCGGCTTGGCGGGGGCGTTGCTAGCCAACCATGCCAACTTTGTCAGCCCCACCCTCATGCAGTGGAGCCAATCCGGCGTGTTGATGATCATGGTCATCTTGGGGGGCGTAGGCCATCTGTATGGCGGCGTCATAGGTGCCGTCGTCTTTCTGGTGCTGGAAGAGCTGATGAGCCACTACACCATTCACTGGCAACTCGGCTTGGGTTTCATTCTGCTCGTGGTGGTGCTTTTGGCACCAAATGGGCTGACGAGCCTGTGGCGTCGAAAGGCGCGGCCATGAACGCCCCCTTGCTAAAAATCGACGGCTTGGTGAAGCGGTTTGGCGGCTTGGCTGCCACCGACCACGCCCACCTGACGGTCCAACGCGGCGAAATCCACGCCTTGATTGGCCCCAACGGGGCCGGAAAAACCACCTTGATTCACCAAATCTCAGGGGCACTAGCCCCTGACGAGGGCCATATTTGGTTCGATGGCAAAGAGATCACTCACCTTCCGATGCACCAGCGCGCACTTGGCGGTCTGGTGCGGTCCTACCAAATCACCAGTATTTTCAAGCGCCTCTGCGTGCTGGACAACGTGGCCTTGGCCGTGCAAGCCATCAGCGGCAGCAGTTTCTCGTTCTGGAAACCGGCGCGTTCTGAGACCAGCCGGTACGCCCAAGCCGCCCAAGTGGTGGGCCGAGTGGGCTTGAGCCCACAGACCCACACGCTGGCGGGGGCCTTGTCACACGGAGAACAACGCCAGCTCGAAGTCGGCATCGCGCTGGCGACCCAGCCGCAGTTGCTGCTGCTGGACGAGCCCATGGCCGGCATGGGCCCCGATGAGTCGGAGCGCATGGTGACCCTTCTGCAAAGCCTGCGAAGCGAAGCCACCATTTTGCTGGTGGAGCACGATATGGATGCCGTGTTCCGTCTGGCCGACACCATCTCGGTGCTGGTGGCGGGCCAGGTCATTGCCAGCGGCACCCCGCAGCACATCAAGGACAGTTTGGTGGTGAAGCAAGCCTATTTGGGTGATGAAACGATTGCCACCCCCACGGGGCAGGAGGCCTCATGAGCGCTTTGCTTGAAGTCGATCAACTACAAACCGCTTACGGCACGAGCCAAGTGCTGTTTGACATCCACCTTCGTATCGAGGCCGGGGGCGTGTGTGCCCTGCTGGGTCGCAACGGCATGGGCAAAACCACCACAGTGCGCTCGCTGCTGGGACTGACCCGGTCGTGTGGCGGCACGGTGCGGTTTCGCGGCGAGCGCATCGAGCACCTCAGCCCGGACCGCATTGCCCGCATGGGCCTGGCCGTGGTGCCAGAGGGTCGCCAGATTTTCCCAACGCTCTCCGTGTCTGAGAACTTGCGGGCATTCGCCAGCAACCGCAATGCATCCGAGTCCCCCTGGACGCTGGACCGGGTGTACGCCCTGTTCCCCCGCCTCAGCGAGCGCTCTCGCAACATGGGTAACCAACTCTCGGGCGGCGAGCAGCAAATGCTGGCCATTGGCCGCGCATTAATGACCAACCCGCACCTGCTGATTCTGGACGAAGCCACCGAAGGACTGGCGCCGCTCATCCGGGAAGACATCTGGCGCTGCCTGGCCACCTTGCGCCAGCAGGGTCAAAGCATTCTGGTGATTGATAAATACGTGCAACGCTTGGTCACGCTGGCAGACCACCACACCATCATCGAGCGTGGCCGGGTGGTCTGGCAAGGCAGCTCAGACCAGCTGGGGGCCGATCCCAGTCTGTGGCATCGCTACATTGGGGTTTAAGCCCATGACAATGCCAACGGCACAGGATCTGAATAGTCAAAACACCAGTCGGGTGTTTCGCCAGAGCGTCATGGTGCATTTTTCGCACTGTGACCCCGCCGGCATGGTCTTTTTTCCGCAGTATTTTGTGATGCTCAACAACCTGGTGGAAACGTGGTTCACCCAAGGGATGGGTATCCACTATGCAGACTTGATTGGGAAGCGCCGCATCGGTCTGCCCACGGTGTCGCTGCAATCCGAATTCATCGCGCCCAGCCGCATGGGTGAAACCTTGGACTTTGAGTTACAAGTGACCCGGCTCGGCCAAAAATCATTCACCCTTGACGTCGTTGGTCGTGGTGGCGCTGAAAGGCGGCTTCGGCTGCAGCAGGTGTTGGTTACTACAACATTAGACGGTGACCACGCTATTCCAATTCCCTCTGACGTGCGAGCGGCACTCGCCCGTTACCAATTCCCAACCGGAGCCCCCACATGAAAATTCTGCAGCCCCCCACATGGCCTCGTCCCCGTGGGTATTCCAATGGCGTCATGGTGCGCGGACAAATGGTATTCGTGGCCGGCATGATCGGCTGGGATGCCAACAACACGTTTCAAACTGACGACTTTGCCGGCCAGGTCCGCCAGGCACTGGAAAATGTCGTCGCCGTCTTGTCCGAAGCCGGTGCCAAGCCCGAGCACATCACCCGCATGACGTGGTACATCACCGACAAGCAGGCGTATTTGGCGGCTGGACGTGAAATTGGCCAGGCGTTTCGGGACGTCATTGGCAGTTTCAACGCGTCCATGAGTGCCGTCCAAGTGGCCGCACTGATTGAGGACCGCGCCAAAGTCGAGATCGAAGTCACGGCCGTCATTCCAGATTGAACCATGCGCACCCTGTACCGCCACTTCCAGACCCAAGCCGAGATTGACGCGCAGTACAACCCCTCGCTCAAGCTCGCCAATCCAGCGGCCGCCGGTCAGCACTACGCCGAAACGGCCCAACGCACACGTGACACCCTGCCTTGTCATCTGGATGTGCCTTACGGCCCGACCTTGGCGGAAACCCTGGATATCTTTCCCGCAAGCGTGCCCCATGCGCCGGTATTTGTCTTTTTTCACGGCGGTTATTGGCGCGCCCTGAGTTCCAAAGAGTTCAGTGGCGTTGCGCTGGGGCTGAATGCGCTGGGCATCACCACGGTCGTGGTCAACTACGCCCTGTGCCCCAGCGTGACCTTGGACGAAATTACGCGCCAGGCCCGCGCCTCGGTGGCATGGGTGGTGCGCCACATCGCGACGTATGGTGGCGACCCGCAACGAATCGCCATTGGCGGGCACTCAGCAGGGGCCCATTTGGCCGCCATGTGTCTCCAAACCCCGTGGGCACAAGACTACGGACTGCCGGAGAACCCGATGGTCGCTGCCCTGCTGTTCAGCGGCCTGTACGACTTGGCGCCGCTGCGCTACAGCTATTTGCAACCTCAAATTCAACTCGATGAAGGCATGATTCAGCGCAACTCACCCGCATTGACGGTGCGCGCCTGCCCCACACCGACATGGATCACTTGGGGCGGTGAAGAAACTACCGAATTTGCACGGCAGTCTGAACTACTGCACACCGCGTCGCAGGCGCTTGGCAACCCCACCGAATTGAGTCCCATCCCTGACACAGACCACTTCACCGTGATCCACGGACTGGAGTCTGCCGACAGTGCTGCCGCTCGCTGGCTTTACCAAACTCTGAACCGGAACGCCCCTCTGTGACCCAACCCATTGACATCGCTGCCGCGACAGCGCCGTGATGGTGCCTTTGGTTTGGCACCTCATTGCACGAGTTTTCTCCCGTGGCGCGTTGATCGGGAGTAAACTGCGCGAGTTGCTGTCCTTTGCTTTCCCTCGCAGTAACTGTTGTTTGACATGTTCTGTGGTGCCGTTGGTACCGCCCAGCACCTTTCTGGCTATTTACCGTGGCCCTCTCGGTTGTCTTACTCCCCCTCCTGCGGCGAGCCTCACTTTCGGTTGTAACCCCCACTTTTTTTGTCTCACCCGTGTCTGAACCCAACAACTTGCTTTGCATGGCGTTCATGACAACGGGCTGATCTGAATGCGTGACTCTGCTCAAGCGTCACTCCGTTGGTGGCCCCCAATTGGGACCACCATTCCCCCCGCGCCGCACGGTTGATTTTTCCACCGTGGCGCTTTTTTGAAAGATCCCAAATGGGTAAGAAACTTTACGTCGGCAACCTCTCCTACTCGGTTGATGACCAGGCACTGAACCAATACTTTTCGGAGTTTGGCAACGTCACTTCTTCCAAAGTCATGATGGACCGCGACAGCGGCCGCTCCAAAGGCTTTGGCTTTGTGGAAATGTCCAGCGACGCAGAAGCCCTGGCAGCCATCGGTGGCATGAACGGCAAGTCCGTGGATGGCCGTGACATGGTTTGCAACGAAGCGCGTCCCATGGAGCCCCGCACTGGTGGCTTC
>JBAQDW010000250.1:0-10116 GCA_049286445.1 Rhodoferax sp. | reverse complement strand
TTGAGTTCGGGGCTGTAATAACGCCTCTTGGCGGTGCGAGCTTCGCTCGCCATGGTGTGCACGATGTTCATCGCGCACACTATCTCAACCTTTCAGACGCTATTCAAGATGTGAGCGGCCAGACGCTCACAAGGAATGCATCAAGCTTCAGGTAATCGATCAACGCTGAAATAATTTATATGCCAAATAGGCCGCTAGCCCAGGCAGAACCTGCGCGAGCTACTCTTAAATCAATAGCAGATTAGAGTTTGGCGAGCCGCTCTAGTGCGGCGTTCAAGGTGTCGTCTTTCTTGGCGAAGCAAAAACGAACAACGCGCTGGTCAAAGCCATTGCCATAGAAGGCGGACAAGGGAATCGCAGCCACGCCGACTTCAGCCGTCAGCCATTGGCAAAACGCCGCTTCGTCCAAGTCGCTGACATCCGAGATGTCGACACACTGAAAGTAGGTGCCTTCGCTGGGCAGCAGCTTGAATTTGGTGTTTTTCAGGCCGTCGCGAAACAGGTCGCGCTTGCGTTGGTAAAACGCAGGCAGGTCCAGATAAGGCGCCGGGTTGGCCATGTAGCTGGTCAAACCATGCTGCACGGGGGTGTTGACGGTGAATACGTTGAACTGGTGGACCTTGCGAAACTCAGCCATCAGCGACGCGGGCGCCGCCACATAGCCCACTTTCCAGCCCGTAACGTGGTAAGTCTTGCCAAAACTGGAGACGATGAAAGCCCGCGCGGCCAAACCGGGAAAGCGCGCCGCGCTTTGGTGCAGCTGGCCATCAAACACCATGTGTTCATAAACCTCGTCACTGATCAGCAGCACGTTGGTGGGGGCCAGTATTTCCTGTAGGCGCAGCATGTCTTGCGCTGACCAAACTGTGCCACTTGGGTTGTGGGGCGAGTTGATGATGATGGCGCGGGTGCGGGGCGTCATCGCTGCCGAGATCTTGTCAAAGTCCGGCCGAAACGTGCCAGGCGTCAACGGCACTCGAACGGCGACGCCACCGGCCAACTCAATATTGGGCACATAGCTGTCGTAACAGGGTTCCAGCACAATAACCTCATCGCCGGGGTGCACGGTGGCAAGAATCGCTGTGATGATGGCCTGGGTGGCGCCGGCTGTGATGGTGATTTCGCTTGCAGCGCTGTAACTGCTTGCGTAGAGTGCTTCCAATTTGCTAGCAATAGCCTCGCGCAGCGGCGCAATGCCCGGCATGGGCGGGTATTGGTTGAGCCCTTTGATCATGGCGGCACTGACGGCCGTGATCAAGGTGGGGTCGCAATCAAAGTCCGGAAAACCTTGCCCCAAGTTGACCGCGTTTTTTTCGGCGGCCAAATTGGACATGACGGTGAAGATGGTGGTGCCGACGTTGGGCAGGCGGCTGGTCAGGGTGGGGGTCAGCATGCTGTTTAGAGTTCGTAGTCGTCAACATGGCCCGACATCGCGCGGGCCACCAAATCGCGGCTGAGGCGATCGCCCAGCAACTCGGCAAATTTATACACAAAGTTTCGCAGGTAAGCCCCGCGCTTGAAGGCGACTCGGGCCACGTTCTGACCAAACAAATGGCCCGCAGGGCGCACGACGAGTTCGCTTTTTTCCCCTTCAGCGAGCACGTCTTTTACAGCCATTTCAGCCGCAATTCCCACACCCAAGCCTAATTTCACATAGGTCTTGATGACGTCCGAATCAATTGCTTCCAAGGCAATACGCGGCTCAAGTTTGCGAGTGGCAAAAGCGTGGTCAATTTTGGTGCGACCAGTGAAAGAAGGGTGGTAAGTGATCAAGGGCTCTTGGGCGATGTCTTCAAGCGTGATGTGCTCTTTGCTGCACAAAGGGTGGCCCACCGGCAATACCAGCACGTGTTGCCATTCGTAGCAGGGCAGGGTGACCAGCTCGGGGTAACTCGCCAATGACTCGGTGGCCACGCCAATTTCAGCCACCTCATCAATCAGCATTTGAGCTACTTGTGAGGGAGAGCCTTGGTGCAGGCTCACGTTCACTTTGGGGTACGCCTGACGCAGCTTGGCCACCGGTTCGGGCAACACGTAGCGGGCCTGGGTGTGGGTGGTGGCGATGGACAACGTACCGCTGTCCTCGGCACTGTACTGTTCACCAATGCGTTTGAGGTTGCCAACCTCTCGCATGATCAACTCAATACTTTTCAACACGTGTTGGCCAGGCTCGGTCACCCGTTTGAGTCGTTTGCCGTGCCGCGCAAAGATCTCGATCCCCAGTTCTTCTTCCAACTCGATGATGGCTTTAGAGACACCGGGTTGGGACGTGTGCAGCGCCTTGGCGGCCTCGGTGAGGTTCAAATTGCGGCGAACGGCCTCTTGAACGAAGCGAAATTGATGGAGGTTCATATCGAAATTCAACTCATTGCGTCTTTTATGTTGCGTCAAAAGGTATTTTGAAACGCTGAAAGTCAGTTCAACGCAATATGCGCCAACAACGCAATCACGCGGGGGTCTTCGCCGACCGCAGGCCTTAATTCAAAGCGGACATTGGGGAATCTCTGCTTCAACTCCTCCATGAGTACCGGCAAATCTTCCCGGGCATGGCGGCCGACTCCCAGAAACAATGGCAAAACGGCAATGGAGGTGATGCCCAGCGCCACCAACTCGGCCGTGCTGGTGGCGAGGTCAGGTGTGGTTAGCTCAAGGTAGGCGCAGCGAGCCTGGCACGCCGGGTCGGTTTGTCGCATTTGGGCGGCAATGGCCTCAATTGGCAAGCGCCACAAGGGATCACGGGAGCCGTGAGCAAAAAGGATCGTGGCGCGGTGGGTGTGATCTGGCATTGAAAATAGGTTGGCAGAAGGAGTGGACTATCGGCGTAGCACCAGCCACCCGAAAGCAGTGAGGGACAGAACCGAATAAATCATGCCGGGCAGCGCAGCGGTGAGCCAGGGTTGCCAGTTTTGCAAGTTGCCAATGTAGCCAAAGACGTTGTTCAACAGAAAGAAGCTGATGCCCGCCATGACGCCACCAAACACATAGGTGGCGATGCCGCCAGTTCTGAAATGAAGGTACGCAAACGGCAGTGCCAACACCACCATCACCAAGCAACTCAAGGGGTAAAACACTTTCTTCCAGAACTCAATTTCATAGCGCTGTGCGCTTTGTGCATTGGCTTCAAGGTGTTGGATGTATTGAAAGAGATCAATGGTGCTCATGCGTTCGGGTTTGAGCAGCGCCGCAGACACCATTTCGCGGCTGATGTTGTTGGGCCAACGCACCGTGGGCTCGTTCGTTCGCTCAATTCGGGCGGTGTCCGCCTGGCGCGCGGGAAATGCCGTCCGACTGACTTCGTTTAACGTCCACGCGTTGTCGGCCCCAACTTGAGCAGTGGCGGCTTGCGTCAGCGAGCTTAGAAACCCTTGTTTGTCAAACTCAAAAATTCGCACGTTTCGCAGACTTCCGTCCGACTGCAGCCCACCCACGTTCACCGCGTATTGGGCATCTGCTTGCCGCTCTCGCAGCCAGGCACCCGTTTGTCCAATGCTGATGTTGCCTTGGAAACGGGCTTTTAACAGTTGACCGGTGCGATCTGCGACGGGCGAGAGATAGTCCCCCACCGCAAAGGTCAGCACCACAAAACCCAAACCCAGCACCATCAGCGTTCGAAGTGCGCGCCAAGGGCCCAGACCACTGGTTCTCAAAATAGTGAACTCGGAGCTTTTGGCTAAGCGAGCCATGACAAAAATGGTACCAATCAGCACTGCAATCGGAAGCAACTCATATAAATGGCTGGGTAGCATCAAAGCCACAAACGCCATGGCATGCATCAAGCGGTAACCCGTCGCGGCGTGTTTGCCGAGAGACTGAATCTCTTCAACAAAGTCGAAAAACATGAACAAGGCCAAAAACCCAATGGCAACAAAGGCCACAGAGGTCAGAATTTCGCCATAAATCAAGCGTCGAATGGTTTTCATGGCACGACCTCCTTAGCGGCTTGCGCGGGCAGGGGAGGTCGGCCCAGCAAACGGCCCACGTGCCAGTTGTTGTGCACTTTGGCCAACCACAGGAGTGCCATCAGAAAAGTTCCGCCATGTAAAACGAGCATCAAAGGGGCGACACCATAACGCCCTGATGAGATCCAGCTCTGTCCCAAACCGAGCAAGTTGTAATACAAAATAAATGCAAACAGCGCAAAAACCAGATTGGCGCTGCGACCGACCCGGGGATTACCCCCTGAGATCGCCACCCCGATCACCAAAAAATTAAGGGCTGCCAAGATCAACCCAAATCGCCACGACAACTCCGCTTGGTTCAGAGGGGTGGGGTTTTCCAAGAGCTGGAAGGTGGGGCTGGTGTTGATTGCCAAAGGGCTGTTGCCGTCAAATGCATCAACACCGACTTTGGTGCCATATTCCTCGAACTCACTGATCTTCAGAGACTGTGCACCCACATCATTTTCCATTCGTTGGCCGCTGTTGAGCAGCAAAAACCGGTCTTTCCCGATGGTCTCTACCCGTCCCCGACGCGCCGACGTCGTGGTTTGTTTCCCCTCCTCTGTGGTGGCAATGAACACGTTGCTGCCCGCCTGAGGGTTGGCTTGGTCCTTTTCTACAAAAAAGACCCGCTTGCCACCCGCAGACTCTTGGAATTGCCCGGGTTCAATGCGCTCCAGATCACCCCGGCGCTCGTACTGCAGCTTCATGTCGTCAATGCGCTGATTGGACCAAGGAAGAACCAGCAGCGCCAGTGCCGCAATGGCCGCCAGCACCGGCCACGCGAACCTGAACACCGGATTGAGCAGTGACGCCAACCCTTGCCCGCTTGAAAACCAGATCACCATTTCACTGTCCCGGTACATGCGCGACAGCGACGACATGACCGAAATAAAAAGACTCATGGTCAAAATCGTGGGCATGTAGGCCAAGACGGTATAGCCCATCACCAGCATGACATCCGATGGGTTGAAGCTGCCACGCGAGGCTTGACCCAAGGTGCGGATAAGGGTCATTGTCATCACGACCGTCGCCAGAACGATCAGGGTGGCACCAAAACTGCGCGCCAACTCTTTGCGAATCGAGGAATGGAATAACATGGGCAGAGTACTTTGCGAGACCCGTTTGGCAGCATGATGCAATCAAACGGGTCTTCAACTAAATGGGAATCCCGAATTATGAACTTTGAACTCAAAGCACTGAGCTTGTCCGCAGCCGCACTTTTGAAATCCGACGGATTGATTGTCCTTGCAAGCGATGGTTTCAAACCCGGCAAAGACGAACTTCTATCAGTCGTCGACCAGGCATTGAAAGCAGGCGACTTTGAGACCAAAGCAGGCAAAACGCTGTCGTTGTACCGTCCGGCGGGTTTCCATTCCCCGCGTGTGGTGTTTGCTGGCACCGGCGACGGCTCTGCCAAGGATGTCCGCCAAGCGTTGGTCGCAGCCATGGGGCTTCTCAAGGCAAGCAAGGCCAAACAACTCGTCATCTGTTTTGCCGATGCGCCGACAGAGGCGGCAGTCAAGTGTGCGGTCATGGCTGCGGCGGACGCGAGTTACGTGTACACCACGACGAAATCTAAAAAAGAGGGTCGCGATATCGAGCGCATCATTGTGGGTGTGCCCAAGGTAGGCAAGCTCAAGAGCGGGTTTGACGCCTTGGCGGCCACCGTTGCAGGCGTCGAATTTGCGAAAGAGTGGGCCAACCGTCCCGCCAACCATGCGACTCCTTCCATGCTGGCGGATGCGGCGCGTTCGTTGGCCAAGTTTCCCAAAATCAAATGTGAAGTGTTGGGCCCCAAAGAGGTTGAGAAACTGAAAATGGGTGCCTTCATGGCTGTCGCGCAAGGATCTGAGCAGCCACTGCAGTTCATTGTGTTGCGTTACGACGGTGCGGCCAAATCACAAGCTCCCGCGGTGTTGGTCGGAAAAGGCATCACCTTTGACTGTGGTGGCGTGTCCATCAAGCCAGCGGCTGACATGGATGAGATGAAGTTTGATATGTCGGGGGCCGCCAGTGTGTTGGGCGTTTTTCGTGCCTTGGGCGAATTGGGCCCAGCGATCAACGTGGTTGGACTGATTCCGGCCTGTGAAAACATGATCAATGGCAATGCGGTTAAACCAGGCGACGTCGTCACCAGCATGAGCGGGCAAACCATTGAAATTTTGAACACCGATGCGGAAGGGCGCTTGGTCTTGTGTGATGCGTTAACTTATGCGGAGCGTTTCAAACCTTCGGCAGTCATTGACATTGCCACGCTAACAGGGGCCTGTGTGGTGGCACTGGGCTCAGTGCGGAGTGGTCTTTTTTCAAATGACGAAGCATTGGTCAGTGCCCTGACCGCGGCGGGGACCCACTCGCTGGACCTTTGCTGGCGTATGCCGCTGGACGATGACTACGCGGAAGGACTTAAAACCAATTTTGCAGACGTGGCAAACGTGGCGGGCCGCGCTGGCGGCGCGGTGACCGCGGCCAAGTTTTTGCAACGTTTCACCTCCAAGTTCCCTTGGGCTCATCTGGACATTGCTGGTACTGCTTGGAAAGGCGGTGCAGCGAAAGGGGCCACGGGTCGTCCTGTCCCCCTGTTGCTGGCCTATCTCCTGGCCGCTAGCCAATAAAAAAAAGAGAGTTGGTTTGACTGAAATCGCTTTTCATTTCAATGCGCCAGAACCAGTGGCCTATGCCTGTCGCTTGTTAAGAAAGGCTTTTAATAGCGGCGCTAAAGTGGTGGTGACGGGTGACCCGATCACTTTGAAGCACTTGGATGCGGCGCTGTGGGCCATCTCTGCCATTGATTTCATACCGCATTGCCTATTGCGGGGCGACCCTCGGGTCATTGCCGCCTCGCCTGTCATTTTGACCACCTTGACTGAATCAGCACCGCACAAAGACGTGCTTCTCAATTTGGGAAAGCGTATTCCTGAAGGCTTTGAATTGTTCCAGCGAGTGATTGAGGTGGTGAGTCTGGATGAGCAAGAACGCCTTTCAGCGAGAGCCCGGTGGATGGACTACAAGCAACTTGGCTACACCTTGCACCGTCATGATCTGGCATTGAAAGAGGAGACTGGATGAACACGCCGCCGCGCCATTTACCTCGTTTTCTACCCACTCTGACCGAGGTCGTGAGACCGTCCGATTTGTCCGTGGAAAGCAAAGCACCGAAACCTGATGCTGAGGCATTGACACAAACATTGGTGGCGCAAGTGAATGTGCTCGTTCAAACACGGGTCCGTCAGGAATTGGACCAATTGATCCGAGCTGTGGTCGCAGAGCACGCACAAGCAGCTATCGATCGTCTGCAGGTGGACTTGCACTTAAAGATCAAAAAAATGGTGGCAGATGCGGTTGCCCTTCAGGGTGAATCAAATAAGTTCAATTCATGAGGCATTAGCCGGCTGGCTTGGTGTCTTCCCTATGTGCTAACCGCAGAATTTACGTTATCGTATTGGGTGTGTAATTAATTAGATTCACATTTAGTGTCCTTTTGATTTTTATAACTTGGAGTTTTTATGCATTTCAAAGTGAAAAGTACTTTGACAGTATTGGCTGCAGCCACTCTGCTGGTGGCTTGCGGTAAGAAGGAAGAGGCTGCGGCCCCTGCTGCTGCCGCTCCTGCGGCGGCTCCCGCTGCTGTTGAGGCACCTAGCGCCGTTGTCAAAATTGGCCACGTTGGTCCCATTAGCGGTGCTATCGCTCACTTGGGTAAAGACAACGAAAACGGTGCCCGCATGGCAATCGAAGAGTTGAATGCGGCTGGTGTCGTCATTGATGGTCAAAAGGTCACGCTCGAGTTGATGGCAGAAGATGACGCAGGCGATCCTAAACAAGGTACTGCGGTTGCCCAAAAGCTGGTTGACGCCAAAGTCGCCGGTGTGGTGGGCCACTTGAACTCAGGAACCACCATTCCTGCTTCAAAAATCTATTTTGACGCTGGCGTTCCCCAAGTTTCTCCTTCTGCTACCAACCCGAAATACACACGTCAAGGTTTCAAGACTACCTTCCGTTTGGTGGCTGATGACACCCAGTTGGGTGGCACACTGGGTCGTTACGCAGTGAATACACTGAAAGGTCAGGCCATTGCGGTCATTGATGACCGTACCGCTTACGGTCAAGGCGTTGCTGAAGAGTTCAGCAAAGCTGTTGAAGCGGCCGGCGGGAAATTGGTGGCTAAAGAATTTACGACTGACAAAGCCACTGACTTTAACTCCATCCTGACATCCATTAAAGGCAAAAAGCCTGATGTTATTTTCTTCGGTGGCATGGACGCTGTTGCAGGCCCGATGATGAAGCAGATGAAGGCCCTTGGCATCAAAGCCAAGTTCATGGGCGGTGACGGTATTTGCTCAACAGAATTGGTGAAACTGGGTGGCGACGCTATCACGGATGACATGCTGTACTGCGCAGAAGCGGGTGGCGTTGAAGGCGAAGACAAGGTCGGAATGGAGTCATTCAAGACCAAGTTTAAAACCAAATTTGGCAGTGATGTTCAGGTCTATGCCCCCTATGTTTACGATGCTGTAAACCTTATGGTTGCTGCGATGGTGAAAGCGGGTTCGTCTGATCCCGTCAAATACCTGCCTGTGTTGGCTGCAACTGCAGACTACAAAGGCGTAACTGGCCCCATCACATTTGACGAGAAAGGCGACATAAAGAATGGCGCGTTGACTCTGAAAACCGTTCGCGGTGGTCAACTGACGACGCTGGCCGTGATTCGTTAAACACCCTGAGTGTCACCACGTCAGTCTGAGCTGGCGTTAAGGAGAGCATCTTTTTTTAAAGTGCTCTCTTTTTTTATGTCAGCTCAGTTTAGGTAATGAGATGCCACTGTCCTTTTTATAACTTAATTTTTTACCGGGCAAAAAACATCCCATTGCTCGACTAAAATACTAGTAGCTGGAGCGGTGGATGAGCGGTTTAAGTCACACGCCTGGAAAGCGTGCGAGGGGTTATACCCTCCGCGGGTTCGAATCCCGCCTGCTCCGCCAGTTAATGAGTATTCATGCGGGTTTCAAGAGGTTTTCCAGAACCTGCCCACGTTTCCCCCATGGTTAAAACGTAAGACCTGAATACGCTAAGAGAATAGACAAGGCCCGGACTAGTTCCGGGCTTTTGTTTTTATTGCAGCAGAAAGATTCGTTGTGGATCCCTATCCCCAAGTAATGAAATGGACCCTCAGCGAGGTTTGAGCTTCAATTTGTGCAGTTCGGAGAGAGCGCTCGGTGGCGCTCGACTTCAACAACTGGCACCAAATTTCCTTTTCTCTTTCAACTACAGACAAGACCTTTAGCGTCTTTTTGAGATTTACAAAATCATCATTTATGCTGCCCGCTCACTAAGGGCCGCGCTGGGTTAATTGGTGGGCTGTCAAGGGGGAGTCTTCGGGCCAGCAATCGGCTAACCATCCGTGGTGATAGACCGCGCGGCGGGCGGCTTCGAACGCTGGCAGGCCAGATGCAAGGCCTGCGCCAATCATTCCAGCAAGCACATCGCCTGTACCGGCAGTGGCCAGTTTCGCGTTGCCAGTGGGGTTGATGACAGGTGTTTGCGCTGGGTTCGCCACAATGGTTCCAGAGCCTTTGAGAACGATGGTGCACCCAAATCGTTCTGCCAGTGTGGTGGCGGCACTGAGTCGATTGTTTTGAACTTCTGCTGTCGTGATGCCCAACAATCGTGCGGCTTCAAGTGGGTGCGGTGTCAGGACCGTGCTTTTTGACTGCATTGAGCGGGATTTGAGCAGTGACTGAAACGAAGTTGAGCACGCTATTGAATTTATAGCGTCTGCATCAATGACTAATTGGGCTGCAGCCAATAGTATGTGTTGCATATGGCCTTGAATAGCATCACCACCACCGCAACCACATACGACTGCTGCTGAGGTGAGGTCTATGCCATCGACAGGTCGAAACATCAGTTCAGGTTGGCAGGGGTTCATCTGCGTACTCGGATCGGCCAGCAGACCTACAAACACCCTTCCCGCGCCTGCATTCAAGGCGGCGGTCGCGGCCAGCAATGCGGCGCCCGTCATTCCGTTGGCACCGCCGATCACGGCGACGTCCCCGTAGCTGCCTTTGTGCGATGCCTGCAGACGTGGCAGCGGACTTGGTGCTCCGCCTAGCCAAGCGGTGGCTGCAATGGGGGACAGAAGTTGCGATTTCTCGATGTCACTGCACAGCGTATC
>JBAQDW010000249.1:0-17426 GCA_049286445.1 Rhodoferax sp. | reverse complement strand
TTGCCCGCAATGCCCACCAACTCGGTCAAGCGCGCTTCGATGTTGAGGTGCACGTCTTCCAGGTCGAGCTTCCAATCGAACTGATCGGCTTCAATTTCTTGGGCGATGGTGCTCAAACCGCTTTGGATGGCGTGGTGGTCTTCGGCGCTGATGATGTTCTGGGCGGCCAGCATGTCGGCGTGGGCCAGTGAGCCGGTGATGTCGGCTTGCCACAGGCGTTTGTCAAAGAAGACGCTGGAGGTGTAGCGCTTGACCAGATCGCTCATGGGTTCAGAGAACAAAGCCGACCAGGCTTGCGATTTTTTTTCGAATTGGTTGTTTGACATAAATGGGGGGAGGGCGCGCTGAACGAGCCGGTGTTGGGGGTTGGGCTGGACGCCAAAGTTCATCAATAATCGGACTCGCGCAGCCTGCGCGATGGTCCGGTGAACACCTTTTGATTATTGATGAAAGACACTCAAATTTTATCGACCTTCCAGGAATCGGCTCCGCCGACCGCCGAGCCTGCGCGGGGACGCGTGTTGGTTTTTGATGCCTGTCATGTGGGTGTGGTGCTGCGAGCGGTGCTATTTGTGGAGGCGGTGGTCGCGGTTGGGGCCATGTTCGGGGCCAGCAGCGCCATGGGGTGGTTGACGCAAATGTCGCTGCTCACGGGTGGGGCCTTGCCGGCGACCTTGCTGTGGTTGATTGTTGCCTGCAGTCTAAAAACGGTGTTGGCGCGCTTGAATGCGGGGGCGCAGCAAGGCGCTGGCATTCTGCTGGGCGCTTTGGCGGGGCTGTATGGCTGTGGCGTACTGGCCGTGGTGGAGGTGTTGAATCCGGCGCCTTGGCTGGCCAGCGCCTTCGCGGGTGCGCTGCTGTCTGCGGCGTTGGTTGCGGCTTTGGTGTTGCGGGCCAAGGGCAAGACCCCGGCGGCGACCGCCGCCCGGCTGACCGAGTTGCAAGCGCGCATTCGGCCTCATTTTTTGTTCAACACCTTGAACAGCGCCATTGCGTTGGTGCGCGCCGAGCCCGCCAAAGCGGAGGCGATGCTGGAAGATTTGAGTGATCTTTTCCGCCATGCCCTGATGGAGCAGGGCGAGTCGGTGACGCTGGCGGATGAAATTGCGCTGGCCCAGCGCTATTTGGCGATTGAGCAGGTGCGTTTTGGTGAGCGCATTCAATTGGAGTGGGTTTTGGACCCCAAAGCCTCAGGCGCTCGTCTGCCCCCTTTGTTGTTGCAACCCTTGGTGGAGAACGCGGTGAAGCATGGGGTGGAACCCAGCGCGCAAGGGGCCCACATTCGCATCTCCACGCAATGCCGGGGAACCACCGTGGTCATCAAAGTGAGCAATACCCTGCCCGCGGGGTCAGGGGAGCGGGGCCATGGTTTGGCACTGCGCAATGTGCGAGACCGCTTAAGCCTGCTGCATGATGTGCAGGGGCAATTCCAAACCGGTTGTCAAAATGGCGTGTTTCAGGTTCGCATTCAGGTGCCGCTGTGACACCAATAAAGGACTGACCATGGTGATGACGGTCTTGATTGTGGATGACGAGCTGCTGGCCCGAAGCCGGCTGCGCACGCTTTTGGGTGACTGCAGCCGCCCTGCCACCCGCGTGGAAGCCGAAGCGTCGAATACCGTCCAGGCGTTGGCGTGGTTGCAGCATCACACGGTAGATGTGGCGTTGATTGACATCAATATGCCGGGCGCTGACGGGCTGGCACTGGTGAGCAGCCTGCGGGCGTTGCCCAAGCCGCCCGCAGTTTTATTTGTGACGGCCCATGCGCAGCACGCCCTGCAGGCGTTCGAGCTGGATGCGGTGGACTATTTGACCAAGCCCGTGCGCTTGGAACGCCTGCAAGTGGCGCTGCAAAAAGTAGAGCGCTTGCTTCAGTCTTCAAAAGGGCTAGAGCCCAATTTGCTTGAAAATTTCGTGCTGATTCAGGAGCGCGGTCGTGCCGAGCGGGTGCCGTTGTCTGACGTGCTGTATTTCAAAGCAGAGCTGAAATACGTGACGGTTCGCACCGCCGCGCGCGCCTACCTGCTG
This sequence comes from Rhodoferax sp., assembly GCA_049286445.1. Classification (GTDB taxonomy): domain Bacteria; phylum Pseudomonadota; class Gammaproteobacteria; order Burkholderiales; family Burkholderiaceae_C; genus Rhodoferax. The sequence continues at coordinate 15,398 of JBAQDW010000249.1, read as the reverse complement.
GAGTCGTCCTTGAACGAGCTGGAGGACAAGTTTAAAGACCGCTTCATGCGCATTCACCGCAACGCCTTGATCGCCCGCCGTGCCGTGCGAGCGCTGGAAAAATACCACGACGCTGACGACGGCGAAGGCTGGGCGGTTCGCCTGGACGGGGTCGATGAGGTGTTGGCGGTGTCTCGACGGCAGTTGCCTGCCGTGCGGGAGATGGTTTCAGGGGCGAGCTGATTTGCTATTGTTTAAATAGCTGCTTGCGCAGTACCAACAAGGGCTATAGCCCTATTTGATGCTTAACCCGTGTTGCGCAGACCAGCGGCTATGCCGTTGATGGAGATGTGAATACCCCGTTGAATCCGGTCATCCTCTTGGCCCCCGGCGCGGTAGCGTCGCACCAACTCCACTTGCAGATGATGCAGCGGATCAATGTACGGAAACCGGTGTCGAATCGAGCGCTGCAGCGCCGTGTTGTGGGTCAAGCGGTGTTTGTCGCCGGTGATTTGTGTCAGTGCCGCAGCCGTGCGATGCCACTCGGACTCAATGGCGGTGAAAATTTTCTTGCGTTGGCGGGTGTTGGTCACCAACTCTGAGTAAAGCGAGGCGAGTGCCAAATCGCTTTTCGCCAGCACCATGTCGATATTCGATAACAGGGACCTGAAAAACGGCCACTGTTTGTTCATTTGCTGCAGCAAAGCCAGCTTTTCTTTGCGTACCGCCGGGCTGCCTTCCATGAGGAACTGCTCAATGGCGGAACCAAAACCAAACCAGCCTGGTAAGAGCAGGCGGCACTGGCCCCAGCTGAAGCCCCAGGGAATGGCGCGCAGGTCTTCAATCGCCAGCGACGCCTTGCGCGACGCGGGACGTGAACCAATGTTGAGCTCTGCAATTTCCCGCAAGGGGGTGGCGGCAAAGAAATATTCGGTGAAGCCGGGCGTTTCATAGACCAAAGCCCGGTAAGACGCCATGCTGCGCGTGGACAACTCCGCCGCAGTGTCCAAAAACGGCTGGGTGGCCGACTTGGTGGGTTGCAACAGCGTGGCTTCCAGCGTCGCGGCCACCAGGGTTTCCAGGTTGCGTCGGCCAATCTCGGGGTTGGCGTATTTGGAGCCGATCACCTCGCCTTGTTCGGTCAGACGAATCTGTCCGCGCACGGTGCCAGGAGGTTGCGCCAAAATGGCTTGGTAGCTGGGACCACCGCCGCGACCGACCGTGCCGCCCCGGCCATGGAACATGCGCAACTGAATGCGTTGGGTACCGGTGCCACTGAGGTTTTCAGCCATGTGGTCAAACAACTCCACCAGCGCAATCTCAGCCCGGTAAAGCTCCCAGTTGCTGGTGAAAATGCCACCGTCTTTGTTGCTGTCCGAGTAGCCCAGCATGATGTCTTGCTCGGCGCCACTGCGCTGCACCAGTTCCGTGATGCCCGGCAAGGCGTAAAAGTCACCCATGATGGGGGAGGCATTGCGCAGGTCCTCGATGGTCTCAAACAAGGGCACCACAATCAGGTCGCACACCGCGCCGGCGTCGAGCGTGCCGCGCATCAGGCCCACTTCTTTTTGCAGCAACAGCACTTCGAGCAAGTCGCTCACCGTTTCGGTGTGGCTGATGATGTAGTGGCGAATGGCCTCCACGCCGTATTTCTCGCGCATGAGCTTGGCGGTCTCGAAAATCAACAGTTCACTTTGCGTGTGCTCTGAGTACGCGGCACCCATTACCCGCAGCGGGCGGGCTTCATTGAGGAGCTTCAGCAGCAAGGCCCGTTTGGCCATTTCATCCAGGGTGGAATAGGCCGTCTCTATGCGGGCGCATTCAAGTAATTCGGCCACGACGGCCTCGTGCTTGTCAGAACTCTGGCGCAAGTCCACCGTGGCCAGATGAAAGCCAAACACCTCAACGGCACGAATCAGCGGGCGCAGTCGTTGACCCACCAAAGCAGCGCCGTGGTGCGCCAGCAGAGATTGTTCAATCGTGCGCAGGTTGTCCAAGAATTCTGCTGCCGACCGGTAGGGGTTCTGCGGTGCCACGGCATGGCGAGCCGCCTCGCCGCCGGTCAGTGCTTTGAGGGTGGCTGCCAGACGGGCGTACACACCGATCAGCACCCGGCGGTAGGGTTCGTCCTTGCGGTGGTCGTTGGTGTCGGGGGACGCATGGGCCAGCGCTTGCATGGCGGGTGAGAACTCAACCAACAGGGCCGACATCGAAAGCTCACCGCCGAGGTAGTGCACTTCCGTCAGAAAGTGGCGCAAGGCCATGTCAGACTGACGGCGCAGGGCGTGAATCAGGGTGCCAGCGTTGACATTGGGGTTGCCATCGCGGTCCCCGCCAATCCATTGGCCCATACGCAAAAAGTTGTGCACGGGTTGGCCTGCGAGTTCGCGCTCCAGGTTGGCGTAGAGCTTGGGAATCTCGCGCAGAAAGGTCGCCTCGTAGTAGCTGAGGGCGTTTTCCACCTCGTCTGCCACAGTCAGTTTGCTAAAGCGCAGCAAACGGGTTTGCCACAGTTGCAGCACGCGGGCACGCATTTGCAGCTCGTTGGCGGCCAGTTCCCGAGGTGTGAGGGCGTCTTTGTTGATGTTGACCGAGGCGGCGCGCACTTTGATGTCGTCTCGAGCGACCAGCAGCTGGGCAATAAAGCGCTCGGCGTCCAGAATGCTCTTGCGCTGAACTTCAGTGGGGTGAGCCGTCAACACGGGAGACACAAAACTGGTGGCCAGCGTGTCGGAGATGGTTTTTTGGGAAATACCGGCCCAGCGCAAGCGAGACAAGGCCACCTCCACACTGCCCTCTTGCGCCTCGCCCGCGTGCTCATACAAAGCGCGGCGGCGAATGTGGTGGCGGTCTTCGGCAATATTGGCCAAATGGCTGAAGTAGGTGAAGGCGCGGATGACGCTCACCGTCTGGTCGCCCGTGAGTCCCTTGAGCAACCGCTTCAGGGTTTTGTCAGCCTCATGGTCGGCATCGCGGCGAAAGGCGACCGAAAGCTGGCGAATTTGCTCAATCAGTTCAAACGCGGCATCGCCTTCTTGCTCTCGAATCACATCACCCAGGATTCGGCCCAACAGGCGAATGTCTTCAACCAAGGGGCGTTCGTTGTCTTTCGTGCGGGGGGCGGCGTCGGTTTTCAGCGATTTGGACATAGCGGTTGGAAGAGTGGGAGGGGCAAAAGGTGACCCGGTCATGCTAGCATTCCCCGCCCCTTTGAGATTACATACAGGTTACGGCCTTCACCCTAGAGAACCATGAGCCATCTGACCATAGCAACCCGAGAAAGCCGCCTCGCCCTGTGGCAAGCCGAGCATGTGATGGCCCTCCTGACGCAACGCGGCCACACCGTCCACTTGTTGGGCATGACCACCAAAGGCGATCAAATTCAGGACCGCTCCTTGAGCAAAGTGGGTGGCAAAGGTTTGTTTGTGAAAGAGCTGGAAGTGGCCATTGAGGAGGGACGCGCCGACCTGGCGGTGCACTCTCTCAAAGATGTGCCGATGGAGCTGCCCGATGGCTTTTTGCTGGCCTGTGTGATGGAACGAGAAGACCCACGTGACGCTTTCGTCTCCAACCGCTACGACTCCTTAGCCAAGCTGCCGCAGGGCGCCGTGGTGGGCACGTCCAGCCTGCGCCGCATGGCGCTGCTGCGCGCATTGCGCCCCGATTTGGTGATCGAGCCCTTGCGTGGCAACCTTGACACGCGGCTGCGCAAGCTCGACGAGGGCTTGTATGACGGCATTGTGCTGGCCGCTGCGGGGCTGAAGCGGCTGGGCTTGAGTGAGCGCATCCGCTTCTGTTTTGAGCCACAAGAGATGCTGCCTGCGGCCGGGCAGGGCGCACTGGGTATTGAGGTGCGGAGTAATCGGCACGATGTCATTGACGCACTGAAGCCGCTAGCGCATCACACGACCTGGTTGGCCGTGTCCGCTGAGCGGGCAGTGAGCCGGGCCATGGGCGGGAGCTGTTCTATGCCCTTGGCGGCTTTTGCCACCCTGGACAAGGACAACTTGACAATGGATGCCGCATGGGGTGACCCGGACGGTGTGCTGGCGCTGGAGACGGTGCGCATGAGGGCGACCGTGACGGATTTGGCCAGCGCCACGGCCTTGGGCACCCAGGTGGCAGTCGAGTTGCGTGCGCGCGTGATGGCCAAAGGCGGTGTGGTTCCGGTGCCGGGTGAATCGCAGGACGCGAGTTGACCGTGCGGGTGATCGTGACCCGGCCGGAAGGCGATGCCCAGCGCTGGGTTCGTGACTTGGTGGCTTTGGGACACGAGGCGGTGGCCTTGCCTTTGATTCAAATTACCCCCAGCCATGACGCGCAGGCGGTCATCCGGGCTTGGCAGGCCTTGGACCGCTATGTCGCGGTCATGTTTGTCAGTGGTAACGCTGTGCAGTATTTTTTTGCATTAAAACCGCCTCTAGCCCCCGCCGATGTTGCGCAAGGCGCTCTTAAAATAAGAGCATGGGCGCCGGGCCCGGGAACGGCTGATGCACTGCTCAAGCTGGGAATCGATGCCGCACAGCTTGACGCTCCCGACCCGGCGTCGGCACAGTTTGATTCGGAAAGCCTGTGGCAACGGGTGCGGAGTCAGGTGCGCGCTGGTGATCGGGTGCTGATTGTTCGTGGCGGCGATGGGGCTACCGGGAGCTTCGCCAGTGCGGGGTTGGGCCGTGAGTGGCTGGCCAACCGCATTCGCAGCGCGGGGGGAAAGGTCGATTTTGTGGTGAGTTACCAACGCGGCGTGCCCAGTTTTTCTGTCGCTGACCGCGCGCTGGCGTGCAGTGCTTCTGAAGATGGCTCGGTCTGGCTTTTGAGCAGCACTGAGGCGGTGGCTAACCTGAGGGCCTGGCTCCCTGCGCAAAGCTGGCACCATGCACGGGCATTGGCCACCCACCCCCGCATTGCGGCTGCGGCCAAAGAAGCCGGCTTTGGTGTTGTACAGGAGTCACGTCCTACGCTGAATGACGTGGGGGTCTCGATAGAATCCATGGCATGAACGCAGACGCCCGCGACGAATCCCAAAGCACCACGACAGAGGTGTCGTCGGCCAGCGCTCCAGAGGCTGCGTCGGGTCATCGACCCTTTGGCGCGTCCCTGATCGCGTTGGCAGGTTTGTCATTGGCGGCTTTGCTGGCCAGTGGCATGCTGTGGCAAAAATTGGCCACGATTCAAGAGCTGCTGGCACGCCAGAGTGCCGATACCAGCGCTTTGTCGGTAGAAGCCCGCGCCATGGCCAAGCAGGCGATGGAGCTCAGTCAAGATGCAGCGGCCCGAACTGCCTTGTTCGAAGCCCGACTCGCCGAGGTGACCCTGCAACGCAGCCAGCTTGAAGAGTTGATTCAAAGCCTGTCGCGCTCTCGTGATGAGAACTTGGTGGTGGATATTGAATCATCGATTCGACTGGCGCAACAGCAAACCCAGTTGACGGGCAGTGTGGAGCCTTTGTTGGCCGCACTGCGTACCGCTGACCAACGGGTCACGCGTGCCGCGCAGCCCCGATTGACAGCCTTGCAGCGGGCCATTTCAAAAGACATTGACCGGATCAAGGCGGCTGCGGTCAGTGACACGCCCGGCTTGCTGGTCAAGCTGGACGACTTGATTCGAATGACTGACGAGTTGGTCATTGCCAATGCGGTGGGCGCCAAACGGGCAGGTGAAAGAAATGCTGCACCCCTGCCCGCAGCGACGCCTGTGTGGTGGCAAACCGCTTTGGATGCGGTCCTTCATGAAGTGCGGGGCCTGGTGCGGGTGACCCCGTTGGAAAATGCGGAGGCGGCCCTGTTGTCCCCAGAGCAGTCTTTTTTCTTGCGGGAGAACCTCAAACTCAAGCTCCTGAATGCCCGCTTGGGATTGTTGGCGCGCCAATTGGACTCGTCCCGGGCCGATCTGGCGGCGGCCTCAGTTTCGTTGGGACGGTACTTTGACGCGTCATCCCGGCGCACCCAGAGCGCAGCGGCTTTGCTCAAAGAGGTCCAGTCTCAAATGCGCAACCTCGACGTACCGCAAGTCAATGACACTTTCGCCGCGCTCAGCACGGCAGCGGCTGGCAGGTAAGCATGCGCGCAGCACTTTGGCTATTGGGTTTGTTTGGGGTGGCGGTGGCGGTGGCGCTTTTCGCCGGCAATAACCCAGGCACCGTCACCGTTTTCTGGCCTCCTTATCGGGTCGATCTGTCTCTGAATTTGGTGCTGGTGGCTTTGGCAATGCTGTTCACCGTGCTGCATCTCGCCATGCGCGCGCTGGCGGCTTTGTTTGCGATGCCCGGCCATGCGAAGTCGTGGCGGTTGCAGCACCAAGAGCGGGCGTTGCATGTGTCGCTCCTGGAGTCGATGTCCCATTTGCTGGCGGGGCGGTTTATTCGCGCTCGAAAGTCGGCAGAGTCCGTTTTGGTGAGAGAGGCTGCGGTGGGGCGAGGCGATGATGCGTTGTCCTATTCGGGCCGCTTGAGGGCGCTGGCGCATTTGTTGGCGGCAGAAAGTGCGCACACGCTGCAAGACCATGCCGCACGCGACGACCATTTCGCCAAAGCGCTTGAGCAAGCGTCTCGCCCTGACGCGCAGGGCGTAACGGAGGCGCTGCAGTTGCGCGCTGCGCGTTGGTCGCTGGAAGACCACGACGCCGTGAAAGCACTGCAATGGCTTGACGACATGCCCATTGGTGCGTCACGCCGAACGATAGCGATGCGCTTGCGTCTGGAGGCGGCCCGCATGGCGCGTCACGTCGCGCCGGCATTGGAGACCGCCCGTTTGTTGAGTAAGCACCGCGCTTTTTCCCCTTTGGCGTCGGAGCGGATTGTGCGAAGTTTGGCGCTGGAGTGGGTGGCGACGGCCCATGACCCTGACCAGCTGATGCGGGTGTGGAATCAACTTGATCCGTCCGAGCGAACGATTCCAGAGGTCACGCTGGCGGCTGCACAGCGGCTCTTGGATTTGGATGGCGATGTGGTCATCACCCGGCATTGGCTGTTACCCCTATGGGAGCGCATGATCGCGCGCCTGGACGATTTGACCCTGGTACAGCGGACGCAGCTGGTCCAGGTGTTGGAACAAGGGTTCTCTTTGACCACGGGTGCCCCTGAGGCGACTTGGCTGACCCGCATTGAGGCGGCTCAAACCGCCCATCCCGGCGACCCGCTTCTTCAGTACTTGGCGGGTGTCGCCTGCATGCGCCTGCAGCTCTGGGGCAAGGCACAACAATTGCTAATGCAGTCACTTCCCAGAATGCAAGGCTCCACCTTGGAGGGCAAAGCCTTAGAGACCTTGGCCTTGCTCGCAGAACAACGTGGTGACTCGGCCGCCGCGGCCCGAGCGTGGAGGAAGGCCGCCATCGCAATGAGCGCGTGACGAATGGGGGGTTCAGGGCTATAGTTTGTTCACTATGAGCACCTTGATTGAACACATTCTCAAACTCACCGACCACCGCGAGCGGGACCTGTTGGAACTTACGCTGTCCAAAGCGTTAATTGACCTGTTGCCCATCCAGCGCATCACGATTGCGCGTGTGATGAGTGAGGAGGGTGAGAAGCGGTGGCTGGAAGTGGCCCGCATGGACGCCAAGGGAGGGGGCAGGGTGATCGACCCTTTGCGGGTGGACTTTCAGTCTCTGGCCAGATTAAGTGATGCCCCCGACCGGGTTAAATGCCTGGCCAGCCGGGACAGGTTGGAAATTGCTTGGGCGGGAGAGCAGGGACCACGTATTTTTATGCTCCCCCTGTTCTCGGACTCTCGCAAAGATGACGAAGGCGTCATCGAAATCCACTGTGACAACAGCTTGAGTGCAGCATCGCTGTTGATGATTGACCATTTGCGAAAAATTTACCGCAACATGTACACGTTGCTGGAATATAGCGACCGCGATGCGCTCACAGGTCTTTTGAACCGCAAGTCTTTGGACGATGCGTTCTACAGTGCCGTTTTGGAAGCGCTTGACGGCGTGACGGATAACGTCATGGTGTCAGCGAAGCCTCAAGCGCTGGACCAAGACCGTCGCCATCGTGTGCCCGCCAACTACTGGCTGGGTTCTGCACGGATTGATAACTTTGGCGCAATCAATGACGCCCACGGGCACCTGATCTCTGAAGAGGTTTTGTTATTGGTCGGACGCGTAATGAACAACACCTTCAGAACTTACGACAGAATTTACCGGTTTGGGGGAGAGCATTTTGGCGTTTTGATGCACTGCCCCGATGAAGCCTTGGTGTTGGCGGCATTCGAGCGATTCCGCGCCAATGTGGAGAAATTCAACTTTCCGGAAATTGGAAAACTCACCGTCAGTTGCGGTTTTACCCCTGTGTTGCCCGATGACTCACCGAGCAGCGCCCTCGAAAAAACTGAGCGTGCGCTCGATTTTGCCCAACGCAGCGGGGGCAACCGCTCTTGCAGCCACCTGGGTTTGGTGCGGCGGGGATTTTTTGCCGAGTCACGAAAAATAGGAGGCGTTGAATTATTCTGAGAAACGGCGCATGAAAAAAAACGGGCACCTCAAGTGCCCGTTTTCAATTGCGCTTCAAAGCGCGGTTTACCTTTTTTTGACCCGTATTACTGACGTGTTTTTTCCTCAAAGGGCAGCGTCATCTCACGTAAATCACGTTTGGTTTCGACCAACACCAGCGATCCCGTCTCAATATGAACGGGTGCAGGGCGCACGCGAGGGACATGAACCGGCTTGGCTTCGGCCGCAATCGCGGCTTGAACGGCAGCGATTTTCTCGCTGTCAGAGTTCACCCAATTCAAACCACTGTTTTGTGCGACTTTTGTCAATTCGGACAGCGGCAAGACAAAGGATTCGAGTTCAGGCATGCCGGCCATTTGAACTTGAGCGGGCTCAGCAGGGGGCAAAGTGGCTGCTGCAGGCGCCTGCAGCCGTTCGACCGGAGCAGGCGCGCTCTGCGGCGACGCCATCTCCACAGGTTTGGCTTGGGCCTGAATCTCGTCAGACGGGCCGGGCTCTGTCTTTGGTGCCTCTACCGACGGCAGCTCCACAGGGGTAACGACGGGTGCCGGCGCCGAGAAATACGACTTGCGAGGCTCCTCTGACATTGCTTCGGTCATCGGCGAGATCGGGTCCGCAGCCGCTTCTGCACCGCGTGACTCCGCTTCCCCTCGCTCCGCACGCGGTCCCCGCTCACGACCGTAACGGTCCCGTGAACGCTTCTCACGAGGCGCATTGGCCTCTGCCCGCTGGGTGACCTCTGCCCTCTGGGGCGCGGCAGAAACCAAACCCGAGGTCGGGAGGTCCATTGCTGTCTCGTTGTTCACGGATTGGAGAGTGGATTCGTCATGGGCTTGGGCGGTTTCATGCGCCAAGATGCCCGCTGAGGCCGCTTCTTCGGTACGACGGCTGCGCTCTGGACGACGCTCGTTGCGGGTGCTTTCGGGTCGGGGACCGTTGCGCTCGGTGGAAGGCACGCGTTCGCCGCCTTCATTGCGTGGACGATCGCCTCCCTCATGACGTGCACGCTCACCGCGCCCACCCCGTTCATTGCGCACAGGCCGCTCATTTCTGGCTTCCGGTTTGCCTCCCTCCGGGCTGGCAGGGACTAGCACTGAAGCACCTTCTTCTGCAGCCGAGAACATGGGCTTTCCATCGGCATCCAAACGGTCACGTTGGCCGTTGCCAGGACGATCGGTGCGATGGCCTCCACGCCCCCCCCGGCCGCCTCGGCTGTCGGAACGGCCTTCACTGCGACCACCGCGACCGGGTCGGCCTTCATCGCGACCGTCCCCGCGAGGTTCGCCGCGTCGTGCGTTGTCACGGGCAGGTCGGGCTTCCCGTTTCTCGTCCTTGACCGGCTCGGCTGGAGGTTTTACGGGCTGGGTGACCACTGGAGCGGGGAAGAACAGGTTTTTGAGCCAACCCAAAATTCCACCGGAATGGGAGCTGCTTGCCAACGGGGCCACAGGGGGGGGTGGCGTATGCGGCGCGCTGGGTGGCGGTGCCAGAGGCTTGGGGGGTGCCACTGGCGCAGGTGCATCGGGCAAAACGCCTTTGATAATGGGCGTTTGCTTGTTGGTAGGTTCTTGCGAACGGCGGGTGACGGACGTGGGGTCTTCCACTTCGTCGGCCATTTTGTAGCTGGCCTCGATGTTGTCCAAGCGAGGATCATCGTGCTTCAGGCGCTCGAGACGGTAGTTCGGAGTCTCCAGCGTTTTGTTGGGAACCATCAGCACGTTGATACGTTGTTTCAGCTCAATTTTGGCAATCTCGGTCCGCTTTTCATTGAGCAAGAAAGAGGCAACGTCGACCGGAACTTGGCACAGAACCGAGGCGGTGTTGTCTTTCAGTGATTCTTCTTGGATGATGCGCAAAATTTGCAGCGCAGAGCTCTCGGTGTCGCGGATATGGCCCGAACCACCGCAGCGCGGGCAAGGAATCGAAGCCCCTTCGCTCAAAGCAGGGCGCAAGCGCTGCCGACTCATTTCCATCAAGCCGAATTTGCTGATGGTTCCAAATTGAACGCGTGCACGGTCTTGGCGCAAGGCATCGCGCAAGCGGTTTTCAACATCGCGTCGATTGCGGCTTTCTTCCATGTCGATGAAGTCGATCACGATCAGACCGCCCAAATCACGCAAACGCATCTGGCGGGCGACTTCGTCAGCCGCTTCCAGGTTGGTGCGAGTGGCCGTTTCCTCAATATCGCCACCTTTGATGGCACGAGCCGAGTTGACGTCCACAGACACCAAAGCCTCAGTGTGGTCAATGACGATGGCACCACCGCTTGGCAGTTGCACGGTGCGGGCATAGGCCGATTCAATTTGATGCTCAATTTGGAAACGGCTGAACAGCGGCGCATCATCCCGGTAGCGCTTGACTCGGGCGGCGTGCTCAGGCATCACATGGGCCATGAACTGCTGCGCTTGCTCGTACACGTCATCGGTATCGATCAGAATGTCGCCGATGTCGTTGTTGAAATAGTCGCGAATGGCACGAATGACCAAGCTTGACTCTTGGTAAATCAGGAACGCACCTTTACCCCCTTTAGAGGCACCGTCGATCGCAGTCCACAATTTCAAGAGATAGTTCAGGTCCCACTGCAGCTCGGGTGCGCTGCGACCAATGCCTGCCGTGCGGGCGATGATGGACATCCCGTTGGGGTATTCCAACTGGTCCATGTTTTCTTTGAGTTCGGCGCGGTCTTCGCCTTCAATACGACGGGAAACGCCACCACCACGGGGGTTGTTGGGCATGAGAACGACGTAACGACCTGCCAGTGAGACAAAAGTCGTCAGCGCAGCACCTTTGTTGCCGCGCTCTTCTTTTTCCACCTGAACCAGGAGTTCTTGTCCTTCGCGGATGACATCCTGAATGCGCGCTTGACCGACAGCGACGCCTTCTTTGAAATACTGGCGAGAAATTTCTTTGAACGGCAGGAATCCATGGCGGTCTTCACCGTAGTCCACAAAGCAAGCCTCTAACGAGGGCTCGACACGGGTGACGACCGCCTTGTAAATATTGCCTTTGCGCTGTTCGCGCCCGTCAACTTCAATTTCGTAGTCGAGGAGTTTTTGTCCATCAACAATGGCCAAGCGGCGTTCTTCAGCCTGAGTGGCGTTAATCAGCATCCGTTTCATGGGAGACAGTCCTTCAATTCAATAACAAACATGCTCTTGACGAGCAATTGATACCGGAACGAACGCGTTGAATTGAGGAGGAATTGCCGGAGAGTCTGGGCTTAAGTAACAAGCTCAGGCGTAGGCGCGTGGAGGAGAGCGGCTAGGTCGTGTTGTGGAAGTGCTATCAACTTCTTTGCAAACAGCGCCCGATGGACGGGCGCGGATGACCGATTGATGCCAAAGAACGACGCGACAACGCACCGCAGGCAGTTACAAATCTGGTTCATCAACACAAACATATCGCTTCGTTCCGTTCACAGACCACCGGTCTGTGAACTTGGGTATTCCATTTCAGTGTTTCAATGCGTCGCCTTGACTATTCGTTGTCACAGACCACCCAAGCAACTGGCTTGCGGTTTGAATGCGCGGCGAATGGCGGTACCGACTTACTAGCGGTTGCCGGGGTGGGTGAATTAAACTTCACCTCAATTACGAATTAACCTTCAGTCAAATCAACAACTTACAGCAGATCACTAGTGGAACAAATTATAGTGGGCAATCCTGTATCCCCTGTACCGCAGGTTAAAACCGTTTTGGTGGATGAAGACGCCGCCGGGCAGCGCTTGGATAACTTTTTGATGCGTCACCTCAAAGGCGTGCCCAAGTCACACGTTTATCGCATCATTCGCAGTGGCGAGGTCCGGGTGAACAAGGGCAGGGCGTGCGCAGACGACCGGGTTGCTGCGGGTGATCAGGTTCGTTTGCCGCCCGTTCGAATCTCCGGTCGGGTGGCAGAGAAAGCCGACGCCATGGCCGCTACGATCGCCAGCGGCGCTCCTGCACGTGAGTTTTCAATCCTTTTTGAGGATGATTATTTAATAGCCATCGACAAACCCGCCGGCGTAGCCGTGCATGGCGGGTCGGGTGTCAGTTTCGGGGTAATTGAGCAACTGCGAATGGCACGCCCGCAAGCCGTTTTTCTTGAGTTGATCCATCGTCTGGATCGGGAAACCAGTGGTATTTTGTTGATTGCCAAGAAACGAAGTGCGTTGAAGCTCCTGCAGAATCAGTTCCGCGAGCGCGAAACAGGGAAGACCTACCTCGCGTTAGTCTTGGGGCGGTGGCCAGCCAGCAAAAAGGTGCTGGACAAGCCCTTGCACAAGTACTTGCTGGCCAATGGTGAGCGTCGGGTGAAGGTGGTGGGCAAAGATGATCCGGATGGCATGCCATCGGTGACTTTGGTCAGGTCACGCCCCACCTCGACACTTGCCTTCACCTTGCTTGAGGTAACGATCAAGACCGGGCGAACCCATCAAATCAGGGTTCATCTTGCCAATGAGGGTCACCCCATTGCCGGCGATGACAAGTACGGTGACTTTGATGCAAACAAGAAATTAATGCGAACGGTGGATTCGCCTGCACTCAAGCGAATGTATTTGCATGCTTGGCGCTTGCAATTCAGTCACCCTGCGAGCGGCGAGCGAATTGAGTTGTCGTCACCCTTGCCTTTAGAACTTGAAATTTTCTCTGATCATGCTGCCCCTCCCCCCGTCTGATACGCCTCAACCACGCCGCTTTGATCTGATCGCTTTTGATTGGGATGGCACTTTGTTTGACTCAACTGCCATCATCACGCGGTGTATTCAATACGCGGTTCAGGATGTGGGTGGTGCCATGCCGTCTGACAAGGAGGCGTCGTATGTGATTGGTCTGGGTCTGATGCAGGCACTCGCGCACGCTGCGCCAGACGTTCCGGTTGAGCGATACCCAGAATTGGCGGCTCGTTACCAGCACCATTACAAAATTCACCAAACGGATATCAGTTTGTTCAACGGAGTTTTGCCCCTCTTGTCTGATTTGAAGTCACGTGATTACATTCTGACGGTGGCCACCGGGAAAAGCCGGCGTGGTTTGGATGAGGTGTTACAGGCGCAGGAGTTGAAAGACCGATTCAACAGCACGCGCACGGCGGACCAGACGGCGGGTAAGCCCGATGCGCGCATGTTGAAAGAATTGATGCACGAGTTTGGGGTCTCACCTGCGCGAACCTTGATGATTGGAGACACCACGCACGATCTTCAAATGGCGCTCAATGCGGGCTGTTCTAGCGTCGGTGTGAGTTACGGTGCGCATGCGCCAGAGGATTTTCATGCGTTATCGCCCCTCTTTGTGGCTCACTCTGTGACCGAGCTGCACAACTGGCTGCAGAACAACGCATAGCGGGGCGAACTTTTACATGACCGAGTGCATCCCACTTTGCGCATCAGCTGACTTGCGGGACAGTGCCCTCGCCATCCCCTTTGAGGTGACTTATTGGGGTCAGTCGTGTGCTGCGTTCGCCATTCGCTACCAGGGTCAGGTTCATGCCTATTTGAACCGCTGCAGCCATGTGCCTATGGAAATGGATTACCAGCCAAATCAGTTTTTCGACCTGACAGGTCATTGGCTGATGTGCGCCACACACGGTGCCAAGTACTGGCCTCAAACCGGGCAGTGCCACATGGGCCCATGTCGGGGTGGCTTGGTCAAGATTGAGATTTCGGAATTTGACGACCTTGTCCACTGGCATACTGCCCCACATCTCCAATCTTCAGAATTTAAATGACCGACCCAGCTGCGCCATCCAACAGACCCGTCGACTTGGTGGGTGAACCGATGACAAACAGTGACTTAAACCCCATGGAAAAAGCCAGTGGCGCTATGAAAAATGAATCGACAAACGACAATTCAACGGATCCCAGCTGGGAGCGAAAAACCATGGAAAAATTGGTTTTTTCGTCTTTGAATGAATACCGGGCCGCCCGACGGTGGCGGACATTTGTGCGACTGGCATGGCTGGCATTTTTTGGAGTTTTGGTGTGGTTGTGGGTGACGCAAAGCCATCCCGCGGCGGATGCCTCAACGCCGCACACTGCGGTTGTGGAAATCAAGGGTGAAATTGCCTCGGGTGCCGAAGCGAGTGCCGATTTGATCATTGCCGCGATGCGAAGCGCATTTGAAGACAGCGGCGCGCAAGCGGTGGTTCTGTTGATCAACTCCCCTGGAGGAAGTCCTGTTCAAGCTGGCATCATTAACGACGAGATTCGGCGGTTAAAGCTGATTCACAACAAGCCTGTTTATGCCGTGGTCGAAGAATCTTGCGCGTCTGCTGCTTACTACATTGCCGTTGCGGCCGATCAAATCTATGTTGACAAAGCCAGTATTGTGGGCAGCATCGGCGTGCTCATGGATGGATTCGGTTTTACCGGGTTGATGGACAAGCTCGGCATTGAGCGCCGACTGATGACAGCGGGCGAAAACAAAGGGTTTTTGGACCCTTTTAGTCCTCAAACTGACAAGCAACGCGTTTTTGCCCAAGCCATGCTGAATCAAATCCACCAGCAATTCATTGACGTTGTCAAGGAAGGCCGGGGGGATCGGTTGAAAGAAACGCCTGAGACTTTCAGTGGATTGTTTTGGAGTGGCCAGCAAGCCATTGAATTGGGCTTGGCCGATCACTTGGGGAGTTTGGATTACGTGGCACGCGAAGTGGTCAAGTCAGAGGACATCATTGATTACACCCGGCGAGACAACGTTGCAGAACGTCTGTTCAAGCGTTTTGGGGTGGCAGTGGGCGAGGGGGCCGCCCACGCCCTACCATTTAAACCAGCGCTTCGCTGAATCGACTGTCATGAGTTGAGGTTGACAGCGTCGTCAGCGTCCCAGCGCAAAAACCGCAGGCGTTGAGTTGTCTGCGATGGCAGGTTGATGTCGCCACTTTTGGATAGTTTCACTGCGGCACACGCCTCTCGTCAGCGTTAAGCCGCTGCACACAGCCAATCGGGTCGTCGGCTGCAAGGTCTGGACGAGGGATTGCATCATGGC
>JBAQDW010000248.1:0-5866 GCA_049286445.1 Rhodoferax sp. | reverse complement strand
TCCAGCTTGACGCTGCCCACGGCTTCACGGCGGGCTTCCCGCGTGGCGCGAAGTACGTCAAGCTGGTTGATGCGGCCTTGCGCTTTGGTGCGACGGGCCTCCACCCCCTTGCGAATCCAAATTTCTTCCTGTGCCAACAGCTTGTCAGCGCGGGCGTTAATGACAGCCTCTTGTGCAGTTTGCTCTTCTTTTTGCACCAAGTAAGCGGCAAAGTTACCCGGATAGGACAGCAGCTTGCCCCGATCCAATTCCACGATGCGGGTCGCCACGTTGTCCAAAAAGGAGCGGTCGTGGGTGATGGTGATGATGGAGCCTTTGAAGTCAACCAGCAGGCCTTCCAGCCACTCAATGGAATCCAAGTCCAAGTGGTTGGTCGGCTCGTCCAGCAACAGCACTTCGGGTTGCGTGACCAGCGCTTGCGCCAAGGCAACGCGCTTTTTGGTACCGCCCGACAAGGTGCTGACAATGGCCTCAGGGTCCAGGTGCAGGCGCTGCAGAGTTTCGTTGACGCGCTGCTCCCAGTTCCAGCCGTCCAGCGCTTCGATTTCGCTTTGCATGGCGTCAAGGTCGCCATGGCCCAAGCAGTATTCTTCAATCAGGTCGATAACCCTTGACAGCCCTGAGCGAACAGCTATAAAAACAGTAGCATCTGCATCAAGTTGGGGTTCTTGGGCGACGTAGGCAATGCGAATGCCACCTTGCACCTGCACGGTGCCGTCGTCGGGCTTTTCAAGTCCGCCCAGTATTTTGAGCATAGAGGACTTGCCCGCGCCGTTGCGGCCAATCAGCCCCACGCGCTCCTGGGTTTCAAGGGAAAATCCAGCGTGGTCGAGCAGGGCGACGTGCCCAAAAGCCAGCTGGGCGTCAAGTAATGTGATGAGTGCCATGTGGCGCGCATTATCTCTTGCCTTGGCGTGCGCAAGGCAGCGGCCTACCCGGGAAAGAGTTCTGGGTTCGCCTTGACGATCCTCTTCAGGTGCTCAAAACACCGCGCATCAATGGCGGTGCCCACCGTCTCAGCCATGATGGCGAGCGTCTTGTCCACAGGAATGGCGCCTCGGTAAGGCCGCACGGCGGTGATGGCGTCAAAAATGTCGGCGGTGGTGATGATGCGGGTTTCCAGCGCAATGTCTGCGGCTTTCAAGCCGAGCGGGTAGCCCTTGCCATCCAGCCGCTCGTGGTGGGCCGACGACACGCAGGCCAGTTCCTCAAAGATATGGATGCGCCCCAAAATGGTTTGCGTGTACGACGCATGGCGCCTCACTGCTGCCCACTCGGCGTCGTCCAACTTGCCGGGTTTGTCCAGAATGGTGTTGCTCACGCCCAGCTTGCCCACATCGTGCAAGAGCGCACCCCGTTTGAGCCAACGCCGGCGCGGCTCAGGCAGGTCAAGCGACTCGGCGAGCAGCGCGGTGTAGAGGCCAACGCGGGCGCTGTGACCGGCCGTGTACGGGCTTTTGGCGTCCACCACTTTGCCAAAGGCTTCGGCGATTTCGTCCAGGTAATCTTCGTCGAGTGCGGCTTCCTGATCGCCTGGCTCCATGGCAAACACCCGCGACTCGACCTCCAGCGAGTTCAGCGTGGTCCAGAAGATGTCGTCTTCAGCCACCGCCGCAAAGGTGTCCACCAAATGGGGGTCAAACCACTTGCCGCTGCGCTGGCGAATTTCGTTCAACGCTGCTTCTCGGCCATTGGAGGCGTTGATGAGGTCGATGACCTGCGCCATCAGTGCGATGCGGGCATAGAGCGGAATCGCGTCGCCTTGCAAGGCCATGGGGCGGCCTTGGCCGTTCCAGTGCTCGTCCAGAGAGTGGATGCCTTGCGCCACGCCTTCAGAGAATCGCAACTGGCGGGAAATCTCTGCGTCTCGGGTGCAGCGAGTTTGAATCAATTCTTGGGCAATTTCGTCGCCATTCGTCAAAATGCCCCCCAACGCTTTGAGTCGGTCAATCAGGCCGGAGGCAGGGCCTGTGTGACGCAGCACAAAACGCAGCACTTGCGGCAGCGTCCCATCGACCCACTTGAAATCACGCTTGAAGCTCAGGTCATCGGTTTGGTAGAGCTCGCAAATGCGCGAGGCGTTGCTGCTGCAACCCAGGTCTTTGAGAAGCAGGGTGTAGTAAAGCTCTCGCAACTCGGTTTCACGCAGCTGAAGGCGCTGGCCGATGTGCATGCCAATCCAGCAACAGCGCACGCAGTGCCCCTCAGGCTGCCCCTCGGTGATGTCCAGCGCGTGGCTTAAGGCACCAATGAGTTCCGATAGCTTCAAGGCTTGCATGGGTCCCTTCTTTTGGCGTGGCTGCGTCAGCGCGTAATCATCACCGCGCCTTAGAGCGGGTGTTCGGCGTAGAACTTGCCACCATGGTAAAGCAAAGGGGAGGCCCCTTCGCGGCGTGTGCAGCGTTCGACTTCGCCCACAAAGATGACATGGTCGCCCTCTTCGTAGCGGCTGCGGTTAAAGCATTCGAACGAAGCGGCCGAACCGGCCAAAATCGGGGCCCCCCCGGCGCCATCGACAAAGTCCACGTCCGCAAAGCGATCCACCCCTTTGCTGGCAAAGCGCAAGGCGAGCGCCTGTTGGTCCGCGCCCAGCACATTGATGGCGTAGTGAGACCCCGCCCGAAAAGCGGGCAGGGACGCTGCCGCACGAGACAAGCTCCACAGCACCAGAGGGGGGTCGAGCGACACCGAGTTGAAGGAGTTGGCGGTGAGGCCCACCAATTGGCCCTCTTGCGTGCGGGCCGTGACGATGGTGACCCCGGTGGCAAACATGCCCAGGGCCGTGCGAAATTGAGCGCTGGAGAAAGTGGGAGGGTTCGCGCACAGGCGGGTTTCAGGCAATGGCATGGCGGCAATTTAACCGATATCAACGCACTTTGGCCCCTGTACTGTCATTCTGAGCGGGGGAATAAAATGGTTGGATGCGTTTTTTTCACTTCTTGCTTGCGCTGATTGCCAGTCATCTTTTTTCAAACTTGGCCAGCGCGGCGGGTCCCTGTGCTGATTTTTATGCGCGACTGCCCAATGTGTCGCGCGCCTTGTGTGACGAGGCTTTGCTCCAACCCAGCCAAGGCCGCAGCGTCAAGGGACGCATTTTGTACACGCGCGATGTGCCGGCGGACAACCCCCGGCGTCGCGTGCTGGTGGTGGGCGCCATGCACGGCGACGAGCTGTCCTCGGCGTCGCTGGCGCTGCACTGGATTAAATTTGCCCAAGCGGCACAAAAAAACAGTCAGACCCACTGGCTGTTCATCCCGGCCTTGAACCCGGACGGGTTGCTGAGCCGCCCCTCGCGCCGTGTCAATGCGAATGGGGTGGATTTGAACCGCAACTTCCCCACGCCGAACTGGGAGAAGGAGACCGCGGTGTACTGGGACCAACGCGTGCGAAAAGACCCTCGGCGATGGCCCGGAAAATCGTCTCTGAGCGAGCCCGAGTCGCAGTATTTGTATGACGAGATCAAGCGCTTTCAGCCGCACTTGATCGTCAGCATTCACGCCCCTTATGGCGTGCTGGACTTTGATGGACCCGTGCGCGCGCCCATTCGCTTGGGCCATTTGCGCCTGAATCAGGTGGGTATCTTTCCAGGCTCGCTGGGCAACTTTGGCGGGGTGCAAAACGGCATGCCGGTGGTGACGGTCGAGTTGCCGCATGCCTTGAAAACGCCTACCGATGCAGAGATAAAACGCATGTGGAGTGACTTGCAAGGATGGATGGAAAAAACCATCACGCCCACCGTCACAGCGCGCGCGCCCGCCCCGATGGTTCGTTAAGCAGCAGCGCAGCCTGCGCTGCGCCGCATCGTTGACTTGGGGCTCGGGGCGTGGGCCTTATTCCTGGCCGGAGACCGCCTGCTGCATGGCGGCCAACAGCGTGGCCGGGTCTTGCGCCCCTGACACCCCGATGCTGCGGTTGAAAATGAAGAAGGGGACGCCGCTGATGCCCAGTTGCCGGGCTTCCTCTTCTGACTGCGCCACGGCGGCGAGTTGGTCGGGGTCGGTCACGAAAGCGCGGGCGTCGTCACCATTGAGACCGGCTTCCTCGGCAATTTCGGCCAGCACATCGGCATCGCCAATAAAACGATTTTCAACAAAGTAGGCTTTGAACAAGCGTTCTGCAATGTCCCCGCCATCGGCATCACCGGCTTGCGCGAAGGCCACCAAGGCATGCGCCGCCAGCGTGTTGGGTTGCAATTCAATACCGTCTATGTTGAGCGGCAAGCCCACGGCAAGGCCAGCAGCGCGAACCCGGTCGTACACCTCGCCCGCCTGTGATGCGCCGCCAAATTTGTGCTCCAAGTACGCTTGCCGAGAGATTCCCTCGCTGGGCAGGTCGGGGTTGAGTTGAAAGGCGTGCCAGCGAATGACGATATTGGGCAAATCGGCCGCCTCTGGCAACGCCAAGGCGGCTTCGAGCTTGCGCTTTCCGATGTAACACCACGGGCAAACCACATCGGACACGACATCAATGGTCAAAGTAGGGGAGTTCATTGGCAAATTGTAGAACCCCCGCTTTGGATGACCTTGACCTGTTAAGGTCACAGGCTATTCCCACTCTTTCACTTGTCCATCCTCTATTGGGCTGCCCTCGACGATCCGGCTGGGCACGCGTCTCTCTTTTTGCTTATGAATACTTCTTCTTTTCGCCAAGACTGGCTGTCAAATCTTCGCGGTGATGTGCTCGCCGGGCTGGTGGTGGCACTGGCTTTGATCCCTGAGGCCATTGCGTTTTCCATCATTGCGGGGGTGGACCCCAAGATCGGCTTGTATGCGTCTTTCAGTATGGCGGTGGTGATCGCTTTCACGGGCGGTCGGCCCGGCATGATTTCAGCCGCGACTGGAGCGATGGCGCTGGTGATGGTCACGCTGGTGAAAGACCACGGCCTGCAGTACCTGCTGGCGGCCACGGTGCTGACCGGCGTGCTGCAAATGGGGGCCGGCGCGTTTCGTTTGGGGGCGCTGATGCGCTTTGTCTCGCGCTCAGTGATTACCGGCTTTGTGAACGCGCTGGCTATTTTGATCTTTATGGCGCAGTTGCCCGAACTCACCAACGTGAGTTGGGTGGTGTACGCGATGACGGCGGCGGGCTTGGCCATTATTTATGGCCTGCCCTACCTCACCAAGGCCGTTCCCTCACCACTGGTGACGATTGTGGTGCTCACCGGTGTGGCCATGGTGATGCAACTCGATATTCGCACCGTCGGCGACATGGGCCAGCTGCCCGACAGCCTGCCCGTTTTTCTGTTGCCCGACGTGCCACTCAATTTTGAAACCCTCAAAATCATCTTCCCCTACGCGGTCACGCTGGCCGTGGTGGGCCTGCTGGAGTCCATGATGACGGCGTCCATCGTGGATGACCTGACCGACACCACCAGCAACAAAAACCGCGAATGTGTCGGTCAAGGCGTGGCCAATGTGGCCACCGGCTTTATTGGCGGCATGGCGGGTTGCGCCATGATTGGGCAGTCAGTGATCAACGTGAAGTCGGGCGGGCGGGGCAGGTTGTCCACCTTGGTGGCGGGTTTGTTTTTGTTGATTTTGATTGTGTTTCTGGGTCCGTGGGTCAAGCAGATTCCCATGGCGGCGCTGGTGTCGGTGATGATCATGGTCAGCATTGGCACCTTCAGCTGGGATTCGGTCCTCAAGCTGCGCGAGCATCCGCCAAGCTCCAGTTTGGTGATGCTGGCCACCGTGGTGGTGACGGTGTTCACCCACAACTTGGGGCAGGGTGTGTTTGTGGGGGTGCTGCTGTCAGGCCTCTTCTTTGCCAACAAGGTGGGGCGCGTGCTTCGTATTGATCGCACGGGTGACGCTGAGGGGCACCTTCGCACTTACAGTGTGGTCGGACAGGTGTTTTTTGCCTCTGC
>JBAQDW010000247.1:0-4688 GCA_049286445.1 Rhodoferax sp. | reverse complement strand
GATGCTTCTGGTGCAAGTTGGGAACAAATGAAATGATCCAAGCAGAATCAAGATTAGAAGTTGCCGACAATACTGGCGCAAAGTCCGTCCTGTGCATCAAGGTGCTGGGTGGTTCCAAGCGTCGCTATGCGAGCGTTGGCGATGTTATTAAAGTTAGCATCAAGGAGGCTGCACCGCGTGGTCGCGTCAAAAAAGGCGAGGTTTACAGCGCGGTTGTGGTTCGTACTGCCAAAGGAATCCGTCGTAGTGATGGTTCTTTGGTTAAATTCGATGGCAATGCGGCAGTGTTGCTTAATGCCAAATTGGAGCCTATCGGCACCCGCATCTTTGGACCAGTGACGCGCGAATTGCGCACTGAAAAGTTCATGAAGATCGTGTCACTGGCCCCAGAAGTTTTGTAAGGACACGCCATGAATAAGATTCGCAAAGGCGACCAAATCATCGTGCTGACAGGGCGCGATAAAGGCAAGCGCGGCACGATCACGCTGCGCAAAGATGACTCTTACGTCATTATTGACGGCATTAATGTCGTGAAAAAGCACACGAAGCCCAATCCTCTCAAGGGTGCGGCAGGTGGCATTGTTGAAAAATCTATGCCTATTCACCAGTCTAATGTTGCCATTTTCAATGCAGCAACTGGGAAGGCTGATCGTGTGGGTATCAAGACGACTGCTGATGGTAAACGTGTTCGCGTTTACAAGTCTAGCGGCGAAGAAATCAAGGTGGCATAAGCATGGCTCGTTTGCAACAACAATTTCGCGAAAAACTGTCTGCAGAGTTGATGACCAAATTTGGTTACAAGTCAATCATGCAAGTTCCTCGCTTGACCAAAATCACCCTCAATATGGGTGTCAGCGAAGCGGTGGCTGATAAGAAAGTCATGGACCATGCGGTGTCTGATCTGACAAAAATTGCAGGCCAACGTCCTGTTGTAACCAAGTCGAAAAAAGCCATTGCTGGTTTTAAGATTCGCGAAGATCAAGCGATTGGTTGCATGGTCACATTGCGTGGTGTTCAGATGTATGAATTCCTTGATCGTTTTGTGACTGTCGCGCTCCCCCGTGTTCGTGACTTCCGTGGTATCTCTGGCCGCGCTTTTGATGGCCGGGGAAACTACAACATCGGTGTCAAAGAGCAAATTATTTTCCCTGAGATTGAGTACGACAAAGTTGATGCTTTGCGTGGTCTCAATATCAGCATCACCACGACGGCCAAGACCGATGAAGAGTGCAAAGCACTTCTCACAGGCTTCCGTTTCCCGTTCAAGAACTGAGGTGACCTGTGGCTAAGATGGCATTAATTCAGCGCGAACTCAAGCGCGACAAACTGGTTGCGAAGTACGCTGCCAAGCACGCAGAATTGAAAGCAATTTCGACTGACGCAAAACGCAGTGATGATGAGCGCGCAGTCGCTCGCCTGGCTCTGCAAAAGCTGCCCCGCAATGCGAATCCAACGCGTCAGCGCAACCGGTGTGCAATCACCGGTCGTGCACGTGGAACGTTCCAGCATTTTGGTTTGGCGCGCGCAAAAATTCGTGAAATGGCATTTGCTGGTGAAATCCCCGGCATTGTCAAGGCTAGCTGGTAAGCGGTAGGAGACATAGATATGAGCATGAGTGATCCCATCGCTGACCTGTTGACGCGTATTCGTAACGCGCAGATGGTCGCAAAAACTACCGTAAGTGTTCCTTCATCTAAAGTGAAGGCCGCTATTGCACAAGTGTTGCAAGACGAAGGTTACATCGACGGCTTCAAAGTGAATGCTAACGATGGCAAGCCTGAGTTGGTCATTTCCCTGAAGTACTACGCCGGTCGTCCCGTGATTGAGCGTATTGAGCGTGTTAGCCGTCCTGGCTTGCGTGTTTATCGTGGCAGCGATGCGATCCCGCAAGTCCAAAACGGCCTGGGTGTGGCAATTGTCACGACCCCTCAGGGTGTGATGACTGACCGTAAAGCACGTGCCTCTGGTATCGGTGGCGAAGTACTTTGCTACGTCGCCTAAAGCGTGACACTGAGGAGAAATAGAAAATGTCTCGTATAGGAAAAATGCCCGTCGCGGTTCCCGCTGGCGTGGACGTGTCGGTTGCGGCGAATGAAATTAGTATTAAGGGAACGGGCGGAAGTCTGTCTCTCGCTCTTAATTCATTGGTCAAAGTGACCAATGAAGCTGGTGTTTTGAGCTTCAAACCTGCAAACGAATCCCGTGAAGCCAACGCAATGAGCGGCACCATGCGCCAGTTGGTTAACAACATGGTCGTTGGTGTCACCAAAGGCTTTGAGAAAAAGCTCAGCTTGATTGGTGTGGGCTACAAAGCTGCTGCGCAAGGATCCAAGCTAAATTTGACGGTAGGGTACTCACACCCTGTCAACAAAGAGATGCCTGAAGGCGTGACTGTTGCAACGCCAACACCCACTGAAATCTTGATCAAAGGTGCAGATCGTCAGCGCGTAGGACAAGTGGCTGCTGAAATCCGCGCTATTCGTCCGCCAGAGCCCTACAAAGGCAAAGGCATTCGCTATGCGGACGAAAAGATCACGATCAAAGAAACTAAGAAGAAATAAGGAGCTGCACCATGTTGACCAAAAAAGAGCAGCGTCTTCGCAGAGCCCGTCAGACACGCATCAGAATCGCTGGACAAGGCGTGGCGCGTCTCACGGTGAATCGCACCAATCTGCATATTTACGCCAGTGTTATTTCTGGCGATGGCGGCAAAGTTCTTGCAACTGCTTCTACAGCAGAAGCAGAAGTGCGCACTGAGTTGGGCGGTTCGGGTAAAGGCGGCAATGTCGCTGCAGCCCAAATTATCGGCAAACGCTTGGCAGAAAAAGCCAAAGCGGTTGGTGTTGAAAAAGTAGCCTTTGATCGTGCAGGTTTTGCCTACCACGGTCGCGTCAAGGCGTTGGCAGACGCAGCGCGTGAAGCTGGCTTGCAGTTCTAAGCAGATCGGAAATAAAGATGGCTAAAGTTCAAGCGAAAATGCAGGGTAAGGCTGAAGGGCCTGAGGACGGTCTGCGCGAAAAAATGATCGCGATCAACCGTGTCACCAAGGTGGTCAAGGGCGGTCGTATTCTTGGATTCGCTGCATTGACGGTGGTCGGTGATGGCGACGGAAGCGTTGGCATGGGTAAGGGGAAATCCAAAGAGGTGCCTGCTGCTGTGCAGAAGGCGATGGAAGAAGCCCGCCGCAACATGACCAAAGTTTCTTTGAAAAACGGTTCTATTCACCACAAGGTGATGGGTCAGCATGGCGCAGCCTCTGTGATGATGGCTCCTGCCCCAAAGGGAACGGGCATCATTGCAGGCGGACCCATGCGTGCCGTTTTCGAAGTCGTTGGAATCACTGACATTGTGGCCAAGAGCCATGGTTCATCCAATCCCTACAACATGGTTCGTGCCACTTTGGATGCGTTATCACATGCGACTACGCCGTCGCAGGTAGCTGCCAAGCGAGGCAAAACCATCGAAGAACTCTTCGTTTAAGTGGAGCTCTGAATATGACAACACAACAAACAATCAAAGTGCAACTCGTTCGCAGCCCTATCGGTTGTCAAGAGTCGCACCGAGCCACAGTTCGTGGCTTGGGTCTTCGCAAAATTCGCAGTGTTAGCGAATTGGTCGATACGCCCGAGGTTCGCGGAATGATTAACAAGATCAGTTATCTGGTCAAAGTGCTTTAAGAGGTTGAAGATGGAACTCAATAGCATTAAACCCGCTGACGGTGCGAAGCACTACAAGCGCCGTGTCGGCCGTGGTATCGGCTCAGGCTTAGGCAAGACGGCCGGTCGCGGTCACAAAGGTCAAAAGTCGCGCTCTGGTGGTGGTCCTGCCGTGGGATTTGAAGGCGGTCAGATGCCCATGCATCGTCGCTTGCCCAAGCGCGGATTCAAATCTCACTCGCTGAAATACAACGCTGAAGTCACTTTGACTGCTCTCCAGCAGCTTGGTGCTAGCGAAGTTGACCTGCTCGTTCTGAAGCAAGCTCGCCTGATTGGTGAGTTGGCCAAAGTCGTTAAAGTTATCAAAACAGGTGAATTGTCCTTGGCTGTAAAGTTGACGGGCATTGGAGCTACAGCAGCTGCTAAATTGGCAGTCGAGGCAGCTGGCGGCAGTTTCGCTTAACTGCTGACTAATCGAAAGTACTCAACGTGGCTACAAACGCGACAAAAATTGCAAAAACAGACAAGTTTGGCGACCTTCGTCGTCGCCTGATTTTTCTGTTATTGGCATTGGTTGTGTACCGTATTGGCGCGCACATTCCAGTACCTGGAATTGATCCGGAGCAGCTACAGCAGTTTTTCAAGGGTCAACAAGGCGGCATCTTGGGAATGTTCAACATGTTCTCTGGCGGTGCCCTTTCTCGCTTTACGATTTTTGCGCTCGGAATCATGCCTTATATTTCGGCATCAATCGTTATGCAATTGTTGACGTATGTTTTACCGGCATTTGAGCAACTGAAAAAAGAAGGTGAGGCTGGTCGCCGCAAGATTACCCAATACACCCGTTATGGGACCTTGGGCTTGGCTTTATTCCAGTCAATGGGTATTGCCTTGGCTTTAGAAAGTTCTGCGGGTCTGGTTGTTTCTCCAGGTTTCGGGTTCCGCGTAACTGCGATTGTCACTTTGACATCGGGAACGATGTTTTTAATGTGGTTGGGTGAGCAGATCACTGAACGTGGGTTGGGTAATGGC
>JBAQDW010000246.1:0-1953 GCA_049286445.1 Rhodoferax sp. | reverse complement strand
TCAATGATAATGAATACAAGCTTTCTCCAAAAGAGAATGAATTGTTGAAATTGCTTTGTATGCACCGAAACGACTTTATGCCAAGAGATTTAGCATTAAGAAAAATCTGGAAGAAGGAAAATTATTTTACCGCAAGAAGTATGGATGTGTATATCGCGAAATTGCGTAAATTACTGAGAGAAGATGATGGTTTAGAAATCATCAATGTTCACGGGGAAGGTTTCCGTTTGCTCGTGAAGAATTAAGAACAGAACTATTTAGTCATTCCTTAAAATTGCGATAATGTTTTGATTTTCAATATAATGCATTAAAAATATGGTTAAAATTGTTGTGTAAAATTGCAGAAAATTGTATTTTTAGGGTATAAAAAGTGGCAAAATGTTAGGTAAAATAAAACCAGATTTACAGCAAAATTTATTCAAGACCAGACTTACCGAGCTTATTAATATGGAGCATCCGTTGGTAAAATTGGCTCACGAAATCTCTTGGGAGAAAATGGAGCAAGAGTTTGCAAAACTGTTTTCAGAGCAAGGAAGACCCTCGGTTGCAATTCGTAAAATAGCAGGAATGCTTTTGCTGAAAGAAATGTTTAAAGAAAGCGATGAGAGCGTTGTAGAGCGATGGATTGAGAATGCGTATTGGCAATATTTTACGGGAGAAGATTTTTTTCAAACCGATCAACCATTCGATCCGAGTAATTTTGTACATTTTAGAAAAAGAATTGGCGAGAACGGCTTAGAATTCCTTTTGGGACAAAGCGTATGCCTTCATCCCAAAGCCAAAACAGAAGATGAAGTTCAGATCGATACCACCGTTCAGGAAAAGAATATCACGTTTCCTACGGATTCAAAACTGGCAAAAAAAGTAATCGACAATTGCGTAAAAATAGCTGAAAAAGAAGGGGTGACTCAAAGGCAAAGTTACAGAAGAGTAAGCAAACAATTATTGCGAGATGCTTATTTTGGGCATCATCCGAGAAGACAGAAGAAGGCAAAAATGGCTAGGAAGAAGCTTAGAACCATTGGCAAAAGAGTACTTCGTGAATTGGAAAGAAAACTTCCTTCAACTATTTTGAAAGACTATGAAGAAGTTTTTAGAATTTACCTCAAAGCACTCACTCAAGAACGTAACACAAAAGATAAAATTTACAGTCTTCACGAACCTCAAGTCGCTTGTATTGCGAAAGGGAAATCGGGAAAGAACTACGAGTTTGGGACAAAGGTTGCGGTAGTGCGAGGTAGGAAAACAGGCATCATCAGTTCTATAAAAAGATTTTCAGGCAATCCTCATGATAGCAAAACATTGGAAGAATCATTAGCACAAAGTGAGCGGGTAAGAAAATTAGTAGGCGGAACAAGACCGAAAAAAGTGAGTGCAGACCGAGGCTTTAGAGGAATAAAAGTAGTAGAAGGAACAGTAATTTTGCTTCCCACAAAAAAAGAAAAAACAAAATATGGGCAACAAGTTGCAAGATTGAGATTCCGAGCAAGAGCAGCGATAGAGCCTTGTATCTCACATTTAAAAAGAAACCACTCCTTAGGATTAAACTTCCTTAAAGGAGTGGCTGGAGATATTAATAATGCCTTATTAGCCGGGATTGGATACAATTTAAAAATGAGATTTAACCAAATTAAACAACAAATTATTCTTTGGCTTGAAATCGTTCTTCGAATATTTTTAGGCAAATATAATTTTCAAAATGAGAAACTGGCTTTTTAAGGAATGACTATTTAATGTGAAGTTGGAACGATTTTATGGCAAAGAATTATCCAACATTAGGTTTCGCTTCTTGTTTTAAAATTCCTTTTTCTTTCAACGCTACCAACATTCGTTCATATTTGTAGTCTTCCCAATCAAATTTCTCCAGGAAGTCTAATCCAGCCCTAAAACCTTTGTTGAAAAGGATCGTTTTTTCGTCATCCTGCATGAAGAAATTCAGCCAGTTACTGGGAC
>JBAQDW010000245.1:0-4640 GCA_049286445.1 Rhodoferax sp. | reverse complement strand
CGGCTCACGGTGAACTCATCCACTTCCAACACGCGGCCACATAGGGCTGTTGAGCCCCCCTTTCCCGCCCGGCGGGGCGGGAGAGGGGTTGGGGGTGAGCGTGGGGGTTTCAGCGCAAGAATTGCTACACCGTCGATAGCTACCAACGCAGGTCCGGCAAGGGCTAGCGGTATAAAAGTCATTCAAAGGCCTTGCGGGGTGAGAGGGGGGTGCAGCGCAAGAAATGCTGCATTTTCGGTCGTCAATTGACCAGCGCGCCCTATTCCACTCAGTGAATACCCCTACTTGTCGTCCCTTGGACAGCAAGTCGCTCCACATCGGTTTAACCTCACTGGTTCATCTTCACCCTGCCTGAGGCAAAAAGAAATGGCACCTGCCTTGCACATCCCCTCGCTCAAAGACAGCGTCAGTCCTGAAGAATGGCAACTGCGTTGCGATTTGGCGGCTTGTTACCGACTGGTGGCCGCCTACGGCTGGAGTGACCTGGTTTTCACCCATGTGTCAGCCCGCCTCCCCGGCCCTGAGCACCATTTTTTGATCAACCCCTACGGGCTGATGTTTGACGAGATCACCGCCTCTAGCTTGGTCAAGGTGGACCAAGACTGCAACAAACTCAGCGACTCGCCTTTTCCGGTGAACCCGGCGGGGTTCACGATTCACAGTTGTATCCACCAGGCGCGCGAAGACGCGGGTTGTGTGCTGCACACCCACACGCGCGCGGGCATTGCCGTCAGTGCCCAAAAATGCGGCGTGCTGC
Organism: Rhodoferax sp.; assembly: GCA_049286445.1. Classification (GTDB taxonomy): domain Bacteria; phylum Pseudomonadota; class Gammaproteobacteria; order Burkholderiales; family Burkholderiaceae_C; genus Rhodoferax. The sequence goes on along the minus strand of JBAQDW010000245.1, from coordinate 3,883 downwards.
CCATCAGCCAACAATCCACCTTTGTGCTGGGCTCGCTGGCCTACCATGACTACGAAGGTGTGGCCCTGCGCGATGACGAAAAACCTCGGCTGCAAGCTGACCTCGGTGACTCGCACTACTTGATGCTGCGCAACCATGGCTTGCTGACCGTGGGCAAAGACATTCCCACCGCTTTTCTCGCCATGTACACCTTTGAGGCCACTTGCCGCATCCAAATTGACGCCCAAGCCGGCGGGGAATTGACCTTGGTGAACCCACCAATCGTCGCAGGCATCGCCAGCGTGATGAAAGCCGCCACCGCAGGCATGGGCGCCGCACTGGCGTGGCCTGCCCTTTTACGCAAACTAGACCGCAGCAACCCGGGTTACAACACATGATCACCGACTTCCACCCCACGCCTCCCACCCCGATTCAAGCCGAGTTGCACGCCACGCTGGAGACCCAACGCACGGCCTACTTTTTGCAACCGGTGCCCACCTTGGCCGAGCGCCGTGCCGACTTGCTTCAACTGCAAAAAATGGTGCGAGAAAACAAAGACGAATTGGTGGCCGCCATCAACGCCGACTACGGCAGCCGCTCACCCCATGAGACGCTGTTTGCTGAAATTTTTCCGGCCTTGGATGCGATTCAGCACACCTTGGGTCACCTCAAAAAATGGATGAAACCGCAGCGCCGCCACGTCGATCTGCTCAATTTCTTCGGCGCCAAAAACCGCGTGATTCCGCAACCGCTGGGCGTGGTGGGGGTCATCGTGCCGTGGAACTTTCCCATCAACCTGAGCATCTTGCCGCTGATCTACATCTTTGCGGCAGGCAACCGCGCCATGGTGAAAATGTCAGAAAACTCTCGCCACCTGGCCCGGCTTTTAATGGACAAGTCACCCGCCTACTTTCCCCGTGCCAAGCTGGCCTTCTTTGATGAAACCGGCGGTGTCGGCATCGAATTTTCCAAACTCAAATTCGACCACCTCTTGTTCACCGGCTCGGGGCAAACGGGCAAAGCGGTCATGGCCGCAGCCGCCCTCAACTTGTGCCCGGTCACGCTGGAGCTGGGCGGCAAGTCGCCCGCCATCGTGTGCGACGATTTCCCTGTGCAAAAGGCGGCTGAGCGGCTGCTGTTTGTGAAGCTGCTTAACGCGGGGCAAATTTGCACCACGGTGGATTACCTCTACCTGCCCCAAGGCAAAACCGCTGAATTTGTAGCGGCTGCCAAGACCATCGTCACCCAGCGCTACCCCGACATTTCTGGGCCCGATTACACCGCCATCATTGACGACAAATCTTTCCAGCGCCTCACCCAAGCACTGGAAGAGGCCGAGACCGGTGGTGCCACCCTGGTGCAGCTCACGCCCGGCAAACGCTGGGACGAGGCCAGCCGCAAAATCGCGCCGCACATCGTTCTCAACGCCCCGGCGGACAGCGTGTTGCTGAACCGCGAAATCTTTGGCCCCATCTTGCCCATCAAGGAGTACACCCGGCTGGAAGACGCGGTAGCGGCCATCAACCAAGGCCCAAGGCCTCTGGCTTTCTACCCCTTTAGCAACAACGCCGACACGGTGGATATGCTGCTCGCCCGCGTGATGTCGGGCGGCGTGAGCGTGAACGACGCCTTGTTTCACCTGGCGCAGCACGACCTGCCGTTTGGTGGGGTGGGCGACAGCGGCATGGGCCACTACCACGGGTACGAAGGGTTCATCACCTTCAGCAAATTACGCCCGGTGTTCTACCAAGCGCGCTGGAGTGCCCTGAAATTCATGTACCCGCCGTACGGCAAATTCGCCAGCAAATACCTCGCTTTTTTGACGCGCTGACCCTGAATGGCACTTACCTAAGCATTAAGCGAGCGGTTTCAACGCGACACCGCATGCATTCAGGATGTGACATGTTTTAGGCCCGTATTCCTTGCTGTAATTGCGTAAGCAGCTACCGAAAATGTAGCAATTCTTGCGCTGCAGCTCCCACTCTCACCCCCAACCCCTTTCCTGCCCCGCCGTGCGAGAGAGGGGGCCCAACAGCCCTATGAGGCCGCGTGTGGAAGGTGGTGAGTTCAATGTGGGCGGTCAACGTTCTACGTGGCCTTCAACAGCCGTATGTGGCTTTGGGGTGGCAACTCCAAGGCGCGTGTCAGCTTGACGCTGTTAGGGCAGTGGGCTCAAGCCCAACGCTTGCAGAAAGGCGTTGTGTTTGGCCTTGGCCTGGGCAAGCGTCTTCTCAATCTCGACCAACTCGCCATGCGTCTTGGCCAGGTCAATCTCCGCCTCGCCCACCGCCGTGCTGATGTAGCGCGAGATGTTCAGGTTGAAATCGTTTTTCTCAATCTCCGCCATCTCCACCCGGCGTGAATAGCGCGTCTCTTCTTCACGAAACTGGTAGGTCTGGATGATCTTGTCGATATGCTCTTTTGTTAGCTGGTTCTGGCGCTTGCCCTTCACAAAATGCTCAGCCGCGTTGATGAACAGCACGTCGTCCGGCTTCTTGCATTTTTTGAGCACCAAAATGCACACCGGAATGCCCGTGGAATAGAACAGGTTCGATGGCAGGCCAATCACCGTGTCGATATGCCCGTCTTTGAGCAGCTTGGTGCGAATGCGCTCCTCCGCCCCGCCTCGGAACAGCACCCCGTGCGGCAGGATGATGGCCATCACGCCTTCTTCTTTCAAGAAGTGAAAGCCATGCAGCAAAAAGGCAAAGTCCGCCGCCGACTTGGGCGCCAGCCCGTGGTTTTTGAAGCGCACATCATCTGCCAGCGCGTCCGTCACGTCCCACCGGTAGCTGAACGGCGGGTTCGCCACGATGGCGTCAAACGACGGCTTCTTGGCCGGGTTCAGCTCACGCAAGCTTTCCCACTCGTTGGTCAGCGTGTCGCCGTGGTAGATCTCAAACTCGGTGTCCTTCACCCCGTGCAGCAGCATGTTCATGCGCGCCAGGTTGTAGGTGGTGATGTTTTTCTCTTGGCCGTAAATCTTGCCAATGCCATGCGGCCCCATGCGCTTGCGCACGTTCAGCAGCAACGAGCCCGAGCCACACGCAAAATCCATCACGCTGTCCAGCCGCTGGCGCGCACCCGTCTTGGGCTCCTGGCTGTCCAGCGTCACGATGGTTGAGAGGATGTCCGAGATTTGCTGCGGCGTATAAAACTCGCCCGCCTTCTTGCCTGAGCCCGCCGCAAACTGGCCAATCAGGTACTCATACGCATCACCCAGCGCGTCGATGTCGCTCGAAAAATCGGCCAGCCCTTCGGCAAGCTTCTGAATCACCACACACAGCTTCGCGTTGCGTTCGGTGTAGCTTCTGCCCAGCTTGGGCGAGCCCAGATCAATTTCAGAGAACAGGCCCGCAAATGTGCTTTGGAACGACTCGGTTTCGATGTACTTGAACCCTTCCTGCAACGTGTTCAGCAAATCCGCATGCTGCGTGCGCGCCATGTGGGCAATGCTGCTCCACAGGTGCCGGGGCTCAATCACGTAATGCACCTTGCGGCGCATCTGTTTTTCAAACTCGGTCACATCTGCCGCGTTGTCGGCATACCAAACCGCCAGCGGCACACTGCGCTCGGGGTCTTGCTCGTCGGCTGGCACGGGGGGGTAATCGCTGCCCAGTTCCTTTTTAGCCGCCGCCTCGTAGTTGTCAGACAGGTAGCGCAGGAACAGGAACGACAGCATGTAGTCGCGGAAATCGTCCGCGTCCATGGCCCCGCGCAGTTGGTCGGCAATGGCCCAAAGGGTCTTGCCCAGTTGTTTTTGGTTGTGGTCGGTCATTAACTGATGTTACGCAGCCCACCCATGATAGGCTCCCCGGATGAAAAAAGCTGACCTTGATTTGTACACAGACTATTTGTTGAGCACTTTTGGTGCTGCAACGGCGACGGGCTTGTCGGCGATGGT
>JBAQDW010000244.1:0-1510 GCA_049286445.1 Rhodoferax sp. | reverse complement strand
GGCAGACCCAGCGTCACATTGACCCCGCCATCAAAATCCACCGTCTTGATCGGGATCAAGGCCTGATCGTGATACATGCAGATCGCCACATCATAGCCCGCCCGCGCCCGCGCGTGGAACATCGTATCGGCGGGCAGCGGTCCGCGCAGATCCATCCCCTCTGCGCGCAAGCGCGCCAAAACCGGCGCAATCACGGTCATATCTTCATGCCCCATCGCGCCGCCTTCTCCCGCATGGGGGTTCAGCCCCGCAACGGCCATCCGTGGCTCTGCAATGCCGAAATCACGCTGCAATCCGGCATGGGTGATGCGAATCGCGCGCTCCAACACCGCAGGCGTCAGCGCCCTTGGCACATCGGCAAGGGCGATATGGATCGTCACCGGCACCACCCGCAGGGCAGGCGCGGCCAGCATCATCACCACATCGGCGCCACCCGCCAGCGCCGCCAGATATTCAGTATGGCCGGGATAAGCAAAACCAGCGCCGTCTTTCAGCGCCTTTTTATGGATCGGTGCCGTGCAAACCGCCGAGGCCACCCCGCGCTGCACCAGTTCCACCGCGCGGGCAATCACGTCGATCACCCCTTGCGCATTTTGCGGCACCGACACCCCTGCCGTCGCAAGCGCTGCAAAGTCATGGCGCAACACTGGCAGCAGGTCTGGCGCAACTCCCATCGCCTCAACAGGATCAGCAATTTCAACAAACCGCGTTCCCAATGGCAAATGACGCGGATCGCCCAGCCAAAAAAATGGCACCTCACCGCGCAGCGTCGCCCTTGAAAGCGGGGCCAGTTCCGGTCCGATCCCCGAGGGGTCGCCGCAGGTTAGCACGACTGGCAAATCACGGTTCATGGTTGGCGAATGATCGCATTGGCCTGCAATTCGGCCAGATAAAGATCGGCCTGCGCGCCAAGTCGGCGGTTCAAGAGTTCTTTGCGCACCCCGTCGCGGTCCAGCGGCGGCTCGACGCCCGGTTGGCGCGAACACAGCATCAACAACACACGGTTGCCCCCGCGCATCAGATCCGTGGTGCTTTCGCCAGGATCCATCTGCGCCAGTTCCAGTGCGATATCGGTTGGCACCTCTGCCATCTTTTGCATGACGCGGGTCAATTGGCTTTCCGGCAGGCCCATCGCCTCGGCAAACAGGGCAGGGCAGGCATCCACCGCGCCGCGCACCCGCGCAAGTTCCGCATCGGCGTTCCCATCATTCGGCACCAGATAAGTCGCATATTCCACCGCAATTGGCGTCGGATCCGGGTTTTTCAACTCCTCAATCGCGCGCAGCTGAAACACCGCGACGCCGCCCGGAATGGACAGCGCGTCCGACACCTCACCGGGGTTCAGTCCCAAAACATAGGGCGCAATCGCGCCGGGCAGATTGGCCAGCTCCATCCAATCGAGCCGCCCGCCGCGCGCCTTTGACGCCGCCCCGGAATAGCGCGCCACCGCCGAGGCAAAACCACCTTCTGTTGAGACTTCGGCTTTGATCCGCCGCGCGGTGGCCAAGGC
>JBAQDW010000243.1:0-3743 GCA_049286445.1 Rhodoferax sp. | reverse complement strand
GCTGAAGTTCAAGCTGCTTGAGGCGCAGCGCCTGCCGCATGACACGCTGTTGGATTGGGCCAAGTCAACCCCGTACTTCAGCCTCATTCACACCACCCACTTCCCCTCGCTTGACTTCTCTGAATGGCTGACTCAGTTGATGGCTGACTTGGTTCGCTCGGGTGCGGCGACTCGGGACGGCACCATGATCTGCAACGCCTAAAAGCCAACGGCACCCGAAGGTGCCGTTGGCAATAAGGTTGTAAGCCAAAACGGCCTCTAGACCACGTATATCATGGGTAGATAGCTATTTAATTCATAGTGAAAAGAAGGCGTGATCAGTTCACGCTGCCGCTGCAGCCGCCTTCACCTTCAAGCGCCAAGCGTGCAGCAAGGGCTCGGTGTAGCCGCTGGGTTGTGCCATGCCTTTGAAGACCAACTCGCACGCCGCTTTGTAGGCCATGCTGGTGCCAAAGTGGCCGGCCATGGGTTGGTACATCGGGTCGCCGGCGTTTTGGCCGTCCACCACGGCGGCCATGCGCTCGAAGGTTTCTTTCACTTGGGCGTGTGTCACGACGCCATGGTGCAACCAGTTGGTCATGTGTTGGCTGCTGATGCGCAGGGTGGCGCGGTCTTCCATGAGGCCGACGTTGTGGATGTCAGGCACCTTGGAGCAGCCCACGCCTTGGTCGACCCAGCGCACCACGTAGCCCAAAATGCCTTGGGCGTTGTTGTCCAGCTCTTGTTGCTTCTCGGCGTCGGTCCAGTTGGGGGTGGCGGTCACGGGCACGGTCAGCAAACCGTTCAGCAAGGTGTCGCGTTCCTGGGTGTAGTCGATCTTCTCCATCTCGGTTTGCACGTCTTTCACCAGCACCTGGTGGTAGTGCAAAGCGTGCAAGGTGGCGCCGGTGGGGCTGGGCACCCAGGCGGTGTTGGCACCGGCTTTGGGGTGGGCAATTTTTTGCTCCAGCATGGCTTTCATGAGGTCGGGCATGGCCCACATGCCTTTGCCAATTTGCGCTTTGCCGCGCAGGCCGCAAGACAGGCCAGCCAGCACGTTGTTGCGCTCGTAGGCGGCAATCCAGGCGCTGGTTTTCATGTCGCCCTTGCGAATCATGGGTCCGGCCAGCATGGCGGTGTGCATCTCGTCGCCGGTGCGGTCCAAGAAGCCGGTGTTGATGAAGGCCACGCGGCTGCTGGCAGCGGCAATGCAGGCTTTCAAGTTGACGCTGGTGCGCCGCTCTTCGTCCATGATGCCGAGTTTGACCGTACTGTCTTCCAAGCCCAGCATCTTCTCAACGCGGGTGAACAACTCAGCCGCAAACGCCACTTCAGCGGGGCCGTGCATTTTGGGCTTGACGATATAGACCGAGCCATGGCGCGAGTTGCGGATGGCGTCTTTTGACGTGCGGGCCAAGTCGTGCATGGCAATGGTGGTGGTGACCACGGCGTCCAGAATGCCTTCAGGAATTTCGCGCTCTACGCCGGCTTTGTCGGTGTACAGAATGGCGGGGTTGGTCATGAGGTGGCCGACGTTGCGCACAAACATGAGTGAGCGGCCATGCAACGTCACTGTATTGCCATCGGCACCGGTATAAACACGGTCCGGATTGAGCCCACGGGTGAAGGTGTTACCGCCTTTGCTCACCGCTTCGGTCAACGTGCCTTTAAGAATGCCCAGCCAGTTGCTGTAGGCCAGCACTTTGTCGTCGGCATCGACCACGGCCACGGAGTCTTCCAAGTCGAGAATGGTGGAGAGGGCCGCTTCCAGCACCAAGTCAGACACGCCCGCGGGGTCGGTGGCACCAATGGCCGTGCTGCGGTCGATGATGAGGTCCAGGTGCAAACCGTTGTGCGCCAGCAAGACCGAGGAAGGTGCGTTTTCTTCGCCTTGGAAGCCGATGAATTGCGCCGGGTTTTGCAAGCGGGTGGTGCTGCCATCGGCCAATTTCACGGCCAGTTGGCCCGCTTCCACGTGGTAGCCCACAGCATGTCCGTGTGCGCCTTGGCGCAAGGGCGCGGTCTGGTCCAGCACATTGCGGGCGTAGGCGATGACCTTGGCACCGCGCTTTGGGTTGTAGGTTTTGCCTTTTTCGCAGCCTTCGTCTTCGGCAATCACGTCGGTGCCGTACAGCGCGTCATACAGGCTGCCCCAGCGGGCGTTGGCGGCGTTCAGGGCGTAGCGGGCGTTAAGCACCGGCACCACCAACTGGGGGCCCGCTTGTACGGCCAGCTCCGCATCAACCTTGTCGGTGGTGATTTTTGCATCGGCGGGGTTGGGTACGAGGTAGCCAATTTTTTCCAAAAACGCCCGGTAGGCGGGCATGTCTTGCACCGGGCCCGGGTGAGCGCTGTGCCAAGTGTCGAGCTCGGTCTGAAGGCGGTCGCGCTCGGCCAGCAGGGCGATGTTCTTGGGGGCCAGGTCGGCCACGATGGCGTCAAAGCCTTCCCAGAACTTGGCCGGGGTGATGCCCGTGCCGGGCAACACCTTGTCTTCGATGAATTCGGCCAACTGGCTGGCCACTTGCAGGTGGTGCTTGGAGATGCGTTGCGTCATGGAAATAGCTTTCAAGAGGAGGGTGGAAAAAAGTCCAGCACATCGCGCAGGCTGGTGCCGGTGCGGGTGGGTGGGGTGCCGAGTTCTTCAAACGGCAGGTGGTATCGGTTGACCCACAGGGTTTGGTAGCCAAACCAGGTGGCACCCAGGGCATCCCAGGCGTTACAGCTCACAAAGGCCACTTGCTCGGGGGTCAGGCCCAGGGTTTGTGCGCCCAGGGCGTAGGCGTCGGGGTGGGTTTTGAAGCGGCGCACGGGGTCAACGCTGATGACGTGGTCCAGCAAACCATCCAAGCCCGCTGATTTAACCGCCAGGTTCAACATGCCGGCATCGCCGTTGCTCAAAATGCCGGTGCGAATGCCCCGGTCTTTGAGGGCTTGCAGCACTTCGCGGTTTTCAGGGAAGGCGCTGAGGTGACGGTACTGGTTCATCAGTCGATCCACCTGGATGCCATACTTTTGATCAAATAGGCCTGTAGCCCCCGTCCCTTCTGCGTCAGCCACTATTTTTTTAATAGCATAAACCAAGGCAGAGCGGGTCAGGCTCCAAAACGGTTGGTAATGCGCGCCGTGGTTGCTGGTGGTAACAAGGCGGGTGTATTCAATTTGTTTGTCACGCCACACCACGCTCAACTCGTGGCCATGGCCGGGGAAGAGTTGCTCGGCCAACATGCCCACGCTGTAAACGTCAAACAAGGTGCCGTAGGCATCAAACAGCACCGCCAGCGGCGGGCTGAAGCGCGCCGTCTTGGATTTGGCAGCAGCAAGGGATGGAAGTCGGCTCATGCTTTTATTTTATTCTGCACTTGATCGACTATTAATAACCGTAAATGTCGTTTATCTGTGACTTAATTGGCTGTAATGTGATGGAGTTGGGTGGGGTGCGCGAGGGGGCGTTAGGGTCAATGGCATTTACTTAATCGTTAATCGTTAATCGTTAACCGTTAACCGTTAACCGTTAACCGTTAACCGTTAACCGTGCGGTTTCAGCGACCCCGTGCGTTCATGGTTGATGGGTGTTTTCGGCCTGTATCCCTTGCTGCCCTTGCGTAAGCGGCTATCAACGATGTAGCAATTCTTGCGCTCCAACCCCCACTCTCACCCCCAACCCCTCTCCCGCCCCGCCGGGCGGGAAAGGGGGGCTCAACAGCCCTATGTGGCCGCGTGTTGGAAGTGGATGAGTTCACCGTGAGCCGCCAACCTTCAAA
>JBAQDW010000242.1:0-2565 GCA_049286445.1 Rhodoferax sp. | reverse complement strand
GCATGGACGTGCCTTCACAGGCCAAACGATAAGCCGCGTCGGCGGTCAGGGTGTCGTCGGCCAAAACCACCTTTTTGGGGGGCAAGGAGCCGCGCTCTGAGCGCCAGCGAGCCGAACACTCGGCGCCGGCTTCAAGCCAATGGATCACCGGGTAGGGTGGGGTGGCAACGGATTCTGGCGTTGCGCCAGCAGGAGAGTTAAGCATGGGGTGGGTCGATCGCAGTAGATGGTGATCCAGCGTTTTAACAGATGTGAGGGCACCTTCTGTGCGCTTTGAACCACCCTTGCCACTGAGCAGGTCCTTTTTGTCGCTATTGGGTGGTGCTGATGAGGAAAACGCGGGTCTGCGGGGTGTGCTACCTGTTTGCCACGCCCTCAACCTCAAGCCAACCCAGCCAGCGCGCAAACGCCCGTTTGGGCGGTTCGAAGGACAGCAATGAACCCGGTTGCCCTCTCATCGGTCGGCATGATGCCGCTAACCGACGGCCCCTTGGTTGAACCTTCGCCTCTCCATGCGGGCAGGCAGCGTTCGGTCCGCACCGTCAGACCCACATTGCGGGGGGCGGGTCACGGGACGTCCATCGTCACCCGCTACAGGCAGTGAACGCAAGATTGGCACGTCGCGCAGCGTGCGCTTAAGCGTGTTCTGCCAACCTGCTCCGTCAGCGTCACTTGCGAGGTCGGCCATCACGTTGTCGATGAAATGAAAAGTGCTGTGAGGCACGTCCAGCGGCGCTGGTTCAGCGTTTTCATCCCGTGAATACCCCTCGGGTGGGGCGGTTCGGCGTAAGCGGGTGGGGAACACACCTTGACCCACTGGTGCCTTGATGGCACAGGGTCGCGGTTAGATCTGCTGGGCGGGCTGCCAGCGGTGTGGCAGCAATTCTTCGATCTGGCTGTTTTTCTGCGTAGGCAGGCGAGCCAGCACATCTTTCAGGTAGGCAAAGGGATCATGCCCATTGAGCTTGGCGCTCTGAATCAAGCTCATCGCCGCAGCCGAGCGCTGCCCCGCCCGCAGGGAACCGGCGAACAACCAGTTGCTGCGCCCAATGGCAATCGGACGAATCTGGTTCTCGATCCAGTTGTTATCGATTGGCAATCGCCCGTCGTCCAGAAACTCAGCGAGTGCCCCCCAGCGCTTGAGGCTGTAGTCGAGTGCCTTGGCCGTGGCTGACCCATCCGTTACTCTTTGACGCTGCAACAGCATCCACTCCTTGAACGCCTCGGCCAGCGGTTTTGATTCTCTTTGCCGCACTTGCAGGCGCTCATCAGCACTGAGGTGGCGGGCGTCACGCTCCACGTCGTAGAGTTGACTGATATAGATGCACGCTTGCCCTGCAATCTGGCTCTTGCTGCTGACATGCAGATCAAAGAACTTGCGCCTTGCGTGCGCCATGCATCCAGCCTGCGTGATGCCGTTGACAAATCCGGCCTTATACCCGGCGTAGTCGTCACAAACCAGGCTGCCCCGCCATTCACCAAGGAAGGCTCGGGCATGCTCGCCGGCGCGAGATTCGCAGAAGTCGTAGACCACCGCCTTCAAATCCTCAAACGCTCCTGGCGCATACGCCCACAAGTAGGCGCGGTGTGTTTTTTTGTTGCCGGGTTTGAGCATCTGCACCGGCGTCTCGTCGGCATGCAGGACTGAGTGACTGAGAATTTCATTTTTAAGTGCATCGACCAGCGGCTGCAATTGCACGCCACAGATGCCCACCCATTGCGCCAGGGTCGAGCGTGGCAGCGCCACTCCGGCACGGCTAAAAATACGTTCCTGACGGTACAGCGGCAAATGGTCGCTGTATTTGGCGACTAGCACCTGCGCCAGCAAGCCCGCCGTGGGGATGCCTTTGTCAATGATTTGGGCTGGCACGGGCGCCTGAATCAGGGTTTCGCAATTGGCACAGGCCCACTTGCCACGAATATGCTGCTCCACCGTGAACACGCCCGGGGTGTAATCCAGCTTCTCGCAGACGTCTTGGCCGATACGCTTCAACTGGCAGCCACAACCGCAAGTGGTGCTGTCGGGTTCATGGTGGATGTCAACACGGGGCAGTCCGGCGGGCAGGGCAGCACGTTTGGGCTGCTGGCGGGGTTGGGTCGAGGTTTTTGCAGCAGGTGCCAACGCTTGGAGTTCAAGCTCGATGGCGGCAATGTCAGCCTCAATCGTTTCTTCGATCAAACTGATCTGCCCCGCATTGAGCTGCTCGCTGCTGCGCCCGAATTTCCAGCGCTTGAGCGTGGCCAACTCGTGCGTGAGTTTGTCGATCTTGGCCTGGCGGTACAGAATGTCGTTGTCTTTGGCGGCGATGATCTGCCCTTGCTGAGTGATCCTGGCAATCAACTCTGCAGCCAGTGTGCGCAGTTGTTCTGCGTTCAGATGCTGGAGTGATTCAAGGGCTACGACCATGCATCGTAGTGTGCCCGCGAGAGGTATTTTTTACTATTGGCGCATGCCCCAATTGACTCAAAAAGGGTAGCGCATCAACATGGCGCAGTGGTCATTTGCGACGGATCGATGTGCGATTCACACCTGAATCGAACCGTCACACGACAGTGATAATTCCG
>JBAQDW010000241.1:0-7207 GCA_049286445.1 Rhodoferax sp. | reverse complement strand
TGGAAGCGCTTCAACGTGCGGGAGAGACGTTGGAGGTGCGGGTACTGGGTTTGGCAACGGTGGACGATGACGTGTCGCCGGAGCTGGCCAGTGCCACCATGGCGTCGGTCACGGTGCTCGGCGCATTTCACGCCAGCCCGGCGGTAAAACAAGCTTTGCAAGGGAGGATCCAGTGATGTTGAACTTTTCCAATTTAAAGGGCTTGCAGCAGCCCGGTCGCCGCATAAGTGTCCCGGGCCCTATGTCTGAGGCGTTGGCAATGGTGCGTGAAGGTCGCTTGCAAGAAGCCAGCGCCTTGCTGATGGGACAACCCTATGCCGAACCAGGCGCGGGCGCTGAGACGGCTAAGACCGTGGCATCGCCCAAGCAACGCCTGTCGGGGCTGGCCGCGCGTGGACTTGCCAGCGTGCAGGATGTGCTGGACAAGATGGAGTTGCCCCGGTGCAGCCCGTCGGTGTCCTGCGCTGGCGCCACAGCGTCGCCAGCCCACCCTGCGCGCGCGGGCCATTCCCGCACGCAGGCGGCATCCGCACAGGCTGCAGAGCCAGGCCGATTTGAGCGGGTGGCCTTCACTTTCAACGGCGTGAGCCACCCGTACTTTCTTTACACCCCGCAAACGGCTGCCCCCGCGGGTGGCCGACCCTTGGTGATGATGCTGCATGGCTGCACACAGGACGCCCAGGACTTCGCCCGAGGCACGTGCATGAACGCCACCGCCGAGCTCGCCGGGGCCTTGGTGCTGTACCCGGCGCAAAGCCAAAGTGCCAATGCCAACGGCTGTTGGAACTGGTTCCGGCCTGAAGATCAAAAGTGTGGGGCCGGTGAGCCCGCGCTTTTGCGGGCCATGCTGCACCACGCGATGCAGGCGCAGCCCGTTGATTCGCAACGTGTGTTTGTGGCCGGCCTGTCCGCCGGGGGCGCCATGGCGGCGGTGATGGCCCAGCAATACCCGGGTGTGTTTGCCGCAGTGGGTGTGCACTCGGGTCTGCCCCCGGGTGCTGCCACCTCCATGATGGGGGCACTCTCCGCCATGAAAAGCGGTGCCAAAGGTTGGCGTGCACCGCATTCCAACCCGGGTGAGCGGGCGGTGCCCCTGATCGTGTTGCATGGCGACGCCGACAAGACGGTTCACAAGCGCAATGCGGAGCAGTTGCTGCAAAGTGCGACGGCGGACATCGTCACCTCCGTGCAGACACACGAGAAGGGCGTGAGCCGCGACGGCCAACATTACACCCGCACCTGCGTGCTTGACCCGGACAACCCGGGGCAGGCTGTGGCTGAGTGCTGGATGCTGAAGGGTGCCGGCCACGCCTGGTCTGGTGGTGATGCAAGAGGCAGCCACGCCAGCGCACACGGTGTCAACGCCTCGGCCGAAATGATGCGCTTCTTCCTGGCGCACCCCCGACAAGGCGTTGACGTGCCCGGCGCATGAGTCGCTTGTGGGTGCCGTCGGGGCCATTTACCTCGCAATTACAATGCCACGGCAAGGGGCCCCAGACCGGGGCGACTTGCTTTGGCCAGTGACGGCCTGGATGTTTTATTCGCATCCACTCCCCCATTTCCTTGTTGAGTCTTCGCGGTGAGCTTCAACATTTACAACGACTCAGAAGGAGGCTTATGACATCAACCTTTATGGAGAAGTTGACGACGAGTCGGTTTATTGGACCCCTTGCCATTGTGTTGGCTTTGCTCGTGTTGGTGGTCAGCGAAATGGGCCACCTGGAGCTGAGGCGGATCAATGCCGAACGCGAAGCCAGCGTGCAAACGCAGCTGTTTGTTGGCCGTTTAAGGCGCAGCCTGTTGTTCATGGAGTCCTCTATCCGGGGCTATTTGGTCACCGGGCGCTCCGAATACCTCATGCCTCACCGCCAGCAAATCCCCATTTTTGAAAGCACGCTGGAGTCGGCGCAATTGCTGTCTCTTACTGATATTCCGTCCAAGGCGATTTTGGTGGAACTCGTTGAGATGGCCAAACGAAAACAGGCCGACCTGCAGGAGATGGTGGCTCTGTTTCAGGCCGGTGACCGAATCGGTGCCATGGTGTCGCTGCAGACCGACGTGGGTCTGAAAATGATGACGCAAATCAGTGACATGGTGGACCAGGTCATCCGTTTGGAAAGTGCCAAATTTTCGGCGGCGGGAGAGGTTCGTGCCAGTTCGGCATGGGTGAGCCGCCTGTTGATTTGGGTGTTGGTGGCGGCCTCTCTGCTGGGCGCCATGATGCTGATGCGTTTGGGCAGAGCGCGTGAGCGCGACCACCTGGTCCACATGGCCGAGCTGCACGCAGAGCGTGACCTTCTGGACGAGGAGGTGACACGCCGAACCGCAGAAACGGTGGCACTGGCCTTGCACATGGAGCGTGTGCGGGAGGACGAAAGAGGGCGTCTTGCGCGAGAACTGCACGACGAGCTTGGAGGGCTGCTGACTGCCGCCAAATTGGATGTGGCGCGCATCAGAAAGCGCTTGCCGGAGGCGGGCTCAGGACACGATTTGTTGCTCCACCTTAGCCAGTCCCTGGACGCGGGCATTGCGCTGAAGCGGCGAATTATTGAAGACCTGCGCCCCTCGTCGCTGGCCAATTTGGGGTTGATGACGACCTTGCTAATCCATTGCAGAGAATTTTCTCAGCGCGCTGAAATTCAAGTGGCCACCGACATTGCAGACATCACTCTGCCGGATGACCATGCACTGGCCGTGTACCGCATCGTGCAGGAGGCGCTTACCAACGTGGCCAAGTACGCTGCCGCCTCTGAGGTGCGGGTCAGCATGCTTGCGTTGGACCAACGCCTGGAGGTGCGGGTGGTTGATGATGGCAAGGGTTTTGATCCGCAAATGAAGGAGTCGGCGGGCGGTCGCGGGCTTCAGGGGATGCGGTTTCGGGTGAGAGCCTGCGGCGGTGACCTGCTCATCCAATCATCGCCAGGCCAGGGCACTTCAGTCATTGCGAGTATTCCACTGCCTTCGCCTGCGCCCAACAGGGGGGATGACCCCACCGCTTCAATGAATCTGGGCTGAAAGGGGGGCGTTGCTGTCGTCGCCCTCACGTTCGACAAGGTGGGCATTTTCAGCGTCAAAGCAAAGGCGCTGCCAGAGATGAGGTGGGGTGAGGTGAGGCGATCAGGCCGGTGAAACAAGTTTGTCAGAAAGACCAGCCCCGCTTGCCAACACCCCTGGCCGCCTACCTGCGCTGACCGCTGGTGTGACACGGTGGTGTTGGCTACCTTATTCCAACTCCCTATCAATAGGATCTGTGGTTGCTTCGCCTTGCCGTGCGTCTGCACTGTCTGCGGCTTCGCGTCTAAGCTCCTATCGATCTGAAAATGGAATTAGCGACCCGTGGACGGGGCTTGTGCCCACGCCATGGCCAGGTAGGCGGCCAAACCGGCCATTGCCGTGATGAATGTGCCCCATGACATGTCAACCAACGCCAGTTTGACGGGCCAAACCTTCAGTGTGGCCATGTTGGTCAGGTCGTAGACCCCATAGGCCATTAGGCCCACCAGGGCAGATCGCGTCAGCGCTTCTGACCACCCTTGGGCGGGAGGGGTGAGCGCGATGAACAGCACGCCAAGAGGGTATAAAAAATAAAAAAGTGCGGCGGGAACCACATTGAAGTTTTCCGCAGCCACCGCCACCATGTTCGAGCGGTAAAACTCGCGCGCTATGACACCGAGCCACAGTGCATCCAGCACCCCCACCGTGACCAGTGCCGCGCCATAACCCCATGCGTAAGTCGTGAAGCTCATGGGTTTTGAGTGAGAACATGGCTTTCATGTTCACCCAAGCCAACCGGCTTGCCCACCACCACGGATGCCGCCATGGCCAGCAGACGCAGCACGGAGCTGTCAGGGCCATCCCAAATTTCAGCCTTGATTGGCTCCAGTTTCAATACCGCAAGATCAGGGTCATCGACCCCTTGGGGGAACCAAGGGCGCGCCATGACGCTCCAAAGCGCTTGCTTGCGCTGCGGGTCGAGGCTTAAAGTGGCATAGGCGGTGACGGAGATGAACGTAGAACGCGACTCGTCACTGAATGAGAGATTAACGGTGTCCATGCCGGTGCCCGCAGGCGCCATCCTCGCCGTGTGACCATTTTGGCTGACCAGCATCCACAGGCAACCATCGGCGTCCATCTCTAAAACGGTCATCGGCTGGCTGGACAGCTGGCCTTGCGCATCCTGCATCGTCATCATGGTGGTTCGGGTGTCTTCAATGCGTTCGGCCAACGACCTGAGCTCCGGAGAATTTTGTTCTGCAACTTTCATGGTGTTCCTTTTATGACGTGAATGGGTGCGCGTACACCCCAGAAAAGAGGGGTGTGCGAGCAAAAGAGTAACCCCCCTCTAATCTAACGACGCTGTAACAAAAAGGTGTCAGACAACATACCGTTTCCATCACGAAATGGGCTTGCTTGGTTCGCGGCCTGCTCCAGGAGCCGAGTGGCGTTAAACCGGTGAGTCAATTTGCTGTTAACGCCAAAAAATTGGGGCTGGATTTTTCTCCTACACCACCTTTGCAATTTTTCCTACGGTCGTCTCCGTTCCAATTCTTAGAATCAAATTGCACCGCGAGCCACCAGGCACTGGCGCAAATTTATCAACTGTTAGCACTTAGGAGTTAACCTCATGAAACACGATCAATCTCAATCGAATCAGCCTTCTACCAGCCAGACCAGCTCGGCACCCAATCGGCAACAGTCTGCACAAACTGACCAAGCACGCCAAGAGCAGCAAGACATGTCAAACAGCCGGTCGCAGCAAAACTCTGCGAATTCACAACAGCAGGGAAGCACTGAGCAATCAAGCAAGCGCCAACAGCAAGCAGACACCGGACACAAGGACAAATCACAGACATCGCCTTCGCGCGACCAGGGTCACGGCAAGTCCGGGTCAGCCAACGTTGACGGCAATCAGGACCGCTCAAACAGCAATTCAGAGCAGACCAGAAAGAATGTCTGATTGACGGCTTACTTTTGATGTACAGCCTCTCCTCGCAGCTGCTTCGGCAGCTGTTACCCGACTTTTAGTCGGGTTTATTTTTGTCTCTTGTGGTGCGTCCTCTTCAAAGATAAGAGTGGTCCTACAGTTTTCATTCCATTGATCCGACGACGTCTCACTGAAGTTCTTCTTACATTAATTGACAGGGGCAAACAAACTGTTTTGACCGCTCCCACTTCACTATCCAAGGAGAAATACATGGAAACATCAAACACCACCAGCGATTGCATTTGCTCAGACCAAGTGGAAGGCACTGCGGTTTACAACACCACCGGTGAAAAACTAGGTTCTATCGATAGCTTGATGATTGACAAGCGCAGCGGCCAAGTGCGCCATGCGGTGCTCGAATTTGGCGGCTTTTTGGGGTTGGGTACTGACCGTTACCCGCTTCCGTGGAGCATGTTGAAGTACGACACGGTGCTTGACGGCTACGTGGTTCCCATCAACAAGGACCGTTTGGACAATGCGCCCCGCTATCCCTATGCAGGAACCTCTCCGTTTACCACCGACATGGGGTACGGCCAACGGGTTAACGATTTTTACGGTTCTTAAAAGACACGTTGTTCGTATTTAAAAAACTTCTTACCACCAGCCAAGGAAAACATCATGAAACTGAAACACACTCTCATCGCACTGGCAAGCTCTACCCTGTTATTCACAGGCGCCGCCCAAGCCGCTGACACAACAGCCACCACGGCGGCACACCCTGCCAGGATGACCGACCGAATGATGGCCAAGTCCGGAAACATGAAGGCCGATCGGGAGCAATTGCAGCAAAAATTGCGTGCCGGTAAAACCCGCGAAGACTATCAAAAAATCCTGAAAGACAACGGCTACCGTATTTCCGCTATCAATGAAGATAAGAAAGACTACCTCGAATACGAGGTGGTGAAAGCAGGCTTTAGCTACGAAGTCCAGATCGACTTCAAAGACAACGCAACCCAAGCCACCAAGGTGGAAGTTGAAAACAACATGTGGCGTGCCGATGCCACCAAACGCATGATGAAAGACGAGAAGTACCAGCATACAGGCCCGCTGGTGGCTGACACCAAGGGTACCTACAGCGATCGTCGCAACATGAAGGGTTGGACGGATGAGAAGGATCAACTGCAAAAATCGTTGCCTATGAATTTGAAAGCCGCCGATTACCGCTCCAAGCTGGAAGGTATGGGGTACAAAGTCACGGCTGTGAACGACCGGGATAAAGATTACATCGAATACGAAATCGCCAAAGGCGAAAACAGCTACGAAGTTCAAATTGACCTGGACAGCGGCACCGGTATGGCCAAGAAGGTGGATGTGACCAGCAATTTCTGGGAAGCCGACGCCACCGAGCGAGCCACTGACCGGGCCAAAGAAGTGAAGAAATAATCGCCACAGCAAAGCGTCTAGACATTCAAAGAAACTCCGTTCAAGACAGATTCCCTGCGGGGGTCTGTCTTTTTTTCATTTATTTGAAGCCCAACTGGCACCGTTTCAGTGTCATTTTTTTTTGCAAATGGCGTGGGGTTGCCGGCGTCACTCAGATGCCATCGGCAGCCACATCGTCCGATCAACAATGGTGTTTCAGCATGACCCGACTTTGGTTTGTGTCAATTTGGCCGTGCTGCGTTAAGTGAGGGCTCAGACTGTGTACGAATGGCATTTGCCCATCGTCAATCGTACGGTTTTCGCGGCCCCAGATGTTAAAGGCTGAGGCTGTTTTAGGCCTCTAGCCCTTGCCACACCTGCGCAAGAAGCTATTTAAAGTGTAGCAATTCTGGCGCTGTAAGCCACACTCACCCCTAACCCCCGACCCCTAAAACCTTTGTGCCGCCCCGCTGTGCCAGAAAGAGGGCCTCCCGTCTGATGGGGCCGCGTGTTGGAAGGGAGTGAGCTCTCCGTGAGCCGTCAACTGCAGAAGTGATTTTCAACATCTTGGCTGTAGCTTGGCTTTAGCTTGGCGGTAGATTGGGTAAGCCGAAGGTGTCACTCCATTGAATCAGTGCCATTCGGCTCTAGGCTTGTTTTGGTTCTGTTTGGGGCGGCTGGGGTTGTGCTGGCAGCGCCATGACATCTGCAAACTGGAAAGTGACCTCGTCCACCCCCATGGCACTTAAATTCTCGGGGCCCTTCAGCGAGGCCGCGCCAAACCAGGCCATTAGAACAATGCTGGCATCGGGTCAAAGCCGTCGCAAGCGACGGCACATGATGCGCGTCTGTGTGTGAGGG
>JBAQDW010000240.1:0-6929 GCA_049286445.1 Rhodoferax sp. | reverse complement strand
CGGGCACCCCTTGGCCGGTTTTCCAGATGCCCTCCATGGCGGCAATCTTGGCGGGCTGGTGCTCCATCGTGTTCACGCCGTGCAGGTCGCCGACCACAATTTGCACCGGGATCAAAAACGCCGCCATATAGATGCCGGTCTTGAGCGAGGCCAGCACATCCGCACCCCGGTCGTTTTTAAGCCAACGAAACGCACTGAGGCCCGCCAGCAAGAACGACACCGTCAAACCTGAGGCCAGCAACATGTGCGTGAGGCGGTAGGGAAACGAGGGGTTGAAGATGACCTCGAACCAGCTTGTCACATGGGCCTGGCCGTTGATCATCTCAAAGCCTGCCGGGGTGTGCATCCACGAGTTGAGCGCCAAAATCCAGAATGCCGAGGCGGTGGTACCCGCCGCCACCAGAAACGTCGCCAAGGTGTGCACCCGCTCACTCACCCGGTCCCGACCAAACAGCATGATGCCCAGCATGGTGGCTTCCAAAAAGAAGGCGGTGAGCACCTCGTAAGCCAGCAGCGGCCCCGCCACATTGCCCACCGTGTTCATGAAACCCGGCCAATTGGTGCCAAACTGAAAGCTCATGGTGATGCCGCTGACCACGCCCAAGGCGAAGGTGAGGGCAAAAATCTTCACCCAAAACTGGTAAGCCGCCATCCAATGCGCCTGGCCGGTGGCGACAAAGCGGGTTTTGAAAAACAGCAACGCCCAGCCCATCGAGATGCTGATGGTGGGAAACAGAATGTGAAACGTCATATTGGCCGCAAACTGAATGCGGGCCAAAACAACGGGGTCAAACGTGTCCATCGGGGCCTCCTTCGGTGGTGTTGGGCAGTGCGGCGTCGCGGGGGGGTGGCGCGGTGAAAACCTGCTTCACGCGGTCTTTCACTTCAATGATTTTTTGTACCTTGGCACCCATCTTCATCAGGCTGGCCAAGGTGGCAGAGTCCATTTTCTGCACGTCGTCGAGCCAGCGGGTCATGAGGTCGATGAAATCGTGCATTTGGGTCATGCGCGCTTGGGCGTGAATGTCGGCTGCGCCGCTGGGCTGCTCCATCAACGCATCGCGCAGCATGGACAGCGTGGGGTCAATCTCGCGTTTGCGTCGCTCCGCCGCCAACGTGCGAAAAATGGCCCACACGTCATCCGGGGCCTGAAAGTACTCGCGCCGGTCATTGGGCAAATGAATGAGACGCACCAAATTCCACGACTGCAGCTCTTTGAGCCCCATGCTCACGTTGGAGCGAGAAAAGCCCAAGCCTTCGCCCACCTCGTCCGCGTTCAGCGGCTGGGCCGAGACATACAACAAGGCATAGATTTGTCCGACCGTGCGGTTGATGCCCCAGCGGCTGCCCATTTCGCCAAAGTGCAAGACAAAACGCTGGGTGAGAGGGGGAAGGTTCATGGTCCGGGGCTTTCTGAGTTTTCAGTATTGTCTGAAATGTCAGTAATTCCCACTTTTTCTGAAAAATTCTTGATCCAGGCCAAGGGCTATTGGCCCGATTTGTGGTCCGCTTTGGGCCGTGTGGCGACAAAGCCCCCCGCTCACCCCCCCAGGCAATGCCTCTATAGTGGTGACCCCCGCCCACCACCTCCAAACGGCGGTCGGCCTGCGTTATTCACCAAACTGCTTCTTTATTAATAGCTGCTTGCGCAAGTAGCATATAGGCTAGCGCCCGATTTAACCCTTAAAAACCATGTTCCCTGCCCTGCCCACTGTCGCCGCTTTAAAGCCGTTTAACCTGTCAGGAGTGATATAGATGGGGGCCAAACTCCACTTTCGATACGCCAGCATGAACGCGGGCAAATCCACCCAACTGCTGCAGATTGCGCACAACTACGGTGAGAGCGACCGCCGCGTGATGCTGTTCACAGCAGCCATTGACCACCGGGCAGGCACGGGCGTGATTGCCTCAAGGCTGGGTGCGCAGAGCCCGGCGCTCACGTTTGACGCGCACACCGACTTTCGCGCACAACCGGCTCGGTACCAAGGCGTGTCGTGCATCCTGATCGACGAGGCGCAGTTCTTAAGCAAAGCGCAGGTGCAACAACTGCACCAAGTGGCCGCGGTGGACAACGTGCCCGTCATGTGTTTTGGCCTGCGCACCGACTTTCAGGGCGAGCCGTTTGAAGGGGCAACGCACCTGCTGGCACTGGCCGAGGACATTCAGGAGATCAAGGCGATTTGCGCTTGCGGGCGCAAATCCACCATGAACCTGCGCTTGGACGAAGACGGACGGCGTGTGACCGCCGGTGACCAAGTGCTGATTGGCGGCAACCAGCGTTACCGGCAAGCGTGCGCCCGCTGCTTCTACACCTGACATCGGCGAGCTTGGGCGGTGAGCCCAAAAAATCCCGGTGTATTCTCTGGCACCACTGCGGCCGTCAGGGGCCTGCGGCAGGAATTAATCTTTCAACCAACCATGACAGGGGATTCGGAATGCACTTCAACCGGCTTCGCCTGGCGACCAAGTTATGGTCCGCACTGGGTCTGATGGTGGTCCTTTTGACCGTCATCATCAGCATCACTGGCTACCAATCCAAAAAGTCGCGCGAAGCGTATGGCGTTGTCAACGCCACGATGCTGGCGAAAATCAAGGCGGCCAACGAGTGGGCCGCTTTGGTGGATGTCAACTCCACCCGCGCCTATGCGGTGGTCGTGGCCGCAGACCCCGGGGTCGCCAACGCGTTCAAAACCGCCATTGCCGACAGCAACGTCAAGATTGAAGCCCTGCAACAAAGCATTGAGGCCGCCAACCCGTCGGATGCGGACAAGCAACAACTGCTCAAAATCACCGCTCTGCGCAAAACGCTGCAAGACTTGACCAGCCAAACCGCCCTGTTGAAAGTGACCCAGCCCGCGCAAATGCCCACCTTTGTGGAAACGCAGTACCGCCCGGCGGTGCAGCAGCTGCGCGACGCGCATCAGACCTTTGTCACCCTGCAAGACACGACCAACCTGGCGCTGCGGGAACGTTTTGAAGCCGAGGGGCGCCGCATGATTTTCGCCTCTGCGCTGAGCTTGATGGTGGTGATCATTGGCGTTCTGATTGGCGCGGCTTTCCTCATCCGCTCCATCAAACAGCCCTTGCTGCAAGCCAACGCACTGGCCACCCGCATTGCCGAGGGCGACCTGAGTGGGCATGTGGACGAATCCCGCGCCGACGAATTTGGCGATTTGATGCGCTCACTGGCCACCATGAACCGCTCCCTGGGCACCATGGTGGCGCAGGTGCGCCACAGCACCGACAGCATTGCCACCGCCAGCAGCGAGATCGCCTCAGGCAACAACGACTTGGCCCAGCGCACCGAGCAAACCTCCAGCAACTTGGCGTCCACGGCGTCCACCATGGACAGCCTGACCCAGGCCGTCAGGATGAGCTCCGAGAACGCTCGCCAAGCAGCCACGCTGGCAGCCAACGCCTCCAGCGTGGCGCAGCGCGGCGGTGACGTGGTCACGCCGGACGCAGCGCAGAGGCCGCCAAGGAGATCAAGGGATTGATCAGCACCTCGGTGAGCAAAGTCCAGTCAGGCACCCAATTGGTCACAGACGCCGGCACCACCATGCAAGAGATTGTGCAAAGCGTGCGCAGCGTGGTGGATGTGATTGGTGAAATCACGGCCGCTGCCAGCGAGCAAAGCACCGGCATTGCCGAGGTCAACCAATCCGTGAACAAGCTAGACCAAATGACCCAGCAAAATGCAGCGCTGGTCGAAGAAAGCGCCGCCGCTGCAGAAAGCCTGCGCGACCAAGCGGCGCAACTGGCCGACGCGGTGGCCGTCTTCAAGGTAGGCCACACCCAGGGGCCTGGCGCCAGCACCTTGTTGCTGCGCTGAGCCGAAGGTGGCGTGACATTGGCATAAGAATTGCTTCTCTTTCGATAGCTGTTTGCGCAAATACAGCAAGGGCTAGAGGGCTAAAAGCCTTGAACTTCTGACCCGCTAACGGAGCCAGTCGCTGGACGCAGCAACCCGATGCTCAATAGCCACAAACAGACCGTGCTGGCTATACTTTGTTCACCGCATACTCTCTTTTCCCCAATGGCCGCCCTCGACCCCCGCTCCTTGATCGTTATGGGGTGCTTTGCTGCACTGGTGATGGCCGTGGTGCTGGGGTTTATGCGGCGCTATTACCCACCCACCATCCAGGGGTTGGGCTATTGGGCATGGACGCCTGTGGTGTGGTTGACCGGCGGTGCCATGTTCGCGGCACCCACAGGTGAATGGACCGATATCGTTCGACTTCTAGGCAACGCCCTCGTCCTCGGCGGCATGGCGCTCTTTCACATTGGGTGTCGGCGCTTCTTTTCGCAACCGCCTGCTTGGCAACGCGTATTGGCAAGCTGGGCGCTCGGCGTGCTGGCGATTGCATGGTTCACCTGGGCCAGCCCGTCTTACCCGGCCCGCGCAGCGCTGATTACGATCGCTATCCTCGGCTTTCATGCCGCATCGCTCTGGTTTCTCTGGCGTCACGGCAATCGAAATTTTCCTGCGCGTATGGTTGAGATCACCTTGCTGGTTCACATGGGGGTGTTGCTTGTGCGGCTTCAGGGGCTATTCAGCAAAGAGGCGGTGGCCGATTTGATGGAACCCTCGACGGTGCAGACCTTCTACCTTGGCGCCTACGTCGTGGTGGTTTTACTGCTCTGCATTGGCGCCGTACTGATGGCCACCGATCGCGTCCGCACCGAGTTGGAGTACATGGCTACGCACGACGGGCTGACTGGCACGCTTAACCGGCGTGCCATTCTCAGTGCTTGCGCCGAAGAGCATGAGCGCAGCCTGCGTTATGGCCAGCCGTTCTCGCTGATGATGATGGACCTCGACCATTTCAAGAGGGTCAACGACACTTACGGCCACCAGCACGGCGACCAGGTACTCATGCACTTTGCCAAATGCACTCGTACTGCGCTACGCCGCGCCGATCACTTCGGGCGCTATGGCGGCGAAGAATTTTTGATTTTGCTGCCTAACACCACCACTGACACGGTACGGCCCTTGGCCGAGCGCATTCGCGCCAGCCTTGCCACAGGCCATGCGTTGGACTGCAAGGCCAGCATGGGTGTCACTCACTGGCAAGGACCACACGACTCGCTGGACGCCATGCTGGCTCGTGCTGACGCGGCGCTGTACCGTGCCAAAGCGCAGGGCCGAGACCAAACCTGCGTCGGCTAACCGGCCCCTCTACAACGCGTGTACGGTGGCTCAAAAGACTTTTTAGTAAGCGTACACACCCTGCCCGGTCTTGCGACCCAGGCGGCCGGCGGCGACCATTTCTTTGAGCAGCGGTGCGGGGCGGTATTTGCTGTCACCGAACTCGCTCAGGTAAACGTCCATGACCGCCAGGCACACGTCCAAGCCAATCATGTCAGCCAGCGCCAAGGGGCCAATGGGTTGGTTGCAACCCAGTTTCATGCCGGCGTCAATGTCTTCGGGCGTCGCCAAGCCTTCGCCCAGCACAAAGAACGCCTCGTTGATCATGGGCACCAGAATGCGGTTGACCACAAAGCCAGGCGCGTTTTTGACGGTGATGGGCGTTTTGCCCAGCGCTTTGGCCATGGCTTGCACCGCGTCGTGGGTGGCGTCGCTGGTTTGCAGGCCACGAATGATTTCCACCAGTGCCATCAACGGCACGGGGTTAAAGAAGTGCATGCCAATGAAGCGATCGGCCCGGCGGGTGATGGCGGCCAACTGGGTGATGGAGATGGACGAGGTGTTGGAGGCAATGATGACCTCGGGCGCGACCAGTTCGTCAATTTGCTTGAGAATTTTGACTTTGAGCGCGAAGTTCTCGGTGGCTGCTTCGATGACCAGTTGCGCGGACTTCAGGTCGTCGTAGCGGGTGCTGCCTTGGATGCGGGCCAGCGCGGCGTCACGGTCAGCAGCGCTGATTTTTTCTTTCTTGATCAGGCGCTCCAGGCTGCCCGACACGGCGGCTAGGCCCTTGGCGACGGCGGCGTCCGAGATATCGACCATGACCACGTTGAGGCCAGACACGGCACACAACTGCGCGATGCCGTTGCCCATGGTGCCCGCGCCAATAATGCCAACCGTTTGAATGCTCATGCTCAATCCTTCAGAAAAATAAAAACCAATGGTAGCGGCTGGAGGTGGGCGTCACGCTGACAGCCCGCTCACTGCTTGCCAGCCACGTCGCGTCAGTGACTGACCGTTTTCGAGAACAGGTTCACCACCACCACGCCCGAAATAATGAGCCCCAAGCCGATGAGCGCAGGCGCGTCCAGCGCCTGGCCGTGCCAGAGCCAGCCTACGGTGGCGATCAGCACCACCCCCGCGCCCGCCCAAATGGCGTAGGCCACGCCAATGGGCATCACCCGCAAGGTGAGGGACAAACAGGCAAACGAGATCGAATACCCCAGCACGGTGATAACGCTGGGCCACCACTTGGTGAAACCGTCCGAGCTTTTCAAAAAGCTGGTTGCCATCACCTCCGCCACGATGGCCACAGTGAGGTAAAGGTAGGTGAGTTTCATAGGGGCAGTGTACGCACCGCCCCCCGCGTGCCCTGGGAGTGCGTCAGGTCAAGCGACGTGGCTTGTTGCCTGAAGTGCAACGGGAGTTGCTGCAACCAATAAGGCGCATGGCTGGGCGACAAAGCGCTGAGGAAATTCTCCCTGCTGCGGGCCAGGAGGTTCGCCCCCGCCAGCGACTGAATCAAATGAATGTTGCGTGCCGCCGTGGTCAGCACCTCTGAGACGGTCGCGGGGGACGGCGTGATGGGCTGATGTGTTTTGGCGACATCGGGGCCAAGTTGGGAATCGGCTACAGTTTTCATGGTGAAACCTCCGCATGGTGGATGAAGCCCTTGAGGGCCGGTGCAGGGCCAGCGTGTGCTGCACCCAACGCTAGAAAGTAGTCTGCCACGCCCCCCTCAAACCGTCATTGCGCAAAGTCAAACGTCTTGGCCGCCACG
>JBAQDW010000239.1:0-17008 GCA_049286445.1 Rhodoferax sp. | reverse complement strand
GGCCAGTTTGAAGGTTGGCGGCTCACGGTGAACTTATCCACTTCCAACACGCGGCCACATAGGGCTGTTGGCTCCCCTTTCCCGCCCGGCGGGGCGGGAGAGGGGTTGGGGGTGAGAGTGGGGGTTGCAGCGCAAGAATTGCTACATTTTCGGTAGCTGCTCACGCAGGTCCGGCAAGGGCCAGCGGCCCAAAAGGCATTCAAAGGCCTATTACGTGAGCCTGGGACCCCATTGACGCTGCCTGCAAGGGCAAGAATTGCTACACCGTTGATAGCTGCTTACGCAGGTATAGCAAGGGCTACAGGCCGAAAACACCCGTCAGTCATGAATGCATGGGGTTGCTGAAACCGCACGCTTAACGCCTAATTCAGTGCCATTCGCCTTAGGCGGCTTCTTTGTAGAACAAGCCACGCCCAATTGGGCGACCGGGCAACGGTTTCACGGCCTCAGCAATGGCGCCAATGTGGTCCGGCGTGGTGCCACAACAGCCGCCGAGGATGTTCACCAGACCTTCGGCTGCAAATTCACGCACCAAGCGGCTGGTGTCCTCAGGGGTTTCATCAAAGCCGGTGTCGCTCATGGGGTTGGGCAGACCCGCATTGGGGTAGCAGCTGATGAAGGTGTCGGGCGCGACGCGAGCCAGCTCTTGAATGTAGGGGCGCATCAAGGCGGCGCCCAAGGCACAGTTCAGGCCGACAGCCAGGGGCTGGGCGTGGCGCACGCTGTGCCAGAACGCGGTCACGGTCTGGCCACTCAAAATACGGCCTGATGCATCGGTTACCGTGCCGCTGATGATGATGGGCAGGCGCTGGCCTGAGGCTTCAAAGTACTCGTCAATCGCAAACAAGGCGGCTTTGGCGTTCAGGGTGTCGAAAATGGTCTCCACCAGCAGCACATCCGCACCGCCTTCGACCAGCGCCTCGACTTGCTCGTAATACGCCGCCCGCAAGCCTTCAAAGTCCACATTGCGTGCACCGGGGTCATTCACGTCGGGGCTGATGCTGGCGGTTTTGGGGGTGGGGCCTAAAGCGCCCAGCACAAAACGTGGTTTGTCGGGGGTGGCATATTTGTCACACGCGGCGCGGGCAAGCTTGGCAGATTCGAAATTCATCTCGCGCGCCAAGTGCGCCATGTCGTAATCGGCCTGGGCCACCGTTGTGGCACCAAAGGTGTTGGTTTCGATCATGTCGGCACCGGCGCTCAAGTAGCGCTCATGGATATCGGTGATGACATCGGGGCGCGTCAATGACAGCAACTCGTTGTTGCCTTTCACGTCCTTGTGAAAGTCTTTGAAGCGCTCGCCGCGGTACTGCACCTCGCCGAGCTTGAAGCGCTGGATCATGGTGCCCATGGCGCCGTCCAGAATCAAAATGCGTTGGGCCAGAAGGTCTGGCAAGGCGTGGGCACGGGTGTAGTGAAGAGGTTTCATAGCGGGTGCATTGTAGAAAATGTGGCAAGCCCTCGTGAGCGGCGGTGTTTGCGGCAGGCGTTGCAGACGCGTTCATCCACGAGGGCTTGAACCGTGTGAATGGGGCAGTTCATCAAACCCCGGACAATAGGGAACTCAGAAACCAGCATTTTGCCTATTTTTATATGACAAATCGGCCTCTACCCCATGCTGTTACTGCGCAAGCAGCTATTTAATTTGTAGCATTACGTTTTGTCCATTCAGCTCATTCTTCAAGAAGTTTTTGGTTACGACCAGTTCCGTGGCCCGCAGCAAGCCATCATGGAGCATGTGGTGGCAGGGGGCGATGCCTTGGTGCTGATGCCCACGGGTGGCGGCAAGTCGCTGTGCTACCAAATACCGGCCATTGCCCGCCAGCAGGCCGGCCAAGGCATCACGGTGGTGATTTCGCCCCTGATTGCCTTGATGCACGACCAAGTGGGCGCTTTGCATGAGGCGGGGGTCAGCGCTGCGTTTTTGAATTCCACGTTGTCGGGCGAAGAGGCCTCGCAGGTGGAAAAACGCTTGCTGCGCGGCGACATCACGATGCTGTACGCCGCCCCTGAGCGGGTGACCACGCCGCGTTTCCTGGCCCAGCTTGATTCCTTGTACGAGCGCGGCCAATTGGCCCTGTTCGCCATTGATGAGGCGCATTGCGTGAGCCAGTGGGGGCACGACTTCCGCCCCGAATACCGGGCGTTGACGGTGTTGCACGAGCGCTTTCCCCACGTGCCGCGTATTGCGCTGACGGCCACTGCCGACGCTTTGACGCGGCAAGACATCGTGGAGCGCCTGCAGCTGCAGGAGGCGGGCCAGTTTGTCAGCAGTTTTGACCGCCCCAACATCAGCTACACCATTGTCGAAAAACGCGAAGCCGCCCAGCAGTTGCTGCGTTTCATTGGCGCCGAGCACGCGGGAGAGGCGGGCATCGTGTACTGCCAGTCGCGCCGCCGGGTCGAGGAGGTGGCGCAGATGCTGTGTGACCAGGGCATCGACGCGCTGCCCTACCACGCGGGGCTGGATGTGGCGGTGCGCCAAGCCAACCAAGACCGGTTTTTGCGCAGCGAAGGCATTGTGATGGTCGCCACCGTGGCCTTTGGCATGGGTATCAACAAGCCCGATGTGCGCTTTGTGGCGCACCTGGACATGCCCAAAAATATTGAAGGCTATTACCAAGAAACGGGCCGTGCCGGGCGCGACGGCGAACCGGCTGACGCCTGGATGTGCTATGGCCTGCAAGACGTTGTGAACCAGCGCCGCATGATTGACGAGAGCCCGGCAGGCGAAGAATTCAAGCAAGGCCTGCGCGGCAAGCTTGATGCGCTGTTGGGTTTGGCAGAGGCCACCGATTGCCGAAGAGTCCGACTGCTGGCTTACTTTGACGAGACCTATGTCGGTAGCGCAGCACACGAAGTGACCAACGTGGGGGTCCGTTGCGGGAATTGCGACAACTGCTTGCAACCCCCTGCTGTGTGGGACGGCACCGAGGCGGCGCGCAAGTTGCTCAGCACCATCTACCGGGTGCAGCAGTCAGGCGGCATCAGCTACGGCGCGGGGCACATCATGGACATCTTGCGCGGCAAGAACACTGAAAAAGTCACCCAGCGCGGGCATGAATCGCTCAGTACCTTTGGCATTGGTGCCGATTTGACCGAGTTGCAGTTGCGCGGCGTTTTGCGCCAGCTGATCGCCATTGGGGCGGTGGCGGTGGATGCCGAGGCGTTCAACACCCTGCAACTCACCGAGGGCTCACGCGCCGTGCTCAAGGGTGAGGTGGCGGTGAGGCTGCGCCAATCCATCTCCAGTCCTGCCTTGCGCAAATCTCGGCGCGCCACCACGGTTGCGCCCAAAGTCCCGGCGGTGCTCGACGCCGCCGGCCAGGAGCGCTACCTGACGCTCAAGGCCTGGCGCGCTGAAGTGGCCAAAGAGCACAACCTGCCGGCCTACGTGATCTTCCATGACGCCACCTTGGTGGCCATTGCCGAGCGGGCCCCCCAGTCGCTCGATGATTTGCAAGGTATTACCGGCATTGGTGCCAAAAAGCTGGAGGCTTACGGGCAAGAGGTGTTGCGCGTGGTGGCGACCTGAGGGGCGTCACATTCACCCGGTTTGGATGGCCAAACAGGCCTTTTGCCCACGTCGGTGTTGAGTTGGATGCTCTGTTTTTTATGGCACATCAGAGGGTGCCAGTGGCTCATTCCAACGCCCTATCAGTAGGATCTGTGGTTGCTTCGCCTTGCCGTGCGTCCGCACTGTCTGCGGCTTCGCGCCTAAGCTCCTATCGATCTGAAAATGGAATCAGTCGCTTGATCGGCGTAGGCCTCAAACGCTTCAACGGGCAGCGGCCGGCTGAAAAAATAGCCTTGGTAGGCATGGCAGCCTTGGCTGGCCAGAAAGTCGCGCTGTGCCGCGCTCTCAACCCCTTCGGCAATAACCGAAAGACCCAGACTGCCCGCTAAAGCAACCACCATTTTGGCAATGGCCGCATCATTTGCGTCCGTCAAAATGTGCCTCACAAAACTTTGGTCAATTTTGAGTTGGTCCAGCGGCAGGCGTTTCAGGTACGAGAGGGAGGAGTAGCCCGTGCCAAAGTCGTCCAGCGAGAAGCCCACCCCGTGGGCCTTCAGCGTTGTCATTTTGGCGATGACGTCTTCAATGTCTGCCACCAGCAGACTCTCCGTCAACTCCAGCTTGAGCCGCTCTGGGTGCGCACCTGTCTGTGCCAACACGTGCATCACCTGGTCAGCAAAGTCGGCTTGGTGAAATTGACGCGCGCTCACATTGACTGCAATGGTGAGGTGGGCCCGCTGCGGCTGCGCCGCCCATTGCGCCAACTGCTTGCAGGCCGTTTCCAGCACCCAATGACCGATGGACAAAATGAGACCCGTCTCCTCTGCCAGCGGGATGAACTCGGCCGGTGACACCATGGCCCCCGTGCTGGGCTGCCAGCGCACCAAGGCCTCAACGCCCGTCAGTGCGCCACTGCTTCCCACCTGCGCCTGGTAGTGCAGCACAAGCTGCTCGGTGCGCACGGCCTCACGCAAGCGCCTTTCCAACGCGGCCCTGGCATCCACCACGGCCTGCATCTGAATGTCAAAGAAGCGCAAGGTATTGCGACCACTCACTTTGGCCTGGTACATCGCCAAGTCTGCGCGTTTCAGGGGTTCCTCAACGTCTTCGCGCCGGCTGCCGCCAAACAAGGTAATGCCCACGCTGGCCGTGCAGTGGCATTCGAGGTTGTCGAGCAGGTGGGGCACGTTCAGTGCGGCGATGATCTTTTCGCCCACTATTTCAGCCTGGCTGGCCGCGTGCGCGTCGTCCTCGTCCAAGTAGTCCAACATCACCACAAATTCATCACCTCCCAGTCGTGCCACGGTGTCGCCTGCCCGCACACACCCGCTCAAAAGCGTGGCGATGCGCTCCAACAACAGGTCGCCGAGATGATGGCCGTGAGAGTCGTTGATGATTTTGAAGTTATCCAGATCCACAAACAGCAACGCATTTTTGCGTTGGTGGCGCGCGCCGGTAACCATGGTCATGCGCATGCGGTCCATCAGCAGGCGTCGGTTAGGCAGTCCGGTCAGGGCATCAAAGAAGGCCAGTCGCTGGATTTTTTCCTCTGACTCCCGGCGTTGGGAGATGTCAACAAAGGTGGCGACGTAGTGCGTGGCTTGCCCGGCGTCGTTTTTTACTGCCGTTACGGTGAGTCCCTGGGGAAACAGCGTGCCGTTTTTGCGTCGGCTTTGAACCTCACCCCGCCACGCACCGTCGCTCGCCACCCTGCGCCACAAGGTCCGGAAAAAACTCGGGTCATGGTCGCCGGCGTCCAGCAGCATCAAGGTTTGACCTACCGCTTGCGCGGCGGAAAACCCTGTCATCTCTGTGAAGGCTTGGTTGACCCGCAGAATCACCTGGTCCTGGTTGAAAATGCAAATGCCTTCTTGGGCTTCGAAGGCGGTGGCCGCAATGCGCAGGTCCAACTCGGCTTGCTTGCGGTCAGTGATGTCCTGCGTAACAGCGAGGTTCATCACCGGGCCTTGGTCGTACAGCGGTGTGGCGTGGGTGATGAGCCAGCGCCGCTGCCCTTTGAGGTCCAACAACTCGTACTCCATCTGCACGGTTTGTCCGTCCAGCACGCGTTTGTGCAGCGCTTTAAAAGCGGCGTGGTATTCGGGCAAAACGAAATTGAGAGCGGGTTTTCCCACCACCTCCTCCAGCGAGTCGGCCTGAACCAAGGCCAACCCAGCGGGGTTGAGCTCGACCAGGTTTCCCTTGGCATCCACCACATTGATGCACCCCGGACCCGTGTCAAAGATGGCACGCAGGCGTGATTCACTGCGTTGCCGGTCTTTTTCTGCGGCTTGGCGCAGCCGGTCTTGGTTGGCCCAACGCAAAGCGAGGCCCATCAGGATGAGCATGGCGGCCAGCAAAAGCAGGCTGTTGCGCAGCACCGATTCGCGCCACGGGGCGAGAACCGCAGGCACGGACAAACCATAAGCGACCACCACCGGGTAGTCGTTCAGCGCCCGGTAGCTGTACACCTGTTCCTCGTTTGCGCTGGCGTCCCTCTGGCGTGCTGTGCCGGTGGGCCAGTGCGGCAGCTCTTGCCTGAACAGGGACGACTGCGCCCAGTCCAGGGGGATGACGTTGTCTTGGTTGGGGGAGGTCACCGCGACCGCCCCGGAGGCCAGAAAAAGGGTCACGAAACCGTTGTCTCCCCGCTCAATCGAGTCGTAGAACGCCTGAAAGTAGGACGGCAAAACGAAGGCCACGATGACCCCGGAGAAACGGCCATCACCCGTGGTGATGCGCTGGCTGATGGGCATGACCCAACCGCTGCTGGTCGGGTTTTTTTCCAACTCGCCAAATACCAGCTCACGGTCTGCACCTCGCTGGTGGCGCCGAAAGTACTCTTGCCCGGCAACAGGGCGTGCCAGTGCACCCGGTTCGGCGCTGCTGGTTGCGATGACCACGCCATTGGCGTCACTGACTTCGATGGCGCTGAGCAAACGATCAGAAGGGAGCAGGGCCAGCAGTTGCTCCCGGGTCGGGGCGGCAGCAGGGTGGCGCTGGGCGCCTGTTCGGGTTTCCAACACATTGGCAACTTGCACCAGTTGGCCCTGGACCCGGCGCAAGGTTTGACGGGCGTGTTCTTCCAAGACCCGCGACAGGTTCTGCGTTTGCGCCTGGGCTAAATTCAATGCCAAAGTCCGTTCGCGTACCAGTCCATACAACGTGACAAAAGCCAGCGCCAAACAAGCGGCAATGCCCATCAGTGTGGGCCCAAATTGCAGGGGGTGTTTCATGCTATTTCAAAACGCCAACTTCCCGGTAATACCGCTGGGCGCCCGGGTGCAGCGGGATGCCGGTGGCTTGATACGCCCGCTCCAAAGTAATCAGTTGACCTTTGGGGTGCCCAGCGGCCAGTGCTCGCTGGCTGGAGGGCAGGAACAACGCCTTTGTCACCTCATAGATGAGCGCGTCGCCTACTTTGTCATGGGTCACCCACTGTGCCCCCACGGCCAGTGTCGAAACAGCCGTGGTGCTTCCATAGGTCCCGACGGCAAGGGTGTCCGTCTGGAAAAACGGGCTGGCAGCGCGCAATCGGGCGGCAGCGGGGCCGTCAATGGGAAGCAGTTCCAATGCAAAGCCGCTGGCGGCCAGGTCCGAGATGGCGGTCACGGGCGCTCCCGCCGTCAAGAAGAAAGCGTCCAGGGCGCCCGCCTTGAGCCGGTCACCCGCCAAGCTGGGTTTGATGTACTCCGCGACGAGATCGGCTTCTTGGAGGCCATAGGCATTGAGCACTTGCCTGGCATTGACCAAGGTGCCGGAGCCCGCTTCGTCCAGTGCCACGCGTTTGCCCTTCAGGTCCGCAACGGTTTTGATGCCCGAGCCCTTCTTCACCACAATGTGAATACTTTCCGGGTACAGGTTGGCAATCAGGCGCAAGCTTGGGAGGCGCGGTTTGCCAACAAAAATACCGGTGCCGGTGTAGGCCCAGTGACTCACATCAGCTTGGCTGAAACCGGACTCCAATGACCCGTTGGCCAACCCGATGACGTTGCCCAAGGAGCCGTTGCTGGCCTGTGCCGTCACTAAAATTTTTCCGGGCTGGCTGACCAGCTGGGCTACCAGCACACCCACCGGGTAGTAAGTACCTGCCGTTCCTCCGGTGCCAATACGCAAATACTGTTGGGCATGGGCGCTACTTAAGCCTCCCAAGCCGGGCAACACCGCGATGAGACTCCATAGCAGTCGTTTGAAATTCATGGCCACCTCCCTCGGTCTTCAGGTGGGTCATTATGAATCTGGAAAGTCCGTCGGGGTTTCTTTCTGGTGTAACGCCCAGCGCGAAGTTACTTGCCCAAAATGGGGAACAGCTTGATGAGTCCGTCCGACATCACCTCAACCGCCAATGCCGCCAAAATCAGCCCCATGAGGCGGGTCATGACGTTGATGCCCGTTTTGCCCAAAAAACGCGCAATGGGATTGGCCAGAGAAAAACAAATAAAGGTGGCCGCGGCAATCACCACGCCATAACCCACCAACGTGGCTAACTGCCAAAAATTGGTCGCTTTGGCCGCGTAAATCACCACGGTGGACATGCTGGCCGGGCCGGTGAGCAGCGGAATGGTCAGTGGCACAACCGCAATGCTGGCGCGGGCGGCGGCGATATTGAGCTCTTCCTCATTGGTCTTGGCCTCGGCCGGTTGGGCATTCAGCATGGACAAAGCGGCGGTCAGCAGCAACAAACCACCCCCCACCTGAAAGCTGGCCAGCGAAATGCCGAAAAATGTCAAGATATTCAGGCCCATGAGGGCGCAGGTGGCAATCACGACAAAGGTACTGAACGAGGCCATCCAGATCGTGTGCTTGCGCTGGGCGCGGTTGAAGTCTTGGGTGTAGTGAATGAAAAACGGAACAATAGCCAGCGGGTTGACGATGGCCAGCAAGGTGATGAGGGGTTTGAGGTCCATGGGAGGCGGTCTGATAAAGCGCGATTTTAAGGAGAGGAGGGCAGATTTGCCTAATGGAGGTAAACCGCGACTCAGCGGCCCCTGGCAACGTCGATCAGCGCGCCGGTGGTGTAGCTGGCTTGTTCTGAGAGCAGCCCCACAGTGAACGTGTCCATGGCGCCTTGGGTGGCCGCGTAATCGACATACTGCCCCGCGCCCCCGTGGCGGGTGCTCATGCGCAGAACCGCTTCACGATCGCACCAAAAGCTGCCCAACACATGGGTATCAAAGAGGGGCCGGAGCCGCTCGGTGGTGACTGGATCGGCCCGGCAGGCGCTAGCCACCACCCCGGCGTTGTTGACCAGCGCAGACCGGGGACCGAGCTTGGCGTCTAGGCGTTTGAACAGGCTCAGCACTTGGGCTTCCATGCTCACATCTGCCTGAACGGCGATCGCTTGACCCCCCCTTGGCGCGAATGTGCCGCACCCCTTCATCCGCTGCCAACGAGTTGCGGGTGTAGTTCACAGTGACGGCATAACCGCGTTCAGCGGCCAACAAAGCAGTGGCTGCGCCAATGCCGCGAGAGCCGCCGGTGACTAATTCCAACTCCATATCAATAGGATCTGTGGTTGCTTCGCCTTGCCGTGCGTCTGCACGGTCTGCGGCTTCGCGCCTAAGCTCCTGTCGATCTGAAAATGCAATAACAACACAAGGTTCATGGTGCAAGGGACTCTGAGGGGACAAGTGCGGTAAAGCCGGGCGTTGGGTTGCCATCAACTTTGGCCATCGTATGACCAGATCATGCAAAGCTGCCGCGCTTGGCTGGGTGACTTGCCCGCTGGCATGGCCCTGCCCGGCGTTTGGGGCAATGGCACCGTTCTTTTCCGGTTGAACGCGCCACGACCCTGAAGGGGTGTCAGCGCGATGAGCGCTCGATGTAGCGCTTGCGCCAGAAAAACGCCGCCAAGCCCAAGGCCGTGCTGGCCATCAGCACGATCGCCAGCCAAAACCCATTGCTGCGGTGCAGCAGCGGGATGAAATCGAAGTTCATGCCGAAAATCCCGGCAATCAAATTCAGCGGTAAAAACACAGCGGTGAGCACCGTGAGGGTGCGCATGATCTCGTTGGTGCGGTGGCTCTGCGCGTTGAAGTGCATTTGAACCGCGGTTTCGGCGCTTTGCTCCAGCCGCTGAACGTGGTGAACAACGCGTTCAATGTGTTCCAGCACGTCTCGGCTGCGAACCTGCAGCAGGTCGCGCTCGCGTTGGGCCTCCGGTGTGGCCGCTTCAGGCCACGTTTTGATCGCCTCAATCCAGTCTTGCAAGGCGGCGCGCTGGTCTTCACAGACTTCATCGAGTTGGTGCAAAGACAGGCGGGCCTCCAGCAGCGCGCCCCAGTTGCTGAACCGGGCTTTGGGGTTCAGCAGGTCGGTTTGCCAATGGTCCAGTTGGTGCGTGAGTTCCCGGCGCAGCTCCAGAAAGCCGTCCACCATCTGGTTGATGATGCGCAGCATCAGGTCGGCGGGGCTGCTGGGCAGGCGGGCACCGCCGGTGTGGTGGGTTTGGCTGGTCACGGCGGCTGCCAGCAAGCGCGCGGCGTAGGCGTCGCGCACGGCGCAATCGGTCGGGTGCACGGTCAGCAGCACATGGTCAAATACGGCAAATCCGACCGGGCTGGTGTCAATGCGGCGCAAAATCGGCGGGCCACTGCGTTTGACGACGCCGTTTGATCCCTGGGCCAGTGGCGCGGGCGTGGCATCGATCGCCCCGGCTGCCAAACGGCGAAACACCACCAGGTCGTAGAGCGAGGTGTAGTCGTAGCGCGAGGGGAGTTGCTTGTTGAGCAGGTCTGAGATGTGCAAGTCCACGAGGTGCGTGCCGCTCAAAGCCTGCAAAACCACTTGAATTTGGCTTTGCAGCGTTTCAAACTCGTGTCGCGCGCAGGCGATCCAGACAAAGCCGGACTCCGGCAACCGAAGGTCCCCCAAGGCGGCTAAATTGTCGGTTTCTGCGATGTGATGGTCGTTGATTGAGAAAATGCGCATGGGAAGCAGTTTGAGCTAAAGTTATATGAGAAATAGAGCTCTAGCCCTTGCCTGACCTTCGCAAGGCGCTATACTTTTTGAAGTAACCTGGCGGCGTCTCGCGCAAAGTAGGTGAGCACGCCGTCGGCGCCCGCGCGTTTGAAGGCCAGCAGACTTTCCATCATCACCGCATCGTGGTCAAGCCAGCCGTTCTGTGCCGCTGCCTTGAGCATGGCGTACTCGCCGCTCACTTGGTAAGCGAAGGTTGGCACCTTGAATTCGTCTTTGACGCGGCGCACGACATCCAAATACGGCATGCCGGGCTTGACCATGACCATGTCAGCACCTTCGGCAATGTCCATCGCGACCTCGCGCAGGGCTTCGTCCGAGTTGCCGGGGTCCATTTGGTAAACCTTTTTGTTGCTTTTTCCCAGGTTGCCCGCCGAACCCACCGCGTCCCGGAACGGGCCGTAAAAGGCGCTGGCGTATTTGGCGCTGTAGGCCATGATGCGGGTGTGAATGAAGTGTTGGGCTTCCAAGGCTTGGCGAATGGCACCAATGCGGCCATCCATCATGTCGCTGGGGGCCACGATATCAACGCCCGCCTGCGCTTGGGTCAATGCCTGTTTGACCAGCACTTCAATGGTGGCCTCGTTCATGATGTAGCCGTTCGCGCTTGGGTCCGGGTCGGGCAGGCCATCTTGTCCATGGGTGGTGAAGGGGTCCAGCGCCACATCGGTCATCACACCCAACTCAGGAAACTCTTTCTTGAGCGCCCGCACCACGCGGGGCACCAAGCCGTCCGGGTTAAAAGCTTCGCGACCATCGGGCGTTTTCAGCGATGCATCCACCACCGGAAACAGGGCCATGACCGGAATACCCAGCTTCACGCAGTCTTCGGCCACCGGCAGCAGCAGGTCCAAACTGAGACGCTCGACCCCGGGCATGGAGGCAATGGCGACCTGTTGCTGTTGTCCGTCCACCACAAACACCGGGTAAATCAAGTCATGGGGCGTGAGCGAGTTTTCGCAAACGAGATGGCGGGTGAACGCGTCGCGACGCAGGCGACGAGGCCGGCCCATGGGGTAGGGAGCATAGGTAATCATGCTGAAAAGTGTACTTGCGGAACGACTTTTGTCAGCGTTGTGAAAAATTAGTTTGTCCTTTTTTCCGAAAGGGTTCTTTTTTTTGATAGATTACGGACAGACAGTTCGCTGTCTCCCGCTTTTCCTCCCTGAGCGGGGCCTTGATGTGTGACAGCAAATAGGCTTACCACCCCAGCCCTCGTGCTGGGGTTTTTTTTGGCCTAAACTGAAGCGATGCTCTGGGTTAAATCATTCCATATCGTCTTCGTGGCCAGCTGGTTCGCTGGCCTTTTTTACTTGCCGCGAATCTTCGTGAACCTCGCCATGGTGCCTGCCGGGTCCCTTGCCGAGCGAGACCGTTTGCTGCTGATGGCACGCAAACTGCTGCGCTTCTCGACGATTCTGGCCGTGCCGGCGGTCGGTTTAGGGCTGATTTTGTGGCTTTATTACGGGTTTGGCCAAGGCCCCGGCAATATCTGGCTGCACACCAAACTCTTCTTCGTGGTTTTGGCGCTCGGTTACCACCATGCTTGCAGCGTCTTGCTGAAAAAATTTCTGCGCAGCGATTCACCCCACAGCCACGTTTGGTTTCGCTGGTTCAACGAGATTCCCGTGATCTTGTTGCTGGTCATCGTGGTACTGGTCGTGGTCAAACCGTTTTAACGAGCGCATTCCATGCACAAGACCTCCGCCTGGCCTTTGGCGCTGGTTTATGTCGGGCTCATTGTTTACGCCAGTTTGTACCCGTTCACAGAATGGCGCTACCAAGGCATTTTCTCGTGGGCATTCATGTCGGCGGGCTGGCCCAAGTACTGGACCGGGTTTGATGTCGTCTCCAACGTGCTGGGCTACGGACCGCTAGGTTTCCTGCTGGCGCTGAGTGCGCTGCGTACAGAGCGTGGGCGCCTGGCGGTTGGAGGTGCAACCGCGGTGGCGGCGCTGCTGTCTTTTTCCATGGAATCGTTGCAAGGATTTCTGCCTTCCCGGGTACCGTCCAACGTCGATTGGGGTTTCAATGTGTTGGGCGCTTGGGCCGGCGCCATGCTGGCGTGGGCCTTGGAGAAGCTGGGCGTGATTGACCGCTGGAGCCAGTTTCGGGCGCGCTGGTTTGTAGCGCAAGCCCGCGGGGGCTTGGTTCTATTGGCCTTATGGCCGGTGGCGTTACTTTTCCCCGCTGTGGTGCCCTTTGGTCTGGGCCAAGTATTGGAGCGGTTGGAGAGCGCGTTGGTTGACGTGCTGGTTGACACGCCGTTCCTGGCCTGGCTGCCCGTGCGCGAAGTGGAGCTCAAGCCCGTGGTGCCGGGAATGGAGTGGCTATCGGTCACGCTGGGTTTGTTAATTCCCTGTCTGCTGGGGTTTGGCATCATTCAGGTGGCGCGTCGTCGGCTGGTTTTTATGGGCGTTGTGTTCATGGTAGGCATGGGCACCACCGGGTTGTCGGCTGCACTCAGCTATGGCCCCATTCACGCATGGGAATGGTTTGGGTTGCCGGCCCAAGCAGGCTTGGTGACTGCGCTGGTGATGGGCGCCATGCTGTTGCCCGCACCGCCACGTTCTGCGGCGGCCTTGCTGGTTCTGGCACTGGGGGTTTATTTGAGTCTTCTGAATCAAATGCCAACCAATCCGTACTTTGCCCAGACTTTGTCTGCTTGGGAGCAGGGCCGGTTCATCCGGTTTCATGGCATTGCCCAATGGGTAGGGTGGGTGTGGCCCTATGCCGCCTTGGCCTATGTCATGCGCAGAATTCTGGTGCGTGAACCAAAAAACTAAAATCCAGTGATGACCGACACAACACATGACGAAGTCGCAGGGGCATCCAAAAGCCCCGCGCCCGCAAACTACTACGAACGCCATATCTTCTTTTGTTTGAACGAACGAAAAAATGACGAGGAGTGTTGTGCCAAGCACAACGCGCAAGCCGCTTTTGACCGATGCAAATCTTTGGTCAAGGCGGCAGGGCTGTCGGCACCGGGCCTGGTCCGGGTCAACAAGGCAGGTTGTCTGGATCGGTGTGCGGCCGGGCCGGTGGCCGTGGTGTACCCTGAAGGGGTTTGGTACTCTTACGTTGACAATGATGATATTGACGAAATCGTCGAGTCACATTTGAAAAACGGCACGGTGGTTGAGCGTCTGTTGACGCCGCCTCATCTGGGTCGCTAACTGTCTTTGGGTGTTCTGCACCCGTCCTCTCTCACCAAATACTTCAGCCCGATTGGCGGGTTGGCGTTCATTTTTGAATTCATGAAAAAAATACTTGTATCTTTGGCTGCCGCCGTGTGGTTTTCAGCGTCCGCGCAGTCCCCTCAGCCGCCAGAAATTGCCGCTCGGTCGTACATGCTGGTGGACGTGACGGCCAATCAAATCCTGGCGGCGAAGGATATCGATTCACCCGTTGAGCCGGCATCCCTGACCAAGCTGATGACGGCGTATTTGGTATTCGATGCGCTTCGCAATAAAAAGTTGGAGCTGCAACAAACCTTGCCTGTGAGCGAGAGGGCTTGGAAAATGCCTGGTTCTCGCATGTTCATTGATCCCAAAATGATGGTGCCGGTAGAAGATTTGCTGAAGGGCCTGATCGTTCAAAGCGGTAACGACGCGTCTGTCGCGTTGGCGGAAGGGGTGGGCGGCACGGTTGAACGCTTTGTGGAGATGATGAATGAGCAAGCCAAGTTGCTTGGCATGAAATCAAGCAGCTTTAAAAATCCCGAGGGCCTGACAGAGGCGGGGCACACCACGACGGCACGTGACTTGAGTACGCTGGCGACGAGATTGATGCAGGATTTCCCGGTTTATGTGGGTTATTACGCCATCAAGAAATACCGCTACGCGGGCACCCCTTCTGCCAACGACAACAACCGCAATCTGCTCCTTTACCGCGATCCGTCGGTAGATGGGTTGAAAACAGGCCATACCAATGCCGCTGGCTATTGCCTCATTGCAACGGCAAAACGTGATTTTCCGGCGCTTGGCATCTCAGGTGCTGTTGCGGGTTCTCCTGAGTCAGTGGGGGGGCGACGGCTGCTGTCCATTGTTTTGGGGGCTTCCAGTGAAAATGCACGAGCCAATGAGTCGCAAAAATTACTGAACTGGGGCTACACCGCATTCGAGCCGGTGAAGTTGTTTGACGCCAACCAGCCCGTGGTGTCGCCTCCCGTTTGGAAAGGGCGCGATTCGGTCGCCAAGCTGGGTCAGACCCATGCCATCGTGGTGGCTGTTCCCGCTGGCAGTGCCGGCAAAGTAAAAACCCAAGTGGTTCGCACAGACCCTTTGGTTGCCCCTATCAAAAAGGGCCAACAGATCGGCGTCTTGAAAATTAGCAATGGCGATCAGCCTTTGGCAGAGGTGCCGTTGATTGCGTTGGAGATGGTCGAAGAAGCCGGCGTGTTGGGCCGAACTTGGGATGCCATCCGCTTATGGATCAAGTAAGAGAACGTATTGTCCTGGGCGTGGGAGGTCAAGGGCAAATCGCTTGCGGGACGACGACTTGCCTGATATAGTCGAGGGCTTTTCGGAATTTCCGAAGGGATTCACGTTTTCGAAGTATTTAAGTCTTAGCTAGTCAAATAGCTATCAAACGTTTAGGGACGTTTTTCAATGCCAACCATTAATCAGTTAGTTCGCCATGGACGCGAGGTCGAAGTGATCAAGTCCAAAAGCCCTGCGATGGAAAATTCGCCGCAGCGCCGTGGTGTTTGCACCCGTGTGTACACCACAACACCTAAAAAGCCCAACTCGGCTCTGCGTAAAGTTGCCAAAGTGCGCTTGACCAACGGGTTTGAAGTTATTTCTTACATCGGCGGCGAAGGCCACAACCTGCAGGAGCACTCGGTGGTGCTCGTGCGTGGTGGTCGTGTCAAGGATTTGCCAGGTGTTCGTTACCACATCGTGCGCGGTTCGCTCGACTTGCAAGGCGTGAAAGATCGCAAGCAGTCGCGTTCCAAGTACGGCGCGAAGCGCCCCAAGGCCAAATAAGCTCACGCTTTTTGTCTGAAAAACAATGGTGCTGTTTCCCGCGTGGCGCGGTGATTCGGCGTAGTGACCCGCTGTTGGGTCGAGTAAGTAAAAACCAAGATGGTTTTTGCGGTGTCTGCCAAGACGCCAACTGAAGCAAATAAGAGGTGAAATAATGCCACGTCGTCGCGAAGTCCCTAAACGTGAAATCCTGCCGGATCCAAAGTTCGGCAATGTCGAGTTGTCCAAATTCATGAACGTGATCATGGAAGGCGGCAAAAAAGCGGTCGCTGAGCGCATCATTTACGGTGCCTTGGAGCAGATCGAAAAGAAGAACCCAGGTAAAGACCCTGTTGAAGCCTTCACAATGGCCATCAACAACGTCAAGCCCATGGTTGAAGTGAAGTCCCGCCGTGTTGGTGGCGCTAATTACCAAGTGCCTGTTGAAGTGCGCCCTGTCCGTCGCTTGGCTTTGTCCATGCGTTGGATTAAAGAAGCTGCACGCAAGCGTGGCGAGAAATCCATGGCTCTTCGTTTGGCGAATGAGTTGATGGAAGCCACTGAAGGTCGTGGCGGTGCCATGAAGAAGCGTGACGAAGTTCACCGCATGGCAGAAGCCAACAAGGCCTTCTCTCACTTCCGTTTCTAAAACGACTATTGCGCGGCTTTTTGGGCTGCTTGTTAATCTTGGGCGCGCTTTATGCGCGCCTTTGTAGGTTGCAGGTCAGGTGAAAGTCGCACGCTGCACCGCGTTGTTGCGGGTAGCGCTTTTGAAGATACAGATCAACCAAGGATCCCACATGGCTCGCCATACCCCCATTGAGCGCTACCGCAATATCGGTATCTCTGCTCACATTGACGCCGGTAAAACCACCACGACCGAGCGCGTACTTTTTTATACCGGCGTGACCCATAAATTGGGTGAGGTGCACGACGGTGCTGCGACGACCGACTGGATGGAGCAAGAACAAGAGCGTGGTATCACTATCACTTCGTCTGCGGTCACCTGCTTCTGGAAGGGAATGGACTTTTCCCGCCCAGAGCACCGCATCAACATCATTGACACCCCCGGCCACGTGGACTTCACGATTGAAGTGGAGCGTTCCATGCGCGTGCTGGACGGTGCGGTCATGGTGTATTGCGCTGTGGGCGGTGTGCAGCCACAGTCTGAAACGGTCTGGCGTCAGGCGAATAAGCACAGAGTGCCTCGTTTGGCTTTTGTGAACAAGATGGACCGCACGGGTGCGAACTTCTTCAAGGTTGTTGAAGGCATGAAGCTGCGCCTGAAGGCCAGCCCGGTGCCTATCGTTGTTCCCATTGGTGCTGAAGATAAATTCGAAGGCGTTGTGGACCTCATCAAAATGAAGGCCATTTACTGGGACGACGCTTCGCAAGGCATGAAGTTCGAGTACCGCGAGATTCCTGCGGATCTCGTAGATGTGTGCAACGAGTGGCACGAGAAAATGGTCGAGTCCGCTGCGGAAGCCAGTGAAACACTGATGAACAAGTACCTTGAAGAAGGTTCTTTGACCGAAGAGGAAATTGT
>JBAQDW010000238.1:0-5404 GCA_049286445.1 Rhodoferax sp. | reverse complement strand
CCAACACGCGGCCACATAGGGTTGTTGAGCTCCCCTTTCCCGCCCGGCGGGGCGGGAGAGGGGTTGGGGGTGAGAGTGGGGGTTGCAGCGCAAGAATTGCTACATCGTTGATAGCTGCTTACGCAGGTACAGCAAGGGGTACAGGCCGAAAACACCCCTATCACTGAACGCATGGGGTCGTTAAAACCGCTCGTTTAACGGTTAAGTAAATGCCATTCGGCCAGAGGCAACGAAGAGAGGCTAAAGGGGCTGTCAAATGCACGGCCAATCCCCGCGCAGCACCCAGGGCGCGCCGAATGGGCAATCTCGGATAATGGCTGCCTTTCTTTTGCTTGATAACCACGAGCCATGATTCGACTGACTGAACTTAAATTGCCGTTAACGGCCTTGCCTGTTGATGAACGCCGGGCGGCGGATGCGCCGTCTGAGACCGAGGCGGACCGCGTGCCGACGCCGCACCCTGCCGCGGCTTTGCGTCATTTGGCGGCTCAAACGCTGGGAATCCCCCCCGCAGAAGTTGCCGAACTGAATGTCTTTAAACGCAGCTTTGATGCGCGCAAAGCGGAACTGATCGTGGTCTATATCGTCGATCTGCGCTTGACCGATGGCGCGCAGGAAGCGGTGGTATTGACCCGATTTCCCTCGCACCCGCAGGTGTTTGCCACGCCGGACATGGCGTACCAGCCGGTCGGTCAAGCGCCGACCGGCTTGGCCCTGCGCCCGGTGGTGGTGGGCTTTGGGCCGTGTGGCATTTTTGCCGCCTTGGTCTTGGCGCAAATGGGGTTTAGGCCCATCGTGCTGGAGCGTGGCAAGCCAGTGCGAGAACGCACCAAAGACACCTGGGGTTTGTGGCGCAAGCGGGAGTTGAACCCGGAATCCAACGTGCAATTTGGCGAAGGGGGTGCCGGCACGTTCTCAGACGGCAAGCTTTACAGCCAAATCAAAGACCCCCGGTTTCTGGGCCGCAAGGTGATGAACGAGTTCGTGAAAGCCGGTGCGCCGGCTGAGATTCTGACCGACGCGCACCCGCACATTGGCACCTTCAAACTGGTGAAAGTGGTGGAGCATCTGCGTGAGCAAATCATCGCGCTGGGCGGTGAGATTCGGTTTGAGCAACGCGTCAGCGACGTGTTCATTGAAGGCGATGGTGCCTGCCGCCAAGTGCATGGCTTGACCGTGATGAACCTCAAAACTGGCCAGCCCTATGAATTGGAAACCAGGCAGGTGGTGATGGCGTTGGGCCACAGCGCGCGGGACACTTTTGCCATGTTGTTTCAGCGCGGCGTGGCCATGGATGCCAAGTCGTTCTCAGTGGGCTTTCGGGTTGAGCACCCGCAAGGCGTGATTGATCGCGC
Organism: Rhodoferax sp.; assembly: GCA_049286445.1. Taxonomy (GTDB): domain Bacteria; phylum Pseudomonadota; class Gammaproteobacteria; order Burkholderiales; family Burkholderiaceae_C; genus Rhodoferax. Next base: position 4,049 of record JBAQDW010000238.1, on the reverse strand, counting down.
CCGCTGGGGCCGCCACGCGGGCCACCCCAGCTTGGGCGCAGCGGACTACAAACTGGTGCATCACGCCCAAAATGGCCGCTCGGTGTACAGCTTTTGCATGTGCCCTGGCGGCACGGTGGTGGCGGCCACGTCCGAGCCCGGCCGCGTGGTGACCAATGGCATGAGCCAGTATTCCCGCAACGAGCGCAACGCCAACGCGGGCATCGTGGTGGGCATTGACCCCGGCGATTTTCCGATCGACGTTAGCGCCTTTCATGCCACTTTGGGTGAGCACGTGCCGACTCCTGACACGCTGGGCGGGGCGCAGCACCCCTTGGCGGGCATGGTGTTGCAGCGACAACTGGAATCGAACGCTTATGTGATGGGCGGCAGCGACTACAACGCGCCCGGCCAATTGGTGGGTGACTTTGTGCTGAACCAGGCCTCGACCCAACTCGGCAGCGTGGAGCCGTCGTACAAACCCGGCGTGACGCTGGGCAGCCTGAACGCCGCCCTGCCCGGCTACGCCATTGAAGCAATTCGCGAGGCCTTGCCCGCGTTTGCCAAGAAGATCAAGGGGTTTGACATGCACGATGCGGTGCTCACCGGCGTGGAGACCCGCACCTCGTCGCCCCTGAAAATTCCGCGCGGGGAGGACCTGCAAAGCACCAATACCCGAGGCCTGTACCCGGCGGGCGAAGGGGCCAGCTATGCGGGGGGCATTTTGTCGGCAGGGGTGGACGGCATCAAGGTGGCAGAGGCGGTGGCCAGAAGTTTGCTGGCAAGCCCCACCTGACTTTTTAGAGCGCCATTGGTGACTGAGTATTTGGAGGTGTTTTAGGCCTCTAGCCCTTACCCATATTGCGCAACAAGCTACTTATTTAATAGCAAATAACGTACCTCATGTCATCCGCGTTAGCGCGGCGTAACCCGACCTACGGCAAGACCGCCTACCTTTTGAACAAGGCCAGCATGGTGCCGGCCATCACAAAGAAACTGCCAAAGGTGCGATTCAAAGCACGGATATGGGTGGGAGATTTGAGCGCACCCAGCACCCGCGCGGCGAGGGCGGAATAACCCGTCATCACCACCAAATCAGTAAAGCCCAAAGTGGCGGCAATGATCAGGTACTGGGGCAGCAAGGGCTGCGACAGCATCATGAATTGCGGCACCACCGCCAGCAGAAAAACAGTGCCTTTAGGGTTAACAGCGTTGATCATCCACGCCCTCAGCACCATGGAGCGGCGAGAGACGAGCACAGCACCGTCGGCCTGCGCCACCAAAGGCCGCGCGGGCGCGCGCCACTGGGAAATCCCCAACCAAATAAGGTAGGCCACGCCCAGCCACTTGACGACCGAGAAGGCGGTGCTGGAAGCCGCCACCAAAGCCCCCAAACCTGCGCCCACCACAATGACCTGGGTCCAAATGCCCAGAATCAGCCCCATGATGGTGAAGAAGCTGCGGCGAAAGCCGTGGTTCAACCCGGCACTCATGGCGGCCACTGCGCCCGCGCCGGGCGAAATACTGATAGCCCAAGACGCGGCGAAGAAGGCCAGCCAGACAGAGAGAAGCATGAGAGGGGGTCTTAAGGTTGCGCGTTTTGCAGAGCGGCAATGCGCTCCTCAATCGGCGGGTGGGTGGAAAACAACTTGCCAATACCTCCGGCAATGCCCATGGCGGCCATGCTCTTGGGCAACTCGCCGGGGGTCATGCCCCCCAGACGCGCCAGCGCATTCACCATCGGCTGGCGGCGGCCCATCAACTGGGCGGCACCCGCATCGGCGCGGAACTCACGCTGACGTGAGAACCACGCCACGATGATGGCGGCCACAAAGCCCAACAAAATATCCAGCACGATGGTGGTGATCATGTAACCGATGCCGGGGCCGGTGTTCTCGGAGTCGCCTTTGCGCAAAAAGCTGTCAATGGCATAACCAATCACCCGGCTCAGGAACACCACAAAAGTGTTCATCACGCCTTGAATCAGCGTCATGGTGACCATGTCGCCGTTGGCCACGTGGGCCACCTCATGACCAATCACGGCCTCGACCTCTTCACGGGTCATGCCTTGCAGCAAGCCGGTGCTCACGGCGACCAACGCCGAGTTCTTGAACGCACCCGTGGCAAACGCATTGGGCGCGCCCTCGAAAATACCGACTTCAGGCATGCCGATGCCGGCCTTGTCGGCGAACTTGCGCACGGTGTCCACAATCCAGGCCTCGTCCGCGTTTTGAGGCTCGTTGATCACGCGCACGCCCGACGACCACTTGGCCACCGGTTTGCTGATCAGCAAAGAGATGATGGCGCCGCCAAAGCCCATGATCAGCGCAAACCCCATCAACGACGTCAAATTCAGGCCATTGGGCGTCAGGTAGCGATTCACGCCCAAAATATTGGCCACAACCCCCAAAACAAGGACCACCGCCAGGTTGGTCATGATGAACAAAGCAATACGTTTCATGTTTTCTTTCTGATACCTCCCCTGAATGTGGGGGAGCCAGCGCGGATATTAGGGGGAAAAGACACCGATTCAAGATGGAATCGCGAGATCCCCCACTTTTAGTACTTATTTGGGCAGGCGAAAGACGCTGGCGTCCGCGTAAAAAGCCGGGTCTTCATTGGCTGCCCACCAGCCCGGCACCCCCAGCACCGGCAGGTGCGCAAACGGTTTGCAAGCCAACTTTTCAGCGCTCAAGTCAGCCGCCATCCAGGCGTCCAAATTTGCTATTGAAAACGTAGCGACTTGCGCACGGTACACATGGGCTGTGATCGCTTTTCTTGGTAAAACCAGCTTTTCCATCAAGGCATGGCCAAACAGCACCAAACGGGCCTGCGCCCACAGCGGGCGCAAGTCAACAAACAAGCGCTGCCAGTCTTTGGCGGCCAGCGCCTCCCACAGCGCATCGGGCGCTTGCAAAAAAGCGGCGTTTTCGTCAACCACGGTCAAGCCGTCCCGTGCCGGGCCGCGCACGGGCTGAATGCCGGTTTGTGCGATTTGCGCTACGTGCAATTGGTTCAGGCGGCGCTTGGTGTGGGGAAACTGCAACCACACCAGCCCATTGAAAAAGTCATGCAGTCCCTCGCGGGTGGGGCAGCAACTGCTGCGAAAAATATAGCTCTCGTAAGCCTCGCCCGCTGGCAAGTCGCCTTGCGGCACGAACTGCACCGGTGTCACAGGCCAGGGGGCCACGGCGTTGAGCGCCTGGGCGCTGGACGCCCCCGCCGCCACCCGTTCGGCCGCGCCCTGCCCCTTGGCGACATAGGGGATGAGCCACGGCGCGGTCCAGTCAATGGTGGCCAGTTCTTGGGATGCCAGTGCGCTCAAACCGGCTCCTGGGGCACGTGGTAGGTCACGGTTCTGGGTTTTTCCAACGGCAACAAGGAAAAGTGAAGTGGAAACTTCTTCAGCAGTTTGGTGGCCGTGGTGTTCTTGCCGCGCAGCTTGGCGTCCAACAGGGCTTTGGCCACCGCCGCCAGGGATTGTGGCTGCCCGTCCTGCAAGCTCGGCACGGCCTGAAGGATGGCGGCAACATCGAACACGGTCTGGGCGGGCGCCGTGCCGTCGATGGGCTCCACGGCTGGTAGCGTGGGTTTGACTTTCTTGGTGCTTGTTTTTTTGGCAGCGGCGGTCTTGGCAGCTGCCGTTTTGGTCGGCACTTTTTTGGCAGGCGCTTTGGCGGTCTTTCGCGCGGGCTTCTCGGTAGCGGATTCAGCGGATGGCAACGGCTCTTGCGCCGGCCCCACCAGAATCACCCGGTCATAAGCCGGCACCGCTTCGCGGCCCATTTTGCTGCGCTCAGACACGCACACCATGCGGATGCCGCGCTCCCGCAGCCGCACCACCAGCGGCAAAAAATCGGCGTCACCTGAACCAATTACCACCAATTTGGGCGGCGGGTTTTGGCACGCCAGTTCCATGGCGTCCACCGCCAGGGCGATGTCGGTGGTGTTTTTGGTCAGCGCCAAATTCACAAAAGGCCGCACCGCCCAAGCGCGCCATACCTCACTCAAGTTTTTCAGGTTGTCGGAACTGCCATAGGCTCGGCGCACAGGCAATGACCCCTCTGACT
>JBAQDW010000237.1:0-20721 GCA_049286445.1 Rhodoferax sp. | reverse complement strand
CCTTGATCATTAGCGGCCAGGCTGAAGACCATACTGATGTCTATCTCGCTATCAACAAAGTGGTGCCTTCTTTAGAGATCCAAGAGGGTGAGGCTGATCCACGCACCGGTGAGGGAGTGACTAAGCCAGGTGACTTCACGGTAGACGAAAAAAGTAGGCAAGTTTATTTGACGGAGCGGGGGCATGAGAACGCCGAGCGCATTCTGTTTGAATTGGGCCTTATTCCCGCCGGATCATCACTTTATGACCCGGCCAATATTGCACTTATGCATCACCTGTACGCTGCGCTGCGTGCGAACCACCTTCACCACCGTGATCAACACTACGTTGTCCAAGACGGGGAGATTGTGATTGTTGATGAGTTCACCGGTCGATTGATGTCCGGGCGGCGCTGGAGCGAAGGCCTGCACCAAGCAGTTGAGGCGAAGGAAGGTGTTCTCATCCAGCCTGAAAACCAAACCATGGCGTCAATCACCTTCCAGAATTACTTTCGCCTTTATTCCAAATTAGCTGGAATGACGGGGACAGCCGATACGGAAGCCTACGAATTTCAAGAAATCTATGGGCTGGAAACCTTGGTGATGCCACCCAACCGACCCAGCAAACGGGATGATCAGCTCGATCGGGTTTATAAAACGACGCAAGAGAAATACCAGGCGGCAATCAATGACATTCGTGAATGTTACGAACGTGGCCAGCCTGTCTTGGTGGGAACCACCTCCATTGAAAATTCTGAGGTGATTGCGCAACTGTTAGAAAAGGAAAACTTACCTCACCAAGTATTGAACGCGAAGCAACACGCGCGTGAAGCGGACATTGTGGCCCAAGCCGGCCGCCCCAAGATGATTACGATAGCCACCAATATGGCGGGCAGGGGGACGGATATTGTGTTGGGCGGCAACGTTAGCAACGCCGTTGCTTCTGTTGAAAACGATGAAACATTGAGCAGTGCGCAAAAGCAGGAGCAAGTTGCTGCCATTCGAACGCAATGGGCCGCAGTACATGAACAAGTCAAAGCACTAGGTGGCTTGCGAATCATTGCCACCGAGCGTCATGAATCACGGCGCATTGACAACCAGTTACGAGGCCGATCAGGTCGCCAGGGTGACCCAGGCTCTTCGCGTTTCTATTTGAGTCTTGATGACGCTCTGATGCGTATCTTTGCTGGAGATCGAGTGAAGTCGATCATGGACCGACTCAAGATGCCAGACGGTGAGGCCATTGAGGCAGGCATCGTGACCCGCAGTATTGAAAGCGCTCAACGCAAGGTTGAGGCCCGCAATTTCGACATGCGCAAGCAGTTGCTTGAATATGACGATGTGTCGAACGATCAGCGCAAGGTCATTTATCAACAACGCAATGAAATCTTGGATGCCTCAGATTTGACGGCTCAGATCGCTTCCTTGCGGGAAGGATGTTTCCAAGATCTGGTCCGAGACTATGTGCCTGTTGAGTCCGTTGAGGAGCAATGGAACATTGCCGCGTTGCAATCAGTCTTGCTGGAAGAGTGGCAAGTGCCAATGGCGCTCCAAGAGGCCGTCAGTGCAGCCAGTGCCATCACCGACGAAGACATCGTTGAAATGGTAAAAATTGAGGCTGACAAATTATTCGAAGCCAAAGTGGCGCTCGTGGGTGGCGAAAACTTCACTCAATTTGAACGCATGGTCCTTTTACAAAGCATTGATACCCATTGGCGTGATCACTTGGGATCCCTTGACTACTTGCGTCAAGGTATTCATTTGCGCGGGTATGCTCAGAAGCAACCCAAACAAGAGTACAAACGTGAGGCATTTGAGTTGTTTGGACAACTGCTTGACTCGGTAAAAAATGAGGTCACCAAATTGTTGATGACGGTCAAAGTTCAGTCCAACGACCAGCTGGAACGCGCTGCTGAAGACATGGAGAGCCGTGGTGAGAGTATTGCCAATGTGACTTATTCATCTCCCACCGAAACAGGTGAGGTGGAAACTAGGCGAGGCGATGTGACGCGTGAAGCCACAGCATTGCCACCCGGCGAGGAAGTTCCCCGTGTCGGCCGCAATGAGTCATGTCCGTGTGGCAGTGGCAAGAAATACAAACATTGCCACGGCGCGTTGGTTTAAGCGTGAATAGGCGCTAAATATTCGGGCCACTGGCCCGTTTGTCATTTTGACAATTGAATTGTCGAACCATCGCTACAACACGAAAGGAAACCTTATGTCCGTGAACCTAAACGCTCCGATTTCGGAAGAACTTTTTCCGATTGCGGGATTGCAAATCGGTGTTGCTGAGGCGGGTATTCGCAAGGCGAATCGCAAGGATTTGACGGTGGTCTTGATCGAAAAGGGCGCGTCAGTTTCTGGGGTGTTCACTCAAAATCGCTTTTGCGCAGCCCCGGTGCAGATTTGCCGGGAACACTTGAACACTGGACTGGGCGTGCGCGCCATGCTGATCAATACAGGCAACGCCAACGCAGGTACCGGCGCTGACGGTCGCTTGCGCGCCTTGAGCACTTGTCGGGCATTGGCATCACATCTTGGTATTTTGCCCGAGGAGGTGCTGCCATTTTCGACAGGCGTGATCATGGAGTCATTGCCCAACGACCGCATCGAAGCAGGACTGAAAGCAGCCCTGTCTGATGCCAAGTCTGACAATTGGATGCGCGCGGCTGAAGGCATTATGACGACCGATACCGTTGCCAAAGCGTTTGGCACTCAAGTCGTTATTGATGGTGTTTTGATCAGTATCACGGGGATCAGCAAAGGCGCGGGAATGATTCGCCCGAACATGGCAACCATGTTGGGATTTTTGGCGACTGACGCTTGCATCAGCCAAGCGGTGATGAAGCAGTTGACGACGGAGCTGGCGGATGGATCATTCAACCGTGCAACTGTCGATGGTGACACCTCAACCAACGATTCATTTGTGGTGATTGCCACGAACAAGGCGGCGAATGCGCCGATCGAATCGTTGGCCAGTCCCGCTGGCGAGATACTAAAGGTCGCCATGCTGGAAGTTGCAAGAAAACTGGCTCAAGCCATTGTCAGGGATGGGGAAGGCGCTACAAAATTTATAGCAATTAAGGTAGAGGGAGGTAAAACCACCCATGAGTGCCGTCAGGTGGCTTATGCCATTGCGCATTCACCTTTGGTAAAAACGGCGTTCTTTGCCAGTGACCCTAATCTGGGCCGAATTTTGGCGGCTGTGGGCTATGCGGGAATTGATGATTTGGATCAATCCACGATCGATTTGTATCTGGACGACGTACACGTTGCAGTGAAAGGCGCGCGCCATCCCGATTACCGTGAGCAAGAGGGGCAGCGTGTCATGAAACAGAGCGAAATCACGGTCAAAGTTGATTTGGGTCGCGGCGATGCGGTTGATACTGTTTGGACGTGTGACCTAAGCCACGATTATGTGACCATCAATGCGGACTATCGCTCATGAGTGGGTCGTTTGAGCATCTAATGGTTCGTGCCGAGCAGCTCATCACTCGAATTGAAGCCACGCTACCTCAAGCCCTGTCAGAGCCTGACTGGACCGCCTCTGTTGCCTTTCGGTACAGAAAAAGAGGTTCGGGTCGAGGTACCTTAGAGCCTGTCAAGCATCTGGGTGCCATGCGTCTGTCTGACTTAAAGGAAATAGATGCTCAGAAAGAGAAAATCGACAGCAATACCTCTCAATTTGTAGGGGGGCGTCTTGCGAATAACGTGTTGCTCACCGGTGCACGTGGAACGGGTAAATCGTCGCTGATTCGAGCTTGCCTCCACGAGTATGCAGATCGAGGTTTGAGGTTAATTGAAGTTGACAAGGTAGATCTGGTCGATCTTCCAGACATTGTTGAACTGGTTGCCGACCGAACAGAGCGATTCATTGTGTTCTGCGATGATTTGAGTTTCGAAGACGGAGAGCCAGGTTACAAGGCGCTTAAGTCAATATTGGATGGCTCTGTTGCCGCGACCACCCCCAATGTTCTAATCTATGCCACAAGCAATCGACGTCATCTTTTGCCAGAGTACATGAAAGAAAACCTCAGCTACACGCATACACCAGAGGGGGAAGTTCACCCTGGTGAAGTGATTGAGGAGAAGGTATCGTTGTCAGAGCGCTTTGGTCTATGGGTGAGCTTTTACCCTTTTGCGCAAGATGAGTACCTGACGATCGTGGCTCAGTGGCTGAGGTCATTTGGAGTTTCAAACGAATCAACCCACTCTGCCAGAGCTGAAGCGCTGGTTTGGGCTCTAGAGCGGGGGTCTCGCAGTGGACGCGTTGCCTATCAATTCGCACGCGATTTTGCGGGCAAACAGCCGACTCAACAATGACGCGCTTGATTGTTGACGCGACGCTGCCTCGTGAAAGAGGTCTCGATCGTCCAGTGACGGAAGTTGCAGTGGGTGTTTTGATCCGGGCAGACGGTGAGTTTTTGTTAACTTCGAGGCCACGAGGTAAGGCGTATGAGGGCTACTGGGAGTTTCCTGGAGGTAAGCTGGAGCCAGGTGAGTCGGTGCTCCAAGCGCTGGCCCGTGAGTTGCATGAGGAGTTGGGCATCGTCGTGGACTCAGCAAAGCTCTGGAAAGAGGAAACTGTAGACTATCCCCACGCCCTGGTTCGGTTGCATTTTTGCAAGGTTCTTCACTGGCGAGGAGACCTCCAAATGCGCGAAAACCAGCAATTTTCGTGGCAGCATCTGCCGGTGGTCGTCGCTCCCGTGCTGCCTGGCACTTTTCCTGTGCTGGCTTGGTTGGCTGAAGAGGCCGACTATGCCGGAGCGACCTGCCTCCCTCAAAATACGACTGCAGTCTAGGAATCGGGGGTCGGTGAAACGCAGTGGGCACCAAATGGTAGGTTGGGTGTGTCGTAGAGGGTATCTTTGTTCTCAGTGGGTTGATCCTCAACGCGAAATTCCTCATTGGCCCACGCACCCAAATCCATGTTTTTACAGCGGGTGCTGCAAAAAGGGCGTGAAGCGTTGGATGTGTCAAATAGGCTGTCTCCATGACAGGTTGGGCAGCGAACAATTCTTGCCTTCATCACGAAGGTTCCTCTCTCAATAGTCATGAGCACAAGGCAACTTCAAAGCTTGCGTTTTCTTGACACGAGTGGAGACGTTGGTCGTCTCCTTGGCGCATTAGCCGAATGGAAACCATCAGCCGATTGCCACTAATTTCTGGAATAAACCCTAACTTTGGGTCAAGCGCCAGACGCAGCAACTGAAATGTTCTGCCTTGCGGTAAATTTTGCTGGAATTGTCCGTTATTGGCGACGACCTTTTGAGGCACGCCTGAGTCGCGCAACAGCTTGAGGAGTAATTCAACGGAGTCTGCAAGTGGCGTAAGTGTTTTCCGCCACATCGCAATGGCCAACTTCCGGTTCTCGGTCGGTTGGTGCTGCCAAGCGTAGTACGCAGGAAGATCAAACTCACAGGTTCCACCAGGAATTCCAATTCTGCTTCGGATGCTCATAAGCCAGTCATTTTCCGTGAGCACTTGACCTGACTTGCCAGGAAGGCTCGTCAGTCCCTGGAAGCAGCGATCGAGTTGAAGAATGACTTCATCGAGCACAGTCTCTGCAATCGCCGGATTGCCACGGTAGGCCTCCATGGCATGCTTTTGTTTGTCAAGATCTTTAAGAACGTCCGACTTCAAATCGGCGCGAGCGCCAACATCCATGATTTCAAAAAGAGTTGTAATCGCAAAATGGTGATCGAGCGCGTGGTCTCTTACGGCCAAGGTAGCCAAACGAATGAATAATTGTTCCAACCTGAGATAGGTTCGAATGCGCTCGTTGAAGGGGTATTCGTAAAGTATCACACTAAATTTGTTGTTTGCAAGATCAAGTGCATGATAGCCCGAAGCGTCTGGCCAGGAATTGAACTTCAGAGGCAAGCTGACGAAGTGACAACGTGGTGTTACAAATAACTGTGTCGGCGGCATGTAGACGGTGTTGGCGAGAAGCTTGTGATGCGATAATTTTTTCAACTTGTACGGCAGTCATCCCGTTTCTGGCCATCACTCGACTTGTTTGAATTTCAGGGGTCGTATCAACGACCAGCAACTGATCTAGCCTCTGTCGCCAATCCAGTGACTCAACCAACAATGGCACGTCATAAACGACAACCAGGCAGTTGTCTATCAACGCTTGATGGGCCTGGAACTGAATGGTATCTCTTACGATGGGATGAATAATGGCTTCAAGTTTTGACCGAGCGACGACGTCAGAATAGACCAAATTGCGCATTTGATCTCTATTCATTGCACCATCCGCGTCAATGAACGAAGCGCCAAAGGTCTGGGCAATCACCGGAATCGCTTGGCCACCTGCGGCAGTTGAACCACGCGAAATGGCATCGGCGTCAATGATTCTGGCACCGCAGTCTGCAAGAATCCTTGCAACTGTAGTTTTGCCACTGCCAATACCACCGGTTAAGCCGACTCGCAAGAAAGCAGTCACGTTCTACAACCCCATAAAATTCATGATGGCTTGAGGACCGAAAATCATGGCTGTTAAACCAGCACCAGCTAGAAAGGGCCCGAACGGTACATAGCCACCTTCACGCAATCCGCTGGTGAACTTCATGCCAATACCGACCACGGCACCAATGATGGAGGCCATCAAGATGATGGGTACTAGTGCTTGCCACCCGAACCATGCCCCCAGTGCAGCAAACAGTTTGAAGTCTCCATACCCCATGCCTTCTTTGCCGGTGGCGAGTTTGAACGCCCAATAGATGAGCCAAAGTGACAGGTAGCCGGCCACGCATCCCCAGACGGCAGATAAAAGAGTGACCGAGTTCCATTGCACGGCCGCAGCGATCAACCCCGCCCACATCAAAGGCAAGGTGATATCGTCCGGAAGCAGAGTTGTGTCCCAATCAATCATTGTCAGTGTGACTAGGCTGGCGCTAAATCCCGCCCAAGCCAACGCTGTGGTGCTTGCTCCCCATTGCCATGCACAAAAGCTAAACAAAGCGCCGGTGACAAGTTCAATGCAGGGGTAGCGAATGCTAATGGGGGTCTTGCACTGGGCGCATTTCGCTCTCAAAAACGCATAGCTGACCACGGGAATATTTTCAAACCAGCGGATTTGATGGTTACATTTTTGGCACCGAGACCGCGGAACCATTAAATTGAATTTCTCACCGGCAGGAAGCTCAATATTGGAATACTCTGCTGCTTCGGTCTTCCATTGCGCCTCTAGCATCACAGGAAGCCTGTAAATGACTACGTTGAGAAAACTGCCAATCAGCAAGCCCAACAGCCCGAAAAGGATGATTTCCAGTCCTTGCACGTTCATCATCAAACTACTTGACCCAACTTGAAAATTGGAAGGTACATCGCGACAACAATGCCACCAATTACGGTACCCAAAATCACAATAATGATGGGCTCCATCAGACTCGAAATACCGGCCACCATATCGTCTACTTCTCCTTCATAAAAATCAGCAGCTTTACTCAACATGTGATCGATAGACCCCGACTCTTCCCCAATGGCGCACATTTGAAGCACCATGGAAGGAAATAGGTTGGCATTGGTCATTGCAACGGTTAATGCGGTACCGGTGGAGACTTCCTGTTGAATCTTCACGGTCGCAGCTTGGTAAACGTAATTTCCAGAGGCACCCCCCACTGAGTCAAGCGCTTCGACCAGCGGAACACCAGCAGCAAACATCGTTGCGAGGGTTCGCGTCCATCGAGCGATACATGATTTATCGACCAGCACACCAAAAATCGGCATTTGCAACATCAGTCTATCCATCACGTGCTGCATTTTTTCATTGCGCCGCCAAGCCTGCATGAAGAAATAAAGACCACCTCCAATTCCACCGAAAATTAGCCACCAATAATCCACAAAGATCTCACTGATTGCAATCACTGCAAGGGTTGGTGCCGGGAGGTCGGCTCCAAAATTTGAAAATACTTCCTTGAACGCTGGAACCACAAAAATCATAATGACCGCCGTCACAACGAAGGCGACCACTAAAACCGAAATCGGGTACATCAAGGCCGATTTGATTTTGGATTTAATGGCCTCCGTTTTTTCCATGTAAACGGCAAGGCGGTCCAGCAGTTGATCCAAGATGCCAGCAGCCTCGCCTGCTTCCACCAAGTTGCAATAAAGATTATCAAAGTAGAGTGGGTATTTTCGAAATGCGGCACTGAGTGATGTACCCGTTTCAACGTCAGATCGAATGTCATTCAGCAGCCTGGTCACACTGGGATTGGGATTGCCACGGCCCACAATGTCAAACGCTTGAAGCAGCGGAACACCCGCCTTCATCATGGTCGCCAATTGACGGGTGAAGATAGCCATGTCTTTGGGCTTAATCGTTCGGCCCGCGCTCATGCGCCTTTTTTTTATTTTTGATAGCAGCACACCCTGTCGGCGTAAAGCAGCTTTGACCTGATTTTCGCCCGCAGCGCGAGTTTCTCCTCTCACCTGCTTCCCGTTGCGATCTTTCCCTTCCCACTCAAAGACAAATTCTTTGGTTGCTTTAGACTTTGCGGTTGCCATACGTTCCCTTGGATGAAGCAATTATTCGTTGGTCACGGCGAGCACTTCTTCTAACGAAGTTAGACCGAGTTTGGCTTTGTACAGACCGGCTTCTCGCAGCGAACGCACTCCTTCCTTGGACGCTTGTTCCGCAATTTCAAGCGCACTGCCGTCACGCAGAATAATGCGCTGAATTTCTTCAGTGATAGGCATCACTTGGTATAGACCCACGCGACCTTTGTACCCACTGTTACACATGGAGCATCCTACCGGCTGGTAAGACACCCAAGGCTTTTTTAATTCGTCTGGAAGGTATCCTGCGTCGAGTAGAACCTGTTTCGGAATATCAATCGCTGTTTTACAGTTGGGACACAACCTGCGAGCCAATCGTTGAGCGGTGATTAAGATCACGCTGGATGCAATGTTGAAAGGGGCAATCCCCATATTGCGCATACGCGTCAAAGTAGCTGGCGCATCGTTGGTGTGGAGTGTAGACAGCAGCAAGTGGCCAGTTTGGGCCGCCTTGATTGAAATATCAGCCGTTTCAAGGTCACGGATCTCCCCCACCATGATGATGTCTGGGTCTTGGCGGAGGAAAGATTTGAGAGCAACAGAAAAGGTCAATCCCGCTTTGTCGTTGACGTTAACCTGGTTGACGCCGGGCAAATTGATTTCGCAGGGGTCCTCTGCAGTGGCAATATTTACACCAGGTTTGTTAAGCAGGTTAAGGCAGGTGTAAAGCGACACGGTCTTTCCCGACCCTGTGGGTCCGGTCACTAAAATCATGCCGTAGGGACGACTGATGGCTTGCATCAGGCGTTCCTTTTCTTCGGGTTCGTAACCTAAGGCATCAATGCCCAACTTTGCACTGCTTGGATCCAAAATCCGGATGACAATTTTCTCTCCGAAAAGAGTGGGCAATGTACTGACTCGAAAATCGATCACGCGATCTGGCCCAATTTTCAATTTCATCTTGCCATCTTGCGGGATACGCTTTTCTGAAATATCCATTCTTGAGATCACTTTGATCCGAGAGGCCAGCTTTTCTTTGATAGCGACGGGTGGAGAGGCAATTTCTCGGAGTTCTCCATCGATTCGGAAGCGAACCCGGTAATTGTGTTCATAGGGTTCGAAATGAAGATCAGAGGCGCGCATGCTGAACGCATCCAGAAGCATTTTGTGCAAAAACTTGACAACGGGTGCGTCATCGACGTCAGAGGCTGCACTGTCGTTTGTGTCTGTGATGTTGTCTGCTGGGAGTTCATCAAACTCAAAGTCACCACCTATAAGCGTTTCCATCGCTTCAGAGGCTGTGGTTGCATTGGCAGTCACCAGCTTGAGCAGCTTGTCATATTCGGCAATCACCCAGTCGATACCCAACTGAGTGGCAAATTTAATCTTCTCAGCCGCCTGTTGGTCAGATGGGTCGGCCGTGGCAACCAAGAGACGGTTGTTTCTCTTGCTGAGCACGACCACACGATAGTCGCTGCAAATTCTGGGGTCTAACAATCCTGTAGGCAAGCCCTTGACGTCAAGCGCGTTGAGGTCGATCAAAGGCGCTGCATAAGCAGCCGACATGGTGTGAGCCAAATCAAAAGCCGAAACGGCACCAGACCCCGTAAGTTCCGCTATAAAGCCGGTTCTGCTGCCCTCAGCTTTGCGGTAAAGATCTTCAGCCAGTTTTTGATCTAGCTTTCCAGCCAAAATAAGTGCTCGCCCCAGTCCAGGCAGTGCTGCAGGAGGAGTGTTTCGAGGGGTGTTTTCAGCTGCGTCCATAGATCAAGAATGTACTACGTCGCGAGGCTGTCGTGTAGGCACGTGCCAGTTGTGTGGGTGAACAAGTCCGGGAGATGAGTTCCCCTTGCGTGAGAAGTCTCGCACGCCCCGGTCATCTGAAGCCGCCAAGCGCCGCTGCTGCGTCTAAGTAACTGCAGTTCCTACATGACTAAAGAGAGTGTGAACTGAGAGGGTGCCTCAGGCCTGCCGTCTTAATAAGTCAGACGCCAGGTCGACCATACAAGCGGAATAAATCGACTTTGGTAGGCGCTCAACTGCTGCAATGGCGCGTACTGCTTCTGATCGGGCGGCATCGCGAGCAATGTCTAGCGCGCCTGTGTCCCTGACAATTCGGACCACATCTTCGAGTAAGTCAGCGTCGCCTGATTCAATCGCCCGCTTGATAAGGTCGCGTTCACTGTCTGACCCCCGTTGCATCGCTGCAATCAGCGGAAGTGTGGTTTTGCCTTCGCGCAAGTCATCGCCAAGATTCTTTCCTAATACTTCAGCGTTTCCTGTGTAATCAAGGACATCGTCGATCACTTGAAAGGCGGTCCCAAGGGCTTGCCCGTAGTCCGCGCAGGCATCTTCTATCTCGGCCGGTGCATCAGCAAGAATGGCGCCGACCCTCGCGCTGGCTTCAAATAATTTGGCTGTTTTTGACCGGATGACTTGCAAATAAGCCTGCTCATTTAATTCTGCATTGTGCATATTCATTAACTGCATGACCTCACCTTCCGCAATCACGTTGGTCGCGTCAGCCAGCACTTCCATGATGCGCATACTTTGTGCATCGACCATCATTTGAAACGCCCTGGAGTAGAGGAAATCCCCAACAAGCACGCTTGCAGGATTTCCAAAGGCTTCGTTGGCTGTTGGATTTCCCCGTCTTAGGGCAGACTCATCTACGACGTCATCGTGCAAAAGCGTGGCAGTGTGAATGAATTCCACGACGGCAGCGAGGTTGAAGCGTTGAGAACCAACGTACCCCAATGCACCGCAGGTCAGTAAAAGCAGCGCGGGTCGCAAACGTTTGCCGCCAGCCGCAATGATGTATTTCGACACCTGTCCGACCAGGGGAACGCTGGAGTCAAGCCGGCGGGCAATAACCAAGTCAACCTCGCGCATGTCCTGCGCAATGATTGACAGCAAAGAGGATGGGTTGGATGTAGAGGCTTGCAAAACAGGTGACCAGTTGAATACCCGTATTATAGAAAGTTGTGCCCACACTCCTGACGTAGCCAGATTGTCTGCGCGAGCGGGAATCAGGGTCTGATATAATGACGGGCTCTGCGAAAATTCGTTCCAGAGCTAAATTGAAGAGGTCATCATGTACGCGGTCATAAAAACCGGCGGTAAGCAATACAGAGTTGCAGCCGGCGAAAAAATTAAAGTAGAACAGATTGCTGCGGACGTAGGCCAAGAGATTGTGTTTGATCAGGTTTTGGCAGTCGGTAACGGCTCGGAAATCAAGATCGGTACACCCTTGGTGTCCGGCGCAACCGTGAGTGTCACAGTGTTGGCTCACGGCAAGCACGACAAGGTCAGCATTTTCAAAATGCGCCGTCGCAAGCATTACCAAAAACGTCAAGGGCATCGTCAGCAGTTCACAGAACTGTTGATTGGCGCTATTGCTGCTTAAAGGACAAGGGTCATGGCACAGAAAAAAGGCGGCGGCTCTACGCGAAATGGGCGCGATTCCAAGCCCAAAATGCTCGGTGTGAAGAAGTTCGGCGGTGAATTGGTGAGCGCTGGTGCAATCATTGTTCGTCAACGTGGCACTAAATTCCACCCCGGCACGAATGTCGGTATCGGCAAAGATCACACTCTGTTTGCATTGGTTGAAGGCAATGTGTCTTTCGCCACCAAAGGTGCGTTAAACAAGCAGACGGTGAACGTTATCTCGGCTTAAATCGCTGATAACCCCGAATCAAGACCCTGCGCGCTGCGCGGGGTTTTTCGTTTATAAAGTCTGAAATCATGAAATTCGTCGACGAAGCCTATATTGAAATCTCTGCAGGAGACGGAGGGGCTGGCTGCGTCTCGTTTCGCCATGAAAAGTACAAAGAGTTTGGGGGACCCAATGGCGGTGACGGCGGTCGGGGCGGTCATGTCTTTGCGGTTGCGGACTCCAATCTGAATACGCTGGTCGATTTTCGTTTCTCGCGTCGTCATGATGCCAAGCGTGGACAGCATGGCATGGGATCGGACATGTTCGGTGCGGCCGGTGAAGACATCACATTGAAAATGCCGGTGGGCACTATCATTTCAGACTCTGAAACGGGTGAGGTCCTCTTTGAGATGCTGACGCACGGTGAGGTGATCACGATTGCCAAAGGCGGCGATGGTGGTTTTGGCAATATGCGATTCAAGAGCGCGATTAACCGTGCGCCCCGGCAAAAAACACCGGGTTGGCCGGGCGACAAGCGCAGCCTAAAGCTCGAGCTGAAGGTGCTGGCAGATGTAGGCTTGCTGGGCATGCCTAACGCGGGTAAATCAACCTTGATCACTGCCGTTTCTAATGCCCGTCCGCGTATCGCCGACTATCCTTTCACCACCCTGCACCCTAACTTGGGTGTCGTGCGCGTGGGCCCAGAGCAAAGCTTCGTGGTTGCTGACTTGCCGGGATTGATTGAGGGTGCTTCCGATGGGGCCGGGCTCGGGCATCTGTTTTTGCGTCACTTGAAGCGCACCCGGCTGCTGCTGCATGTGGTTGATTTGGCGCCGTTTGACGAGGGGGTAGATACCGTGGCACAGGCCAAGGCGATAGTGAATGAACTCAAGAAATACGACCCCGAGTTGTATGAGAAGCCCCGTTGGCTTGTCTTGAACAAGCTGGACATGATTCCCCTTGAAGAGCGCGAAGCGGTGGTCAAAGACTTTGTTAAGCGCTTCAAATTTAAAGGCCCCGTCTTTGAGATTTCGGGGTTGACCCGCGAAGGTTGCGAAACGCTGATTAAGACGATTTACAAGCACGTGAGTGCGCTGCAAAAGGCAGAGCTTGCACCCGTTGTGGTTGATCCGCGCTTTCCAGATGCTGCTGAGTCATTGAATCGTGGCTAATTTGCTATTGAATATATAGCAGCTCTCGCTTGATACATCTGGGCTTACCCCTGTTATGACCTTAAAAACCACTTCGCCCGCGCTGCGGGATGCTCGGCGTATTGTTGTCAAAGTTGGCTCAAGCCTGGTCACCAACGAAGGCCGTGGGCTGGATGAATTGGCCATCGGCGAATGGTGCCGCCAAATGGCGCTCTTGGTGCAAGATGGACGAGAGGTCATCATGGTCTCCAGTGGCGCGATAGCTGAGGGCATGAAGCGCTTAGGATGGCTCAAACGTCCCCATGCTATTCATGAGCTGCAAGCTGCTGCGGCAGTGGGCCAAATGGGGCTGGCGCACATGTATGAGACCAAGCTGCGCGAGAACGGCTTAAAAAGTGCGCAGGTACTGCTGACCCACGCTGATTTGACGGATCGCGAACGCTACCTGAATGCTCGCTCTACGCTGCTAACCTTGTTGAAGCATGGCGTTGTTCCCGTGATCAACGAGAACGACACCGTCGTTAACGATGAAATCAAGTTTGGTGACAACGACACGCTGGGTGCGTTGGTTGCCAATTTGATTGAAGCCGACGCCTTGATTATTCTCACGGATCAAAAAGGCCTTTACTCCGCTGACCCGCGCAAAGATCCGCAGGCGGTGTTTGTTTATGAGGCAAAAGCGGGTGACCCGGCATTGGAGAACATGGCCGGTGGTGCAGGCTCCAGCATTGGGCGAGGCGGCATGTTGACCAAAATTCTGGCCGCCAAGCGTGCGGCGGGTTCCGGTGCCTCGACCGTGATTGCCTGGGGACGCGAACCCGACGTTCTCATGCGACTGGTTCAACGCGAGTCCATCGGCACTCTGTTAGTGGCTCAGACCAAAAAATCTCAAGCTCGAAAGCAGTGGATATCGGACCATTTGCAATTGCGAGGCTCGGTCACGGTGGATGCCGGCGCTGCTGCCAAGGTTCGCAGTGAAGGCAAAAGCCTGCTTCCGATTGGCATGACCATGGTGGTTGGCGATTTTTCGCGGGGTGATGTGATCGCGGTCCGGGACGAAGCCGGAATCGAGATGGCGCGGGGTTTGGCCAATTACGCCAGCGCTGAGGCCCGACTTTTGTGCCGAAAATCTTCCAGTGAGTTTGAAAAACTGTTGGGCTACACGGCCGAGCCAGAAATGGTGCACCGCGACAACATGGTACTGACGCGCTAGCGCTAGGGTCTTATTTCTTCAACGCTTTCACCATATCGGCGACCGACTGCCCCGTGGTGCTTGCCCCATCGCACAGTCCTTGTCGAGCCAGAACCAGAGCATGCTTTGACGGCTGTTTGCCAGCCCAATCCAGCCATTTTGGTTCTTTGACCGGATCCCATTCCCCGACCGAGTTGAACCTCGCATAAGTTTTGACTTCGCCCGTTGCACATCGAATTCCCTCGTACATGGCCGTCATCGAGCCACTCGCATTGGTGGCGACGACCACATAACGAGCAATGCCATCGGGCGTGATCGAAAGTGTCTGAGGATCAATCCCAAACTTCAGGCTGACATAAGGAGGCATGTTCAGCGGGATCAGTTTGGTTTGAGAGAAAGGCGGTGGTGCCGGGGCGTCGCTTTCCTTCCAGTCGGGATCTTGGGTGACCAGCTGAGCCGCTGCCATTCCAGTCCCCAGGGTCAGCAAAAGCAGTAACTTAATTCTTTTGTACGCCATGCGTTTTCTCCGGGGATGCGGCATCAATCGCAGTTTGCGGGTCAGGCTCGAAACTTGCTCTCGCAGGCAGCACTATCACTTCTTTGGGCAGTTGTTCCACTTCAAGTGTCAATTCTTGGGGGCGCATTCCTTGGCGCAAAAAACGGTTTCGATAGTCGCCCCGAGGCAGGTACCTGGCCAGTTCCGTGAGCGCCATTTCATAGACTCCCCGTTTGAATTCGACAACGGCGTCCAGCGGAACCCAATAGTCATTCCACCGCCAAGCATCGAACTCAGGGTGGTCGGTGGCGCGCAAGTCTAAATCCCAGTCATGGCCGACCAACTGGAGCAAAAACCAGATTTGTTTCTGACCTTTGTAGAAACCGCGAGCGTCACGGCGAATGAATCTGTCTGGCACCTCGTAGCGCAACCAGTCGCGGGTTCGGGCCACGATGCGAACATGCTCTCGGAAAAGGCCAACTTCTTCGCGCAACTCGCGAATCATGGCCTGTTCTGGCGTCTCCCCCCGGTCAATGCCGCCTTGCGGAAATTGCCAAGAGTGTGTTCGAATGCGTTTGCCCCAGAACACTTGATTTTTCTGGTTGAGCAGGATGATGCCGACGTTGGGCCTAAAGCCGTCACGGTCAAGCATAATCAAACCCCAATTTTTAAACTGTTGCCATTATGCACAGCACTTGCTGCGCATCAAGGACGACAGCCCTCAGTTATTCCCGGATTCTCGCCATGAAAGCCTCTCAATTCTTTATCTCAACCCTCAAGGAAGCCCCCGCCGATGCCGAGATCGTGAGCCATAAGCTGATGATGCGCGCTGGCATGATCAAAAAATTGGGGGCGGGCGTTTACAGCCTGATGCCCATGGGACTGCGTGTCGTGCGCAAAGTGGAAACCATTGTTCGTGAAGAAATGAACCGAGCCGGGGCGGTTGAATTGAGCATGCCCGTTGTGCAACCCGCAGAGCTTTGGCAGGAAACCGGACGATTTGAGAAGATGGGTCCTGAGTTGCTGCGTATCAAAGATCGCCATGAACGCGACTTCGTGATTCAACCCACCAGTGAAGAGGTCGTGACCGATATTGCCCGGCAAGAAATCAAAAGCTACAAGCAATTACCAAAAAACTTCTATCAGATTCAAACCAAATTCAGAGACGAGCGTCGCCCCCGGTTTGGCTTGATGCGCGGACGTGAGTTCATCATGAAAGACGCTTACAGCTTTGATCGCGACCCAGCCGCTGCCAAGGCCAGTTACCAAGTCATGGCGCAAGCCTACCGTCGTATCTTTGACCGGTTTGGTTTGACCTACCGAGCCGTGGCCGCCGACAGCGGTGCCATTGGCGGTGACCTGAGTGAAGAGTTTCAGGTCATTGCCGCGACGGGAGAAGACGCCATCGTTTACTGCCCCAACAGCGATTACGCGGCCAACATGGAGAAGGCAGAGTCCTTGGCTCCCGCAAAACCCCGGCCAGCGCCAAGTCGGACGATGGAAAAAACACCCACGCCCGACAAAAGCACCTGCGCCGATGTCGCCCAGTATTTGAACGTCGGTTTGAAAACAACCGTGAAATCTTTGGTGCTGGCGACCGACACGTTGGACGCCCAAGGTGGGGTCATCAAGTCGCAAGTCTGGCTGTTGCTGCTGCGCGGGGACCACAGCATGAACGAAGTCAAGGTAGGGAAGCTGCCCGGTTTGGCCGGATTTCGCTTTGCCACGCTCACTGAAATTGAAGATCATTTTGGTTGCAAACCCGGCTATTTGGGCCCGATCGGCCTGAAGCTTCCCCTCAAGGTCGTGGTGGACCGGGACGCGGCAGTGATGGCGGATTGGATTTGCGGCGCCAATGAGCCCGACTTTCATATGACCGGCGTCAACTGGGGACGTGACTTGCCCGAACCGACGATGGTGGCAGACCTGCGAGACGTGGTCGCGGGCGATGCATCCCCGGATGGGCAAGGCGTGTTGGCGATTGAACGGGGCATTGAAGTGGGCCACGTGTTCTATTTGGGCACCAAATACAGCGAGGCCATGAAGGCCACCTTTCTGGACGTGAACGGCAAACCCCAATTTTTGGAAATGGGCTGTTATGGCATTGGTATCACCCGTTTGCCAGCCGCCGCCATTGAACAAAATCACGACGAGCGCGGCATCATCTGGCCCGATGCCTTGGCCCCTTTCACCGTGGTGCTGTGCCCCATTGGCCCGGATCGTTTTCCTGATGTGAAAGCGGCCGCTGATCAGTTGTACAACGATTTGCTGGCTGCGGGTGTGGATGTGATTCTGGACGACCGGGGAGAGCGCCCCGGTGCCATGTTTGCCGATTGGGAGTTGATTGGCGTTCCCCACCGAGTCACTCTGGGGGACCGGGGTTTGAAAGAGGGTATTGTCGAGTACCAACACCGCCGCGATGCCGCGTCGACCCAGGTTCCCGTCGCTGAGATCGCCGCCTTGATTCAATCGCGCCTCAAAGTTTGAAGGGGTTGGCGCTAGGAATGCTGTCCCGCAGAACGCTGCTTTCCTCCTTTGCGGGGGGGCTTGGATTGCTCTCGGTTCACCCGACGGTGCAAGCGGGCCGCCAGATCGAGGAGCCGTTGGTGGATTCGGTGCGCACCGCGCTGAGCTCCGCCATTGCCAACCATGCGCCTCCGGTACCCGAGTTCCCTGACACTGGGTCTCGGCTCGATTTCTTGCGCTGGCAAGGGGCCATGAGCGACCGCTTGCGCACCAAGAAGCCGGACTGGCGCACCCGTCAGGAGTTTCTTCAGACGATCTGGTATGAGAGCCGGCGCGCGGGGCTGGACACGGCCATGGTGCTGGGGCTGGTGCAGGTGGAGAGCAACTTCCGAAAATTTGCCATCTCCAGCGTCGGCGCGCGGGGCTACATGCAGATCATGCCATTTTGGACCCGTGTGTTGGCGGACGGTGACGCAGGCAAGCTGTTCCACATGCAAACCAACTTGCGTTTTGGCTGCGTCATTTTGCGGCACTACCTTGACCGGGAAAATGGCAACCTGTTCATGGCGTTGGGGCGTTACAACGGGTCACGTGGCAAACCAGCCTACCCAGACGCCGTATTCGGTGCACAACGGCGTTGGGAATTCAAAGCCTAAAGCCGATGTGTGGCTTTCGCCTCTCTCACGAGCACAGGGGTGGCGTAAAAAAACCACCGTCTGGTGGTTTTTTGACACTGAGCCCGCCTGCAGGGTGTCGCAGACCCTGAGGCGGAGTGGCTTGTGGCACTGGTGATTAAGTGTCTGCGTCTCAAGCTGACCCTTTGTAAATCAAGGACTCACGGGGACTGTTTTGGGATTGCAGGTTCTTATTCAGCGAAGCATCAAGCCGGATTGCCCAGTGCTTGTTGCAGTTCACCGTTTTCGTACATTTCCATCATGATGTCTGAGCCACCAATAAACTCACCTTTGACGTAGAGCTGAGGGATGGTGGGCCAGCTACTGAATTCCTTGATCCCTGCGCGAACTTCATCATCTTCAAGCACGTTCACGGTGGTGATGGCTTTGGCATCCACGCCGCACGCCTTCAAAACCTGGATCGCCCGACCCGAGAATCCGCACTGGGGGAAACTCGCGTTGCCTTTCATGAAAAGTACCACGTCATTGGATTTGACCAAGTCGGCAATGCGCTGTTGGGTGTCGCTCATGTTGAATATCCTCCAGTTGAAATCAGTCAATTATTTCACTTTTGTCCACCAGAGTGGCGCCGTGCCCCTTTGCGGATCAGGGATAACCCCATATTGCTATTTAAAAGATAGCGCCTTGCGAAGATACATCAAGGGCTAGGGGTTGTTTTCTTATAAAGATGTCCAACCCACGTGCGGTTTCATTTGGCCTTCGCACGGAACGCTTCAGTAGCCGGTGCGTCGATAATGACAGTCCAAAAGGAGAGAAATGATGAAGATTGAAAAAGACACGGCAGTCACACTGCGCTACAAGTTGGCTGACACCACAGGCAAATTGCTCGAAGAAAGCCAACATCCCATGGTTTACCTGCATGGCGGCTACGCCAACACGTTCCCCAAGCTGGAAGCCGCTCTGGAAGGCCAGGAAACCGGGTTCAAGACCACGCTGGACCTGCAGCCTGAAGACGCCTTTGGTGCCCATGACCCAAGCCTGGTTCAAACCATTCCCAAAAGCCAGTTTCCGGCCGGCGTCAAAGTAGGCGGTCACTTGCAAGGGGTGGGCGAAGACGGACATGCCCAAACCTTCACCGTGATGAAAATCAAAGGCGACACCGTGATGCTGGATGGCAACCATCCGCTGGCCGGCAAAGCGCTGCGAATCAGCGTCACGGTGACCGATGTTCGCGCCGCCTCAAAGGAAGAAATTGCCCACCGCCACGTGCACGGTGAGCATGGTCATCACCACTAGGCCTTAACCGTCGGCCGGGTGCTCAATGCAGCGTGGCGGTGGCCAGCTTGCTGCCAAACCAGATGAACAAGCCGCCGACCCCACCCGACAGGGCTGCGCTCAGGCGCTTGCGGACCCTGAACGCCTGCGCCAACCGGGTGCCCAGAAAAATAAGGGCCGACAGGTAAATGCCGCTGAACACCATGATGATCGCGCTCAGGATCAAAAAAGGCACGGCCGGGCGGGCGTAGGTTGGGTCAATGAACTGCACAAAAAACGACAGCAAAAACAAAATCGCCTTGGGGTTGAGCAGACTGATGACCAAAGCGCGCTTGAACGGGTGTTGCAGGTTGGCCGTGCTTTGGCGGGGCACATCGGCAATGATTTCCGGACTGCGTGCTTTTTGAATCGCACCCCAGATCAAGTTCAGCCCCACCCACGCAAGGTAGGCCGCGCCCGCGTACTTCACCCCGATAAACAGGTCGGGGTTGGTGCGCAGCAGGCTGGCTGCGCCCAGTGCGGTCAGCAACAGCAAGATGGTGTCGCCCACAAACACCCCCATCGCTCCTTGGTAGCCGGCTTTGACGCCGCGCGCCGCCGCCACGGAGAGCACATAGATAGAGTTCGGTCCCGGCAGCAAAATGATGCCAATGGCCCCAATGACGTAAGTCCAAATGTCGGTGACGCCGTAAAAACTCATGCGTGGCTCCTGACCTTGCGCAGGCAGGGGTAAGAAAAGGCCTGCGCCTTGAAATAATAATTTTGAGTCATGCTTTTTAGGAGGTTGGCAATGGTTTCGCGTCATCTTTTGCGATCCCGTCCAGACGACAGGACCCCGGTTTGGCGCTCTTCATTGCAGGGTAGCCAATGTAACCGCCCCGGCGTGGGGTGTCAAAAATAGTGGCTTCGGGCTCACCCAAAGGGGGCGAACGGAAAGGGCAGGATGGCCCGCCTCCACCGCTAATGTGCACACCCGCCATGTCGTGAGCGCCGGGTCGTTCGCTCTCCGGCGTGAGGTGCTTGGCCAGGGTGACGCGGCAGGCGGGTCATTCATGCCCAGCGGCTGGCCGACCCAAAAAAGGCCTGAAGACCGGCTGCTGGTCAGCCACCGCTGTTCGTGTGGGTCGGCAACCGAACCATCGCTCACAGTCCGCCACGCTCAACCAATCAGGCGCTTGGCCGAATAGCACTTACGCAAGCTTTGACCCTTAAACGTTAAGTGTGCGGTTTTAGCGACCGCATGCGTTCAGGATTCTGCATGTTTTCGGTAACTTCTCAATAACTCAAGGCAAAGCACCAGCCATCGCGGCATTGCGAATGAGCGAAGGCAGGGGCGGGATGGCGTTGGTCAGGGAGACGCGATCAAGC
>JBAQDW010000236.1:0-4009 GCA_049286445.1 Rhodoferax sp. | reverse complement strand
CAGGGGTGTGCTGTTAGGAATGCTTGTCTCCAAATGATTTCGAAGCATATATCACCCGAAACCGGGAAAATCTAGGTAACTGAAAACTCAACCAATTGCTTGCAAATCAAGTTGACTGTCTACTAGCGTGGGGTCGAAGCTGGCGACCACAATGTCGCCGCGCTGCCAAACTTTGCGACTCAAAGGGGAACCTCTTGGCCCACTGCTGGCATGTTGTCCCAGTCCTTGTCGATCACCAGCGGCTCGTCGCCTTGCATGGCCAACAGCTCTTGCAAGCTGTATTTTCGACGGCTGATCGGCGAAATGATCAAACGCCCGGCGTCAAATTCAAAACTCACCTTGTCGCCAGGGTGCAAGCCGGTGGACTTGGCCAGCGACTGCGGAATGGTCACGGCGATGGAGCCACCAGCGGCGCGGAGTGTGGATGTGTGCATGGTTTGTCCCGTTAATGTCCAATGGAGTCCAAGGACGTAGCACTTAGTTTAACTGGAATGGCAAAAGATTGCATCAGGCCGCCCGCAGCGTCACCACATTGGCCGGTTTGTTGGTCAGCAAGTCCAGCCGTTCACCCCACAGCCGCCAAGCGTCGCGCATGGGGGCCTCAAAAGTGGCGCGCTGGTAAATGCGCTTCATCTTGTTTTCTTCAGTGTGGTTCAGGCATTTCTCGATCACGTCGGGCAGCGCGCCCAGTTCGGCCATGGCGCTCGCGCCCGTGCGGCGCAGGTCGTGCGGTCGCCACTGCCCGCTGCCCAGTTTCAACGGGTCAATCTGCTTGGTGCGGCCCGCAATCTGCCCACCCGGTTCGCGCTGGCGTTCGGCCACTTGTTTGGTGACGGTTTTGGTGTCCAGTGGCAAATTGGTCTTCAACGCCTTAGTTTGGAAATCGGCTTGGTTCATTGTTCACTCTGACGCCAATTTAATGAATGGCACCTATGCAGCCTATGGTTCTACTTGGTGTGCCTCGTAGTGGGGCGGTTCATTCAATCAAAATGGCTTGTAGCCCATGCCCTGCTTGCGCAAGGCGCTATTATTTTTGTAGTAAAAATCTATTCTAAAAATAGCATGAAACACTGACCCAAGGGCCATGCGTGGTTGCGCGGGGCTGTCTTTATCGTTTGGGCATGAGAAACAATCTGAAGCGGACCCCTTAATGAGGGCTTGAGAACGCTACCTTGGTTGGAATGGTGCTGCCCTGGGGTGGGGTGGGGTGAACGGTGCAAGCCGGCGTGGGTCGCAGGCGCGGCGTCAGGATGTCGGTACAGACTGTAAGCCTGATGCACAAGCGGCAAGATACACAGTTTTGAAAACAAACAAGGAGATTTATATGCCTGTGATTTCAATCACGCTTTTGCCTGGTTACTCTAAAGAAGCAGAAATCAAACTGGTGGACCGGGTAGCGCAAGCGGCGCGATCAGTGATTGCGGCACCTCCCGCAGGCACGATTGTGTTCGTGAACCTTGCAAGCACTTATCGGAGGGATAACCAGGTTCATGCGGTAGGGGGGCCTGAGCGTGTGGATGCCGCTGATTTGGTTCGGCGCTTTCTGGATTTCATGCAGGACCGAGACCTCACCAACGCCGCTGCTTTGCTGGCACCGGGCTTCACGATGCGTTTTCCAGGCAGCCAGACCTTGCACCGTTTGGAGGAATTGGTGGCGTTTTCGCGCGGGCGGTACAAAAATGTTGCAAAAACCTACGAACGGTTTGATGCCTCGTGGACCGATCAAGGCGCGGTTGTTTACTGTTTTGGAACGTTGCATGGGCATTGGCTCGATGGTTCGGCTTTCGAGGGCATTCGGTTCATTGACCGGTTTGAGGTGACTGAGGGTTTGATCAGTCGCCAAGATGTTTGGAATGACCTGGCGCTGCATTTGCCCGCTCCCGCATCGACTTGATTGAATCGAGAGTGTTCATGAGGGCGCGCGGCCCAAAGGCCCATCTTGGTTGAACCAGCGCCAGGGTGCTCGCCCCCATTGCCACGCCAAAACCTATGATAAACCCTTGCTTTTGATTTTTCTCATAATGTTCTATTGACAGTACATTAGAACTGTTTTTATGATGCGGGCATGCGTTCAACAGACCTGCCCCTGCCAAAGTACCACCAGATCTATTTGGTGTTGCGTGAACAGCTCCAAGAGGGTCGATTTGATACGGGCCTGCCGGGCGAGCTGGCGCTGATGCAGCAATTTTCTGTGGCGCGGGTGACCGTGCGGCGGGCGTTGGAGCTGCTTCAAAACGAAGGCATGATTTCTCGTGAACCAGGGCGCGGTACGCGCCGGGTGCAGCCTGACGCTGAGAGCCACAACACTGCGGTGAATGAGGGGAAGGGCGGGCGGGCTCACCTGACTGGTTTATTGGAAAACCTGGTCAGCATGGGTCTGAGAACTTCGGTCAAAGTACTGGAGGTGGAGACGATTTCAGCCTCGAGTGCGGTCGCTGCGGCCTTGTCCATTGGCTTGGGGACTGCGGTTCAAAAAGCGGTTCGGGTGCGAAGCACTCAAGAGGGACCTTTGTCCCACATCACCACCTACGTGCCCGCTGAAATGGCGCGTCAATTTGGCAAACGCGAATTGGCGCAGAAACCGATTTTGCTTCTCTTGGAAGAGTCTGGCGTCAAG
This sequence comes from Rhodoferax sp., assembly GCA_049286445.1. Classification (GTDB taxonomy): domain Bacteria; phylum Pseudomonadota; class Gammaproteobacteria; order Burkholderiales; family Burkholderiaceae_C; genus Rhodoferax. Next base: position 1,392 of record JBAQDW010000236.1, on the reverse strand, counting down.
GTGGGCCGTGCGCACCAAACCATCTCTGCCAAGTTGGCCGACGCGTTGATCGCAAGGCACCTGGATGTTGCGGTGGGTTCGGCCTTGCTTGCGGTACGCCGCCTTATTTACGACGACCAGGAGCGCCCGGTGCAGTGGCTTCATGGTCTGTACCGCCCGGACCGTTACGAATACCAAATGGAGTTGTCCCGTGTGGGCAGTATTGATGCCAAGGTCTGGGTCAGTAAAGAACTGTCTGCTCAGTTTCACTAAAAATTCCCCCGTTTTTCGCCCGTTCTAAAACCATCGTTAGGAGATCGCCCATGACCACCCGTCGCCATTTCATATCCCAGTCTGCCCCTGCTGCATCCGTGCTGGCGTTTCCTTTAGTCGCAGGCGCTCAGCCCAAAAAGATCAAAGTGGGCGTATTGCACCCGGTCACGGGTGCGCTGGCTTACTCGGGTCAGCAGTGCCGTGAAGGGGCGCTGATGGCCATTGAAGACATTAACAAGGCGGGTGGTATCAAGTCACTCGGTGGCGCAAAAATCGAAGCGTTGCTGGGCGATGCGCAGTCACAGCCCCAAGCCGGCGCGGCTGAGGTGGAGAAGATGAACGAAGCGGGTGTGTGAGCCGTGGTGGGGGCGTTTGCCTCTGCCATTTGTTTGGCAACCACCCAGGCTGCCGCCAAGTACAACCTGCCCCACATTGTGGATGTGGGTGTCGCCGATCAAATTGTGGAAAGAGGTCTAAAAAACACCTTCCGTTTTGCGCCAGGTTACAAAAAAGTGGCTGACAACGCCATTTCCAATTTACACGTGCTCAACACGGCCGCGGGCAAACCGGCCAAGACGGTGATGATCATTCATGAAGAGTCGCTGTTTGGCAGTGGTACCGCGCAGTTGTTGGCTCGCGAGTTGCCCGGTTATGGCTACGACGTAAAAGAGGTGGTCAAACACGCCAACCCCACGCGCGACTTCAATAACATCGTGCTGCGCATGAAGGCGATTAACCCAGACATCGTCATTCCGGCCAACTACTACAACGAGTACGCGTTGTTGGTGCGCACCATGCAGCAGCAAAAAGTGACGCCCAAAGCGATTTACTCTGTTTTGGGTGGTGCCGCGTCGAGCTACAAATTCCTCAAGGAGTTTCCAGACGCGGCCAACGGCATCATCGACTGTAACCATTGGTTCAACCCCAAGGACCCGCGGGCCCAAGCGCTTAAAAAACGGGTGGAGGCCAAGGGCTTGTTCTTCAGTTACGAGCTGTTTTTGACTTATCCCAAATTTTCCATTAGCCTGTTCCAGTCGGGTGATGGGCGGTGAATTTGACCGGCAAATCGAACTGCGTGGCCTCCTCCCAAAGCCCCTTCATCCACTGCCTGTGCTGCATGGCCATAGCCAAGTTCAGGAT
>JBAQDW010000235.1:0-3682 GCA_049286445.1 Rhodoferax sp. | reverse complement strand
GGCGGGTTTGGGCATTTTTATGCCTACGCGCCCGAAAAGTTTGAGTACCCCATCAACCGCTTCACCATGGAAGTCAAACGCCAAATGGACGTGCTGGACCGAGAGCTGGCCGAGCACCGTTACTTGGGTGGCGACGAGTACAGCATTGCCGACATCGCCACTTGGCCTTGGTATGGCAACTTGGTGCTGGGCGAGGCGTACAACGCCGGTGAGTTTTTGCAAGTGCAAAGCTACAAAAACCTGCGCCGCTGGGCCAAAGAGGTCGGCGCACGCCCCGCTGTGCAACGGGGCCGCATGGTGAACCGCACCTCGGGCGACCTGGCCCAGCAGCTGCATGAACGCCATGACGCCTCAGATTTCGACCTCAAAACCCAAGACAAACTCGCACCCATCCCGCCCACCGCTTAAGGCGCGAGGCGGCAAAACGCCCCCTTTACAGGCGCTTGCGTCGCATCTGCACATCCAGTTGCACGGAGGTTTGGGTGGGCGTGGCACTGAGCGCCACCGGCACCAAGGGCTTGACCAACAGTTGCGCCGCGTGCCACACCTTGACCGTGGCCGCGCCCTCAGGCAAATCATTGAAGGTGGCAATGCCGTTAACGTCTGTTTTAACGGCCCAAGGGGATTCAGCCACATACACATGGCCACTCATGGAGCCATGAATCAAACAGCTGAGCAGGGCCGCACCGTACTCACCCGGCTTGTCCAGCGTGACCTCCGCGAAAGTGGCAGGTTTACCTTCGTTCTTGCCGGCCAGTCGCAAGGAAAATGCCTCTGCCCCACGCCCTGAAGCGACACCCGAGGTCAATGTCGGCTCTGACAAACGCACATGGTGGTCCCAAGCGTCGCTGTTGGAAAAGCGCACCTTGCCCCCCGGCGAGATCACGGTTACCGCAGGCACAAACTGCATTTTTTCCTGATTCACCGTGGCCAGCAGCGGTGGCGGGCTTTTGGCTGTGCCAGGAGCCGCTGGCACCACAACCACCACCGCGTCATAGGCGGGCGTGCCGTTGCGGTCCACCACGATGACTTGCAAGGTGGCAGCTTGGAGCGCGCCACTGGCCAACGTGAGGGTCAGTCCGGCGGCCAGTGTCTGACACCAAGGGGCGAATGATTGGGCGATGTTGTTCATGAGGTCACTCCACGGTGATCACGTCGCGGTGCATCGGCGCCAATTTGGCCAGCAACTTGTTTTGTTGGCTGAAAGCAATGCCCTGCGCGTCCATGGCGAGTTGCAGCACCTCAACCAAGGCGTTGAAATCTGACTTGGTAATGTCCAAGTTGGTGTGGGAACTCTTCATATCAGCCCCTTTGTACTCGCACGGGCCGCCGGTCAGCACGCAGAACTGATCCACCAACTGCGCTTTCACATGCGCTTGGTCAACCGGTTTGAAATGCGGGCCGGTGCGCGGGTCAGCCAACAAGCGCACCATAAAGTCGTCCATCAGGGTGACCAAGCCGGATTTGCCGCCAAAGGTTTGGTAAAGCTGATCGTTGGCCAGGGCCGGAACGGCAGCGTTTTGGGCAAAGGACGGTGCCACAAATAACGCGGAGGCGGCAACGATCACGGCAGGCAACAAAGCCAAAAGTTTGTTTTTCATAGAAGGTCTCACGAGAGGGAATGGCGGGAGGGTGGGATGGGTCAGAGGGTGCGGCGTGGGGCCCGGCACTTAAAACGCCAGTTGCGCAGACAGGTAGAAACCCGTCTGACTGCGGTTGCCGGTGATGCCGGGCACTACGCGACCCAAGTCCACGTAGGCCAAGGTTACCGAGGTGTTTTTGTTGGGCGCCCAGGCCACAAAGATGTCTTTCCAAGCGTCCTCTGCCAACGCGTCACCCAAACCGGACGCGCGGCCCAGCGCTTCCAGGTTATTGGGCTTGGCCCGGTATTCCGCCCCAATGGCCCAGTTTTTATTCAACAAATAAGCCACCGACACCTCCGGCTGCCAGCTGCGTCCGTTCTCGCCCGGAGAGGCTGAGCCAAAGCCCAACAACCCGTTCTGGTTGGCGTTGGTATTGCGCAGCGTGGCATTCACCAAAATACTTTGGCCCAGAAACAATTTGGTGGCGCTCACATAAAAGTCAGTGCCCTCAGTTTTAGCGCCCAAGAAGTTGAGCACCGAGCCCAAAGAGCCTGGCGACACGGTTTTATGCTCCAAGCCCACGGCAATTTGGGGCATCAGCGAATCGCTGTCCAACACCGCGTCCCCTGCCACTTTCACCTTGACGCCCAGAATATCCATCTTCACATGCTGTCCCGGTGTGACACCAAAGGCGGCAATGCCATTGAGCGCCACCGCAGGAGAGGCATCAAAGTCTTGCCGAGCCAGCGACACCTCCACCCGGTCTTTGTAGCCCACCGCCGCACCAAAACCAGTGAGGGCATAGTCCTGCGTGACCGTGCGCGACACAAAAGCAGTGGCCCCCACTTCGCCCGCCGTGGCGTTAGAGCCAATCACCGCCCAAGGCGTCAGGCCACCGCCTGCTGCACCGTCAATCGAACTGACACCGCCAGTGAGCAAGAGCTTGCCCGTGTCGGCCTGCGCCACCGTGGCACCGAGCCCTGCGGCGCTGATCAGTAAGAGGCTTGTGAGTTTTTTCATACAAAAAGGTCCAAGGGTAAAAGTTGGTGTGGGAAGCCACTGTACTGCGAGACCGCAGCCCCGCCTCTTGGTGAATACGCGACTCAACGCCAACTGGATTCAACTTTTGCAAAATAAATACAAAATTTTTCACGCGCCAGACATGCTGAATGCGCGGGCCCCGAACAGCGGGCTTCAACCCCCCCACCCTTTACACTGATTACCGTGCAAATTACTCTTTTTTTGATAGCTACTCGCACAATCTGCATAAGGGCTAGCGCCTGATTTGACTAAAAATTCGGGTCACCCACTGCCCCCCCCTATTCTGCGGCACCGCCCCGCCCCGCGAAGGGCTGCGTTTCATTCATAGAATGGGAGTGATTGCATCGGCCCATGGTTTGCTACTGAGTCGATGCACGCCAAACCCTGTTCTCAATTTGTCATCCACCCCGCGCAGCCTGCCTCCCCTTGGGCAGCGCAACGCACCCCACCATGCAACCCATGCCCCGTCCTTCTTTTTTGCAAATGAGTGCCCCATGACCCGAAGAATTGCCATCAACGGCTATGGCCGCATCGGGCGCGCGTTTCAACGTGCGCTGTGGGAGTCGTCTGTGAGCCACGAACTCTCGGTGGTTCACATCAACGAGCCCGCCGACCTGGATTCCATGGTCTACCTGACCCGCTATGACTCCACCCACGGCCGGTTTCCAGGCGTGGTGGAGCGGCGCGACGACCATTTGGTGATCGGCGGGCAACCGATCTCCATCAGCCACGCCCACACGCCCGAAGGCGTGGATTGGGCGGCACTGAACATTGACTTGCTCGTCGAGTGCTCAGGCCAGTACAGCACCCGCAAGCAATTGACGCAGTTTTTGGAGGCAGGCGTGCCGCGCCTGCTTCTGTCCCACCCGGGGGGCACAGCCTCCGACGTGGACGCCACCACGGTGCACGGCGTGAACCAAAACGCCCTGACTGGCGCCGAGCAACTGGTGTCCGGCGCTTCTTGCACCAGCAATGCCGTGGTGCCGGTGCTGCACCTGCTGGACCAGCACTACGGCATCGCGCAAGTGTTTCTCAACACCCTGCACTCCGCCATGAAC
>JBAQDW010000234.1:0-2508 GCA_049286445.1 Rhodoferax sp. | reverse complement strand
TCCAACATGCCAACGGACTGAGAGCCTTGGCCAGGAAAAACAAAAGCAAAAGGATTCATGGATTGCCTCAAAAAAATGAACAAATAGCCGCCTAGCCCTTGTAGGACCTGCGTGAATAGCTATAAATGTAATAGCACTGCACCCCAGGTGAATCCTCCGCCCACGCCTTCCAACATGAGCAACTCACCCGGTTTAATGGTGCCGCTGCGCACCGCTGAATCAAGCGCGAGCGGAATGGAGGCTGCGGACGTGTTGCCATGGTCTTCCACTGTGACGATGACTTTGTCCATGGACATTTTGAGTTTTCTGGCCGTGCTTTGCATGATGCGAATGTTGGCTTGGTGCGGGACGAGCCAATCAATGTCCGCTTCGGTCTTGCCCGCCTTTTTCAAGGTGGCACGAGCGGCTTGTTCAAGCAAGCCGACGGCCAGCTTGAACACCGCCTGACCATCCATCTTCAAGAGCGGATCACCAACCACCTGCCCGCCTGAAACCTGGCCCGGCACACACAGAATGCCCACGTGCTTGCCATCGGCGTGAAGATCGCTTGCCAAAATGCCGGGGGTATCAGAGGCCTCCAGTACGACCGCTCCTGCCCCATCTCCAAACAGGACACAGGTAGTTCGATCGGTGAAATCCAAAATGCGCGAAAAAACCTCGGCTCCGATCACCAAGGCCTTGGTCGCTGTACCGGTCTTGATCAGAGCGTCCGCGACCGTCAGGGCATATACAAAACCACTGCAAACCGCTTGAACGTCGAAAGCAGCGCCGCCGTTGGCACCCAGTTTGTTTTGCAAGATGCAGGCGGTTGACGGAAAAACCATGTCCGGTGTGGACGTGGCGACGATGATCAAATCGATATCCTGCGCGCACAACCCTGCTGCGTCGAGCGCGCGACGGGCGGCCTCCAGCGCCAAGTCGCTGCTGCACACATCAGGCGCTGCGAAATGCCGGGCCTTGATTCCCGTGCGCTCAACAATCCATTGGTCGGAAGTTTCGACACCTTTGGCACTTAATTCAGCCACCAAATCGGCATTGGTAAGCCGCCGCGGGGGTAAATAACTGCCCGTGCCAGTAATGCGTGAATAGAGTCTCATAGTTCAGGCTGATGCGACCGCACGGGACAGCGCCGACCCCTCCGCCACGGCCAGCAAGGGCGCAGCATGAGCAATTCGGGCTTGCACACGGTCAAGCAAGTTGTTTCGGGCTGCATCATACGCGCGCGCCAAAGCAAATTCGAAAGCGATTGCATCGGCCGAACCGTGACTTTTGAACACAAGACCTCGCAGGCCCAACAAAGCTCCGCCGTTATAGCGCCGATGGTCCATCCGGTTTTTAAGCGCCGATATGATGGGATAAGCAGCAATTGCGGCCATTTTTGTCAAAATATTGCGAGAGAACTCAATTTTTAAGAAGTTGACAATCATGGTTGCCAAGCCCTCACTGGCCTTCAACGCGACATTGCCGACAAAACCATCACACACCACAATGTCAGCCGTGCCTTTGAAAATATCATTGCCTTCCACATTGCCATAGAAGTTCAGATCACCCGCTTTGGAGGCAGCGCGCAATAGTTCTCCCGCCCTCTTGATGACCTCGTTGCCCTTAATGGCTTCTTCGCCAATATTGAGCAAACCCACGGTGGGATTCTCTCGGTTGTCGAGTGCCGATACCAAGGCTGCGCCCATGACCGCAAACTGAAGCAAGTGCTCAGCAGAACAGTCCACGTTTGCGCCCATGTCAAGCACTGTTGTGCCATGGCCTTTGGCATTGGGAATTTGACCTGCAATGGCCGGGCGATCGATCCCGTCCAATGTTTTGAGAACATAGCGAGAAATCGCCATCAGAGCCGCCGTGTTGCCAGCGGAAACGGCAGCCTGCGCCGCACCCTCCTTGACTTGCTGAATTGCCACGCGCATGGAGGAGTCCTTCTTGCGTCGCAACGCAAGCTCCAAGGGGTCGTCCATTTCCACGACTTCGCTGGCGAACACCCCATGACCTCGAGGGTGTGAAAAAGTGGAAATGGCCTCTGGCAATCCGACCAAAATCAACCGGGCATCCGGGTGGCGGTCAAGGAATGCGAGGCAGGCGGGGAGCGTGACAGACGTGCCATGATCGCCCCCCATGCAGTCGACAGCAATAGTGATCATGGTAAAAATTAGTACACCACGGCCAACAGGAACCGGGTTTTGAACACGTCAAAAAGAAAGGCCTGGGGCTACCCTATGAGTAGCCCCAGGCCTTCGCATGACTATGAAAATCAGGCTTCAGATTTGGTCTTCAACACCTTGCGACCCCGGTAAAAGCCGGTGGCGCTGATATGGTGGCGCAAATGAATTTCACCTGTTGTGGACTCAACGGCGATGCCTGGAACAACCAGAGCATTGTGCGAACGGTGCATACCGCGCTTGGAAGGTGATTTTTTATTCTGCTGGACGGCCATGGTGGCTCCTTACGTCTGTGTTGCGACGCCCGCAACATCTGGGATGAGTGAAATACACGACCACT
>JBAQDW010000233.1:0-10389 GCA_049286445.1 Rhodoferax sp. | reverse complement strand
CCTCGTCGCCAGGCGCCAAGGCTTTCGTCGAGGTGGGTGATGAAATCAAGGCGGGCGAGACCATTTGCATTGTTGAGGCCATGAAGATCCTCAATGAAATTGAAGCAGACAAATCCGGCACGGTCACTAAGGTGATGTGTGACAACGGGCAAGCTGTTGAGTACGGACAGCCCCTGTTCGTCATTGAGTGAGGTTGAACCGCAACGCCTATGTTCAAAAAAATTCTGGTTGCCAACCGGGGCGAGATTGCCCTCCGGATTCAACGCGCCTGTAACGAGATGGGAATCAAGGCCGTCATGGTCTATTCTGAGGCGGATCGCGATGCGAAGTACGTCAAGCTGGCAGAAGAGGCCGTGTGTATCGGTCCTGCGCCCTCGGGTTTGAGCTATTTGCACATGCCAGCCCTCATTTCAGCAGCAGAGGTAACGGACGCCGAAGCCATTCATCCGGGCTATGGCTTCTTGAGCGAAAACGCGGACTTTGCGGAGCGAGTTGAGAAGAGTGGCTTTCAATTCATTGGGCCTACCCCAGAGTCCATTCGGATCATGGGTGACAAGGTGTCTGCCAAGCAAGCCATGATCAAGGCCGGTGTGCCTTGTGTTCCGGGGTCAGAAGGCGAACTGCCAGACGACCCTGCGGTGATTCGCCGGGTCGCCAAATCGGTGGGCTACCCCATCATCATCAAGGCCGCAGGCGGCGGCGGTGGGCGTGGAATGCGGGTGGTACACACTGAAGCGGCACTCATCAACGCCGTGGCCATGACCAAAGCGGAAGCAGGTTCGGCCTTTGGCAATCCCGCGGTGTACATGGAGAAGTACCTCCAGAATCCCCGTCACATCGAGATTCAAATTCTTGCCGACAAACACAAAAATGCCGTGTACCTGGGTGAGCGCGACTGTTCCATGCAGCGTCGCCATCAAAAAGTGCTTGAAGAGGCGCCGGCACCTGGCATTCCTCGCAAGTTGATTGACCGGGTGGGTGAGCGGTGTGTGGCAGCGTGTAAAAAAATTGGTTACCGGGGTGCCGGCACCTTCGAGTTTCTTTACGAAGATGGCGAGTTTTATTTCATTGAGATGAACACTCTCGTTCAGGTGGAGCACCCCGTTACTGAAATGGTCACAGGTATTGATATTGTCAAAACCCAGATCATGGTGGCTGCAGGGGAGCGTCTTCCTTTCACGCAGCGTCAGATTGAAATTCGCGGCCATGCGATTGAATGCCGGGTGAATGCGGAAGACCCGTTCAAGTTCACGCCGTCGCCAGGGCGGATCACCATGTGGCACCCCCCAGGTGGCCCCGGTGTGCGCGTGGATTCGCACATTTACACCAATTACTTTGTGCCGCCAAACTACGATTCAATGATCGGCAAAATCATCACCCACGGCGACACCCGCGAGCAAGCCTTGGCGCGCATGAGAACCGCTTTAGGTGAAACGGTGATTGAGGGAATCAACACCAATATTCCTTTGCACCGCGAGTTGGTGATTGATGCCAAGTTTGTGCAGGGTGGCACCAATATTCATTACCTTGAGCATTGGCTGGAACAACACAAACGCTAAAGCCGAGTCTGCATGTTTGAACTGAAATTGATGTGCCCTGAAAGTCGGGTCGAAATCGTAAGTGATGCCTTGGATGCACTGGATGCGCTAAGCGTCAGCGTGGAAGATGCCGATGCTCAGACCGACGCTGAACAAGCTTTGTTTGGCGAGCCGGGCATGCCACCGCCCAAAGAGGGTTGGCAGCGATCACGTCTATTGGCCTTGTACCCGAGCGAGGCGGCTGCCAAAGAAGCATTGGCACTTTTGCAGGTGCAAGATTTTTTTACCGATTGTCAGCTGTTGGGCGTTCAAGAGGTACCGGACCAAGATTGGGTGCGCTTGACGCAAACTCAATTTACCCCAGTGAGCATCACCCCCACCTTCTGGATTGTTCCGACCTGGCATGAGCCACCGTCTGAGGCCCGCACCGTGATTCGGCTGGATCCCGGTTTGGCTTTTGGCACCGGGACGCATCCCACCACCCGCATGTGCCTTCGTTGGCTGGCGCAGCGAGGTGACATGGGCGTTCCGTTAGGACGCGTGTTGGACTTTGGATGTGGCTCCGGTATTTTGGCCATTGGTGCCGCTAAACACGGTGCTGTTGGGTTGGATGCCGTTGACATTGACGAGGCGGCGGTTGAATCTACGGTGCTTAACGCGCAGGCCAATGGCGTCACGCTCAATGCCGGATTGCCAGAGGCCGTGTCAGGTCAGTACGACACCGTGCTGGCCAATATTTTGGCGACCCCTTTGAAGACGCTGGCTCCTCTTTTGTGGTCGTGTGTGGCACCGGGCGGTCACCTGGTTTTGTCGGGCATTTTGGTGCAACAGGCCGAAGAGTTGATAGTGGCCTACGCTCCGTATTGCAAATTGAGTGTCACTGATCAAGAAGACGGCTGGATACTGATGACCGCTCTGGCTTGAGGCACTTTTCAAGTTACTTGCGATGAGCATGATCACCCGCTGCCCTGCTTGCGAGACGATGTTCAGGGTGGTCCCCGACCAACTTCGAATTTCCGCCGGCTGGGTTCGCTGTGGGCAGTGTGATGAGGTGTTCGATGCATCAGCGCATTTGGTGAATGACACGCCTGCGTCAGACCCACCCGCTCTCGCTCCGGTGGCTGCCCCGCAGGCGATCGAGGCCTCAGAATCCATACCCCCCGTTCCAGTATCTGTTCCCGTTGCAACTCCTGAACCTGAACCTGAACCTGAACCTGAACCTGAACCTGAACCTGAACCTGAACCTGAATCCGTTCTTCCTCAAGCTGTTCCCGCTGAAACGGTGCTTCTGTCAGAGGCACCACCCCCTGCCACGTTGACCTCATCTGACTTTCAGGCGATTGACTTCAATTTGGACGATGTTTCTACCAAGGGGGCGCCTTCGGTTGCGCCAGCGACCAAAAGTGACACTGCCGTTCTGAAAAATGATGGTTTGATTGACACTGTGGGCGTTGACGAGCCTGTGGCGGGCACCCAAACGCCGGTGCTGACGGGTGATTTTTGCGAAACGGACCGGGCTGATCTCACAGCCTTCGACCCGCCTGCTGAACCGATTTCTTTTCTTTCAAACGACACTAAACCTCCTGTGCGAAGCAGACGCTTCGGTCAATGGCTTTTGGCGGTTCTTGGTTTGTTGCTCTTCATTGGCTTGGTGGCACAAGGGCTGTATCAGGAACGTCAGCGATTGGCCGCATGGGAGCCCCGCTTGAGCCCTTGGCTGGAGCAGGTCTGCGATGCAGTGGGGTGCGCCGTGGGCCCTGTGATGAAGATTGATGCCATCAACGTGGAAAATTCCAGTTTTGCGAGAGTGCGTGCCGACACGTATCGATTGAGCTTCTCGCTAAAAAACAACGCACTTATTCCCGTGGCCTTTCCCGCCCTTGAGCTGACTTTGACAGATGCGCTTGATCGCCCTGTGGTAAGACGTGTACTGCGCGCGTCAGACCTTGGCGCGTCAGACCTTGTCATTGCTGCGAGCACCGAGTGGTCGTCATCCATCGAGATAGCCGTTCAATCGGCCACACTGCCTGACCGTGTCGCCGGCTACCGGGTGGTGGCTTTCTATCCTTGAGCCGAATGGCACTTATTGAGTCGGGTGACGCCTTGGGCTAACCCGACCTGCCACTGGGATGTTGAAAGTCATTTTCCAATTTGGCGACGCACGTTGAACTCCTGCCCTTTCAACACGCGGCCAAATACGACGGCTGGTTCACCTGGTCTGCCCGGTGGGGCGGGAAAGAGAATTTGGGGGTGAGAGGGGGGTTGCAGCACCAAAAAACGCTACATTTTTAATAGCTGTCAGCGCAAGTTCAGCAAGCGATACAGGCCTAAAACACCTCTAATATTCAACCCATGCTGGGGTCCCTGAAACCGCACACTTAACGCTTAACACTTAACGCTCAAAGAAGTGCCATTCTCTTTAAGCCCGCTTCGGTTGCCGCATTGGCAATTTAAACCTCGTCATAAAAAAGCCCGAGTGGTCTGAGCATCGGGCTTGTCGCAAGAGTACCTGATCGAGGTTCAGGGCTTGTTGCCTGTCGGAAAAGGCCATGCTGCTTGTGGATTCAAAGTCGTTTGTGCGCCAGAGTCTGACTTGGCAACCGCTGTTTTTCTGGGTGCCGCTTTTGTGGCGGGCGCTGCTGCTTTGACAGCGACCTTCTTGGCGGGCGCCGCTTTTTTTGCCACAACGGCCTTTTTGGCGGGTGCGCTTGCTTTAACCGTTGCCGTCTTTGCAGGTGCCGCCTTAACAGGTGCCGATTTTTTTGCTGCCACTACTTTTTTTGCAGGTGCTGCGGGAGCTGCCTTGGCGGTGGCTTTGGGCGTTGGGCTTGCTTTTTTGGTTGCAACGGCCTTTTTAGCAGGAGCCGCAGCTTTAACAGCTACTTTCTGGGTTGATTCAGATTTTTTCACAGGGGACGCCTTTTGGGGCGCAGGTTTTTTTGCAGTTGCCATTGATGTATCTCCTTGATTAGTTTGCAAAGAGCGTTTCTTGCGCGGTGAATGGCAGGAAACGATGCATGGTGTTGGACTTTTGTCCAGCACCATGAATTGTAGGCACGAACCTTCTCAAACAGCACAAACTGTTGGCGTGGTTCATGAACAAAACGTCAAACATGCGTAACTTAGTCCCAAGACAACGCACCGCCCGATTGGTACTCAATCACGCGCGTTTCAAAGAAGTTTCTTTCCTTCTTCAAGTCAATCATTTCACTCATCCAAGGAAATGGATTTTCTTCATTGGGATACAGCGCCTCCATGCCAATTTGCGTGGCGCGACGGTTGGCAATGTAGCGCAGGTAGCCTTTGAACATCGACGCATTCATCCCTAGTACGCCTCGGGGCATGGTGTCTTCTGCATACCGGTACTCTAATTCCACTGCTTGCTCAAACAAGGTGCGAATTTCTGCTTTGAATTCGGTGGTCCAAAGCTGGGGGTTTTCGAGTTTGAGCTGGTTGATCAAATCAATACCGAAGTTGCAGTGCATAGACTCATCGCGCAAGATGTACTGGTATTGCTCCGCAGCACCCGTCATTTTGTTTTGACGTCCCAGTGCCAAAATTTGGGTGAAGCCGACATAAAAGAACAGGCCTTCCATCAAGCAGGCAAACACAATCAGCGATTTCAAAAGCGTTTGATCGGTTTCAGGTGTTCCCGTCTTGAAGTTGGGATCCATGATCGCTTCAATATAAGGAATCAAAAACTGGTCTTTGTCGCGAATGGATTGAACTTCGTTGTAGGCGTTGAAAATCTCACTCTCGTCCAAACCGAGCGACTCCACAATGTACTGGTAAGCGTGGGTGTGAATCGCCTCTTCAAAGGCTTGGCGAAGCAAGAATTGGCGACATTCAGGGGCCGTGATATGGCGGTAAGTTCCCAACACAATGTTGTTTGCCGCCAGTGAGTCGGCTGTTACAAAAAATCCTAAATTGCGTTTGATGATGCGACGCTCGTCTTCCGTTAGACCATTGGGGTCCTTCCACAAAGCGATGTCGCGCGTCATGTTGACTTCTTGGGGCATCCAATGGTTGGCGCAACTTGACAGGTATTTTTCCCAAGCCCACTTGTACTTGAACGGAACCAACTGATTGACATCGGTTTTTCCATTGATGATGCGTTTGTCCGCCGCATTCACACGGCGGGGGCTGGGAAGTGCCTCGGTCGTGGTGGGACTTGCCGGATGAGGTGGCGACGAGGCCGCCAAGCGGCTCGTGTTCGAATCGCCGGACTCAGGGGTTTGCAATGAGGGCGTGACTTCTTCGTCCCAGGTCAACATAAATAATTCCAATCAGTAGATTATGAGAGTAGCGTGGTGAATTGAAAAGACTTTATTGGCAAGACTCGCAGGTGGGATCATCTACCCCACAAAACTTTACATCGGTTGCAGGACTGGCGGCCAACTGGTCCCGTGCAGCGGCAGCGGCAGCGTCCAACGCACTCGTACCAGACGGTCCCGAGGACAAGGATTCCCCACCGGATGACACGGCATTCATGCGTCCCGCAGTCACGGTCGATTTTTCCACGTGGGTGGCCGACATCGTGCGCAAGTAGTAGGTGGTTTTCAAGCCTCGAATCCATGCCAGCTTGTACGTGTCGTCCAATTTCTTACCGGAGGCCCCCGCCATGTAGATGTTCAGGGACTGCGCCTGGTCAATCCACTTTTGACGGCGTGATGCGGCCTCGACAAGCCACCGGGTTTCCACTTCAAATGCCGTGGCATACAGCAACTTGATATCGGAGGGAACCCGGTCAATGGGCTTCAAAGAGCCGTCAAAGTGCTTCAGGTCCATCACCATCACATCGTCCCAGAGTCCCAAGCGCTTGAGGTCTTGAACCAGGTAGTTGTTGATGATGGTGAATTCACCCGACAAATTGGATTTGACAGACAGGTTGCCAAAGCAGGGTTCAATCGACGCATCAACCCCAATGATGTTGGAAATGGTGGCCGTGGGTGCAATGGCTGTGCAGTTGGAGTTGCGCATGCCATCCGTTGCAATTTTCTTGCGCAAAGCGTCCCAATCCATGGTGGATGAGCGATCCACTTCGACATAGCCGCCGCGCTCGCGGGCCAGCAGGTCGAGCGTGTCGATGGGCAAAATACCTTGGTCCCACAACGAGCCTTGGTAGCTGGAGTAGCGACCGCGTTCCTTGGCAAGCTCGGTGGAGGCCCAGTAAGCGTAGTAGCAAATCGCCTCCATCGACGTGTCTGCAAACGCGACAGCTGCATCACTGGCGTAGGGAATACGAAGCTCGTAAAGACTGTCTTGAAAGGCCATCAAACCCAAGCCCACCGGACGGTGACGCAGATTGGAGTCACGTGCTTTCTGGACAGCGTAGTAATTGATATCAATCACGTTGTCGAGCATCCGCATCGCGGTAGTGATGGTTTTCTGCAGTTTCACGTGGTCCAAAGCGCCATTCTTCAGATGCTGCAAAAGATTGATGGAGCCCAAATTGCAGACGGCTGTTTCGGTGTCGCTCGTGTTGAGTGTGATCTCGGTGCACAAGTTACTGGAGTGAACAACGCCGGCGTGTTGCTGCGGTGAGCGCACATTGCAGGCATCTTTGAACGTAATCCATGGGTGGCCCGTTTCGAACAACATCGTTAGCATTTTTCGCCACAAATCGGCGGCAGGGAGCGTGCGCGCGGGTTTGAGTTCACCCCGCGCCGCTTGGGCTTCATAGGCCACATAGGCCTTCTCAAATTCGGCTCCAAACTTGTCATGCAAATCTGGCACGTTATTGGGTGAAAAAAGCGTCCACTGGCCTTTTTCCATCACACGGCGCATAAACAGGTCTGGAATCCAGTTGGCTGTATTCATGTCGTGGGTGCGGCGACGGTCATCGCCTGTGTTCTTGCGCAGCTCCAGAAACTCTTCAATGTCGAGGTGCCAGGTTTCCAAATAGGTGCATACCGCACCTTTACGCTTGCCTCCTTGGTTCACTGCCACTGCGGTGTCGTTAACGACCTTCAGGAACGGAACCACCCCTTGTGATTCACCGTTGGTGCCTTTGATGTGAGAGCCCAAGGCGCGCACGCGCGTCCAGTCATTGCCCAAACCGCCGGCGAACTTGGACAGCAGGGCGTTCTCCTTGATCGCGTCATAGATGCCGCCCAGATCGTCAGGCACGGTGGTCAGGTAGCAGCTTGACAGTTGCGAGCGCAAGGTACCGCTGTTGAACAAGGTTGGTGTGCTGGACATGAAGTCAAACGACGACAGGATGTCGTAAAACTCAATGGCCCGTGCCTCGCGATCCGCCTCCTTGAGGGACAGCCCCATGGCCACCCGCATAAAGAAAGCCTGTGGCAACTCAATTCGCGTTTTTCCGATGTGCAGAAAATAGCGGTCGTACAGGGTTTGGATTCCCAAGTAATCAAAGTTCAGGTCGCGGTCCGCTTTAAGGGCAGCACCCAAGCGAACCAAATCAAATTGAAGCAACTCGGCGTCCAGCAGCTCGTTGTCCACTCCCTTTTGAATGAATTGAGGGAAGTAATCGATGTAGGCTTGCGCCATGTCGGCTTGCACCACATCCTTGCCAAGTGCTTCTCTGGCCATGGTGTGAAACAACAAGCGGGCCGTGGCATAGGTGTAATCGGGGTCTTTTTCGATCAAAGTGCGCGCGGCAAGCACCGAGGCTTTGTACACCTCGTCCATCGGGACACCGTCATACAGATTGCGCATGGTCTCCGTCATGATCGGGTCAGGTTTGACATCAGCACCCAGGCCGGCGCAGGCGGACTCAATCAGGCCTCTGAGTCGGTCGAGGTCAAGCACGATACGCTGACCGTTGTCTATTGCATGCAATTGCGCAGCCTTTGGCGCCGACTGCGTAACTTGCTGTGCGCGCTCTTGAGCGTGTTTTTCCCGGTACAGCACATAAGCGCGGGCCACTTCGTGGTGGCCACCCCGCATCAGACCCAGCTCCACTTGGTCTTGAACGTCTTCAATATGAAAGGTGCCGCCGCCTGGGCGAGAGCGCATCAAAGCGCGGACCACACCTTGTGTCAACTCATCGACTGTTTCGCGCACGCTGGCGGAGGCCGCACCTTGTGCGCCGGTCACGGCCAAAAAAGCCTTCATCATGGCCACCGCGATTTTGGTGGGTTCGAACGGCACGACGGCGCCATTGCGGCGAATAATTTGGTAGTGGTCCACGCCTTGGGGTGGGGTCGGGATTGAATCGTCTCCCCGGGCGGAAGGGGAAGGGTGAGACAGGCGCTCTGGCGGCGTGTGTAGGGATGTTGGCATAAGGCTCCTCGTCAATGATTGCGTGAAATAGTTTTTGAAATGCACTGTGCACAAGCGCTGAACCATGGATTTGCGAGCGTCCGTGGATAGGCTCAACACACTACATGTAGGGGGTTTGGCTCTCGTCAACCACTACCTGTAGTGTAGGTGAGCGGTTTGGTCTTCGCTGTTTCACCGTGCAGTTGAAGCACCAAAGTTTAGCGGGAGGCCGCTTCACCAGCGCCCGGTGACGGGCTAAAAAATGCTGACAAAGGCTTGAAAAGAAGACAACCGTAGCAAGAGCGTTAAGGTGGGCGGGGGTTTCAAGCGCGTCACCTCCAATGGGACATAGTTTTGAAAATGTCGCATTGTGAAAAAAAGGGCTGACTATTGATTGGCGGAAGTCGCCACCAACCCCTTAAACTTGACAAAGTCAAATGGGTATTAAGCGCGGCGGCAGGTGTTGACTGGTCAGCGCCAGCGCGCGTTGCAGGTAGGGCCAGTCAAAGCCTGCACCAGGATCGGCTTTGCGGCCTGGTGCAATGTGTTCATGTCCGGCGATGTGGGCAATCGGAAAATGGCTTAAGAGGGCAGAACCGAGGCTCGTGAGGGTCTCGTATTGCGCCGCTTCAAACAGGCCACCTTCGAGGCCCTCCAATTCAATCCCAATGGAGTCGTCGTTGCAGTTGGGTCGCCCGCGATAGTTCGAAGCGCCGGCATGCCATGCGCGGTCCAGGCAGCTAACGAATTGCCACAGATCGCCATTGCGTCGAATGTAGAAGTGCGAGGACACTTGAGCGCCCTCGATGGTTTTGAAATAGGGGTGCGCATGCCAGTCCAGCTGGTTGGTAAAGAGCCGCTGCACCTGATCGCCACCAAACTCTCCGGGCGGAAGGCTAATCGAGTGCAACACCAGCAAATCAACTCGGGCGTCAAGCGGGCGCGGACCGAAGTTGGGTGAGGCCAGATGAGCGGCAAAACGGTACCAACCGCCCTGCCACAGCGGGTGGGGCAACGTGAGATCAGCCGAGTTCATCAGGCGTCTCGCTGTCTTGGGGGGCGTCAATGTGGAGTCGTGCAATGCGGTAGCGCATTTGACGCAGACTAAGGCCCAGGCGGGCCGCTGCCGCTGTTCGATTGAAGCCGGTCTCATGCAGGGCTTGAATCAAAATATCCCGCTCTTGCTTGTCCAAGTGGCCCTGTAGGTCACGGGGAATCGCCTCCCCCTCATCGCCCAAGGCGGCGCTGCGGCTGATTGAAAATGTGGGTTGCGGTGCCAGGGGCGCGGGGACAGTCGGCTCCATCTGCAAATCGCCTTCATCGCTCAGCGCCACGGCCCGGTGCAGCAAATTTTCCAGTTCCCGTACGTTGCCCAGCAAGGGGTCCAGTGCCAGTTGACTCACGAGGGAGTCGGGCAATTCCGGCGTGGGTATGCCTGAATCCCGGGCAATCCGGTCTAACAATGCCAGGCACAGCGCGGGCAGGTCTTCGCGACGTTCTCGCAGTGGGGGAATGGCGATTTCAATCACGTTTAGGCGGTAAAACAGGTCTTGTCGAAACCGGCCTGCGCGTACCTCTTCCGCCAGATTTTTGTGCGTTGCGCTGACAATCCGAACATCCACCG
>JBAQDW010000232.1:0-4132 GCA_049286445.1 Rhodoferax sp. | reverse complement strand
GCGGAACAATCCGTGGTTCGCTATGCCTTGGGACCATCGCTGGGGCAATGCTGTGGCGGCGAAGTGCATCTGCAATTTGAACCTGTCACCGCGTTGGATGTGCTAAAGCTGAGGGAGCGACTGGTTTCACCTAGCGCCCCGGTGGCCTTGTTTGGCGGTGGCCACGTGGGTCATGCGTTGGTCAAGGTGTTGGGGCAATTGCCTGTCGCCGTGCAGTGGGTTGACAGCCGCGATGAAGTATTTCCCGACGAGGTGCCTGCCAATGTGGTGTGTGAGCATTCCGACCCGGTGCAGGCCGCGGTGGCGTCCTTGGCTGCTGGCGCTCAGGTGCTGATCATGAGTTTCAGCCACGCTGAAGACTTGGAAGTCGTTGCCGCTTGTTTGGTGCGCCAGCGTCTGCGAGGTGATCTGCCCTACATCGGTCTCATTGGCAGTCGCACCAAATGGGCAACGTTTCAGCACCGTTTGGCGGCGCGTGGGTTCACGCCAGCGGAGTTGGCGCAGGTCACTTGCCCGATTGGGGTGGCGGGCATCCAAGGCAAGGCACCTGAGGTCATTGCCGTGGCAGTGGCAGCGCAACTGTTGCAAAACCTGCCGGAGCAACCCGGCGATTGACGCCGATCAATCGAAACTGTATACACTTCCGTTCGACGTCGCAGCGGAGCGGGGCTTGTCTTTCAAGTTTTTGTTCGCGACCCATTGTTTGCTTACAGCGCCCGCGGTGGTGAGCAATCTGACTGACTCTGGCGTCCCGTGGGGGTGCCGACAAGGCTGATACGAATGGAAAGCTACTACCTCGATTGGGCCAATCTGCTGCTGCGCTGGGTGCATGTCATCACCGCCATCGCCTGGATTGGTTCCTCCTTCTACTTCGTTTTTTTGGACAGCAGCCTCACCCCACCGGTGGACGAGGACCTGAAAAAACAGGGCGTCAGCGGCGAATTGTGGGCCGTGCACGGCGGCGGGTTTTACCACCCGGTCAAGTACAACGTCTCGCCACCCAAGCTCCCCTCGCATCTGCACTGGTTTTACTGGGAAAGCTACAGCACTTGGTTGTCTGGTTTTTCCTTGTTCACGGTGTCCTACCTCTGGAGCGCCAGCACCTATTTGATTGACAAATCGCGCATGGATTGGGCGCCCGCCACCGCCATTGCCGTGGCTTTGTCATTCTTGGTGGTGTTTTGGATTTTGTACGACCTGATTTGTCGCGTCTTTGGCCAGCGAAAGAGGGGCGACGCCATTGTGGGTGGTTTGGTGTTTTTGCTGGTGTGTGTGGCATCTTGGCTCGCCTGCCATTGGTTCGCAGGCCGCGCAGCTTTCTTGCTGGTGGGGGCCATGTTGGCCACCACTATGAGCGCCAGCGTGTTTTTCTGGATCATTCCGGGGCAGAAAAAAGTGGTGGCCGCCATCAAGGCAGGGCAGCCGGTCGACCCCATTCACGGCAAGCGCGGCAAGCAGCGCAGCGTGCACAACACTTACTTCACCTTGCCGGTGCTGTTCGCCATGCTCAGCGGCCACTACAGCTTTACTTACAGCCACCCGCAAAACTGGCTGGTGCTGATTTTGATGATGTTTGCAGGCGCGGCGATTCGCCAGTTTTTTGTCATGCGCCACGGCTACAAGCTGGGTCGCAATGGCAATCCACTGCCCTACGCGCTGGTGGGGGTGCTCGTCATCATCGGCACCATCGTGTGGTTAAAGCCTGCGCCAGTCAGTGCATCGGTGAATGCTACTAATTCAATAGCTGCTTCTGCATCCATGACGGGGGCTGCAGGCCAAAATGACTATAAAAAAGTGCAGGCAGTGTTGGAGCAGCGCTGTTACCAATGCCACGGCGAGCAACTGCAAATGAAAAACATTCGGCTGGACAACCCCCAGTTGGTGAGCACGCATGCCCAAACTATTTACCAGCAAGTGGTTGTCACCCGCCAAATGCCTATGAATAACGCCACGGGTGTCACGGATGCAGAGCGGCAATTGATCAAACAGTGGTTTGAGGCGGGTGCCAAGACAGAGTAACGCGGGGCAATTCGGTCACACCGTGGCGCGTTCCGAACGAAAAAAAAGCGACAGCCATTGGCCGGTCGCTTTTTTTCATCGGCAGAGCTGGTTTACACCAGGGTCGCCGCCGCTTTGTCCGCCTCAGTGACAAACGCGTCCGCAAAAAACTCGTGTTCAGGCAGGCCCGCTTGCGTTGTGTAGTCGGCTTGGGCCGAATCGACCATGACGGGCGCGCCGCAAGCGTAAACCTGATAGCCGGATAAATCAGGCAGGTCTTGCAACACCGCTTGGTGGACAAAACCGGTGCGGCCCGTCCACTCATCGTCAGGCAGCGCGTTCGACACCACCGGCACGTAGGCCAGTGAGGGCATCTCGGTCAAAAGCGTTTTCACCCAGGCGTCCAAGTACAGGTCGGCCGGGCGTCGTGCCCCCCAATACAGGGCCACGGGCCGAGTGATACCTTGGTGTTGAATATGCTCCAGCATCGCTTTGATAGGCGCCAAGCCGGTGCCGGAAGCCAGCAGAACGATGGGTTTGTCGGAGTCTTCACGCAAAAAGAAAGTGCCGTAAGGGCCCTCAATGCGCAAAATCTCTTTCTCCTTCATCGCCCCAAACACGTGGTCAGTGAACTTGCCGCCCGGCATGTGCCGAATATGCAGCTCTAACCCGCCCACCTGCGCCATCGTGTGCGGGGCATTGGCCATGGAGTAACTGCGGCGCGCCCCATCGCGCAAAATAAACTCCACGTACTGGCCTGCGTGAAAAGCAAAGTTGTCATTGGCCGGCAGTTGCAGCTTGAGCAGCATGACATCGGTTGATTTCTTCTCCATCAGGTTGACGCGCGTCGGCATTTTCTTGATCGGAAAAGAGCCCTCAGCGGTGACCTGGCGCGACTCCAGCACCACATCACTGTGCGCCACGGCGCAGCAGGTCAGAACATAGCCATTGGCCTCCTCCTCCTCACTT
This sequence comes from Rhodoferax sp., assembly GCA_049286445.1. Taxonomy (GTDB): domain Bacteria; phylum Pseudomonadota; class Gammaproteobacteria; order Burkholderiales; family Burkholderiaceae_C; genus Rhodoferax. The sequence continues at coordinate 1,165 of JBAQDW010000232.1, read as the reverse complement.
AAAGCCTTGCTTTGGTGGGGGCCGTGGCTGACCGTGCCTTCCACTTTTTTGCATTTGCATGAGCCACAAGCCCCATCTTTGCAGCCATAGGGCAGGCCAATGCCTTGGCGAATGGCCGCTGCCAGCAGGGTTTCATCCGCTTGGCTGGAAAAGGCCCGTCCGCTGGGTTGAATCGAGATTTGAAACCCCTGCGCTACGGTGTTGTTGCTCGTCATATTGTGGGTATCCTTGGGGCTTGTCACGCTTGTAAACCCCTGATTTTGCCCTCAATTCAATGCCCCCATCCCCATCTGTACGCCACCCGTCCCGGCGCGCTGCCTGCTCGCTTTCGCCGCCAGCGCATTTTGATTGTGGGTTGTGGTGACGTGGGAAGTCGCGTAGCGGCTCGCCTGAAGGGGCGCGTGCAACTGATCGCGCTCACCAGCAGTGCCCACCGAATCAGCGACTTGCGTGCCGTTGGTATCACTCCGTTGCTCGGCAATCTGGATGACCCGACCACCCTTCGCCGACTTGCCGGGCTGGCGCATCGCGTCGTGCATCTGGCACCTCCTCCTGGCGAAGGTTGGGGCGACCCTCGATCGCTGGCGCTCACCCGTTTGCTGCGCCTGCGCAGCCTGCCCGCGGCCTTGGTGTATGGATCTACCAGCGGGGTTTATGGCGATTGCCAGGGCGGTTTTGCTATTGAAACAAGAGCGGCTCGCGCAGATACCCCTAGGGCTAAGCGGCGATTTCATGCTGAAAATTTGGTTCGCTTCTTCGGTCAAGCCAGTGGCGTGCGCAGCAGCATTCTGCGCATTCCCGGCATCTACGCCCGCGACCGCGTGAACGGCACCCCACACGCTCGTCTGCTCAAGGGCACGCCGGTGCTGCAAGCGCAAGACGACGTGTACACGAATCACATCCATGCGGACGACTTGGCCCGCGCTTGCATCGCGGCGCTGTGGCGTGGCCAACCCCAGCGCATCTACAACGTGAACGACGACACCTGTTTGAAAATGGGGGATTACTTTGACCTGGCGGCTGACAAATACGGCTTGCCGCGCCCGCCGCGTGTTCCCAGAAGCACGGCCTCACAGCACCTGCCTTTGATGCTGCTGAGCTTCATGAGCGAGTCCCGTCGCATGGACAACACCCGCATGAAGCGCGAATTGCGCTTGCGTCTGCT
>JBAQDW010000231.1:0-1970 GCA_049286445.1 Rhodoferax sp. | reverse complement strand
ACAAATACTCCAGGTATCTTAGTATTAGAGGATACTAATAAAGGTATGATTTTACCCCTTGTTTCAAGTTATAGAGATGTAAAACAACCAGCAGCAGGAATGGTTGTTTTTGATGTAAATTCTAAATACTTGTGTGTATTTAATGGTACTGTCTGGTCTTTTTGGGGATCGTAATTAATATCTTTTGAAAATTTTGTTACCCTATTGTACTATTCGCTGCTGCGCATTCAATGACAAAAAACCCCGCTTCCTCACTTTTGCGTCAAGGTGACTTGTCCTAAAATAGGTTTACACAAAAAAGTGTAAAATGAATAAAGAAAGTAAAGCCATTTTAGGACAGTGGCGCAACAACAGGCTGTATTTCTCAGATTATGAGAAAAAGTTGATTATCGAAGATTATCTCAGTGGAAATGAGACCAAACAATCGGTTTGGAGCCGTTACACCGGTTATCCGGGTGAAAACGGTAAGATAATTATGTGGATGCGTAAATTTGGTATTGAGGATAAGTTTGTGAAAAACACTAATTTTGAAATTATGCCAAAGCAAAAGAAAAACAAAGAGCAAAGTTCCGAAGATTTTGAGACTCTCCAACTCAAGAAACGAATAGCAGAGCTGGAAAAACAACTGCAAACCGCTGAAATGAAAGCCATTGCCTTTTCGACCATGGTAGATATTGCTGAAAAAGAGTTTAATATCCCTATCCGAAAAAAGCACAATACCAAGCTATAGAAATAATGAAGGAAAACCTCAAGGGTATAAGTTTAGCCGACTTATGCTCATGGTTTGGTGTGACCAGACAGGCTTATTACCAAAGTAAAAATAGCGTTCAACAGGTTTTAATCGGGCAGGAGATATTGCTGGAAAAAATCGGTGCTATCCGTAAAGATCATAAGCGTTTAGGCGGAAGAAAACTGTTTTTTAAACTGGAAGACTTTATGGATGAACATCGTATAAAAATGGGTAGGGATGCTTTTTTTGATTTGCTTAGAGATCATAATCTACTCATAAAACAGCGAAAACGTTATCATGTAACCACTAACTCGAACCATTGGATGAAGAAATATCCCAACTTGATTAAAGATATAGAGCCTCTTGGTCCTAATGAGGTCTGGGTGAGTGATATCACTTACTGGAAAACAAAAGGTGGGCATTATTACATCAGCTTTATTACAGATGCTTATTCAAGAAAAATAGTTGGTTATCAAGTTGCTGATACGATGGAGGCTGTAGAAAGTGTATCGGCTTTGAAAATGGCAATTAAAACCTTGAAACCAGGTGCGGACGGACTTATACATCACTCCGACCGTGGTTCACAATATTGTAGTTCAGCTTATGTAAAAACGCTAAAGAAAAGCAATATCGCAATATCAATGACGCAGAATGGTGATCCACTAGAAAACGCTATTGCCGAGCGTGTTAATGGAATAATAAAAGGCGAGTACTTATTTGATTATGAGATCACATCTCTTTCAAAAGCAAAAGAAATCCTAAAATCGGTTGTCAGGTTATACAATGAAGATCGTCCTCACTCAAGCATTGGCAATGCGGCTCCATCTCAAATGCACAACAATGATACGGACTTGCAAATAAAACGATTATGGAAAAATTACTATCAAACACACCGAGTATGCGAAATCGTGGTATAGGTTTTTTTAGCCATATCTTCAGAATAGGTATTAAAAAACTCAGAACCGAAATCCTGAGTTTACCTTATCTGATCAACATATTGCTCATTAGTTGCTCCTCAGCAGCGCTAATTTCCTCTTCCGTTGATAACAACAAATGTAAAACTATTTCAGGACTAAAATTAAAGTGTAAATTTATACCAGGACTATCAATAAATAAAAGTTAAATCTGTAAACTTTTTTTAGGACGGGTCATAATAAATTCTCCCAATGAAGTTTTAAAAATACCCCCCTCCCCGTTGTTCTATAGTGGAATTCGATTTGAAATTTGAAACTGAATTATA
>JBAQDW010000230.1:0-11810 GCA_049286445.1 Rhodoferax sp. | reverse complement strand
TATATCCACGTTCGGCGACCCGCTGAAGTTCAATTGAGGTAAGCCGCTGCCGATGGTGCAGCCGAACCCTTCCAACGCTTTCCCTCCCTCCATTGCCCCATCAGGTTTTTCTTGCTGGGGTTTTTTTACGTCCATCGTTTTCCCCCGCCACACCCCAATCCACAACTCAAAGGAGTTCACCCATGCCATTCCGTTCTTCCACCCAAGCCGCCCGTACCGCTGGCCGTATCGCCGAGAAAGCCATCACCGGTTTAGGCCGTTGGGCCACTACCGACCACACTGGCACCGCGAAGCTGCTGGCCAATCTGCCCCCAATGGGTTTCATCGACACCCTGATGACAGTCGCCGTGACCGTGCTGTGCTCTCTGCTGGGCGCGGTGGTATCGGCGGCATTGTTCTTTGTGCTGATCGCCTATGGCATTCCCTTGCTGCTGTCCTTGTAGTCGGAGACTTTCTAGCCAAAGCCAATTTCCCAAGCCGTAGACACAGCCCAAGCCACTGGGGCTATTCCATAAGCCTATTTGGCGACATTGTGTGGGCAAAAAACTGACAACGTCGCAGGAAGAGACCGCCTCCATTGGTCCAACCCAGAGCCCTTGCGGTGATGGGCATAACGGCATCCACCTTTGTTACTGGTAAGCAACGCCCTTTGTGGTCAAGCAAGCCAGTGGCTTTGAGGCTGGATGCCGTTCTTTTTTTCCTCATCCTGAAAGAAACACATGCAACACATCCATACCGCAGCTGATGTGGCCAAGCTGGCCGATCCGGCACTGCGCAACCTGATCGAGGCCACCATTGCCGCCCTGAGTGAAGACGAACCCTTTGATGCCGCAGTGTTGGGCTACTTCCTCATCGTCGAACCGGGCGACACCGTGGCAGACCTGGACGCACAGATCGGCTTTCCCATCCTGGCCAACCGCTGGACAGGGATTCGCTTTGATGCGCCTGGCTACACGCAGCACTTCGAGGTACTGGACGAACACGCCGGGTACTTCGAGATGGTGTTCATTCTCAGCGACGACGGTTATGGCATCGAGGTGTTCGTCCCAAAAAGGGGCGTGGCGTCTGAGTTGCTGGCGATGTGTGAGCGGTATGCCGTTCCAAGCCAGCCATGAATCCATCCCATAGCCAACCTGCAGCCACTTTCGAGTGGCTTTTTTTACGTCCAAAACAGAGACGTTTCCTACCTGCGCCAAACCAACCATCTTATTTGAATAGGCGATTTCTGCTGACTTCTGTTCTTCCCATTTCATTCACACCAAGGAGCTTTCCATGACTACAGACAATATTTCCCCTGCTACCGACACGGTTGCCCTCGATACCGAAGCGGCGGATGTGACCCCGGTTGCTGATATCCAGACCGAGACATCCTCAGAACCCGTGCTACCAGCCCTGCGCATTCTCAAAATCGCCAACTGTGGCTCGTTGTCCGGGCGGTCTACTTTGACGTACCACATTGGAGTCATCGAGGCCAATTCAGAGATCCAGCTACGGCTATTCCACAACACCGCCAAAGGCTACTTTTGCAAGGACTGGGTCTCCATGGCCTTGATCGACCTGCTGCTGAGTGAGGCCAACATCTTCTCCAGTGGCGATGTTCAGCGCCTGTTCTTCCAAGGCAAGTCGGTGAATTCCGGTGGCTTTGTGCTGGCCGCCTTGCGCCATGAGGGCCTGATTCGCACCAGTGAGGGCAGTCTTCGCAGCTACGAACGCCTGGACCCCAGCGCGTGGCATGAGGAGATAGCAGCGCTGATAGAGGCTGGGGTGTCGCTCTCGGAGCACCAAGCGCCGGAGGTGCCAGTGGTGGCCAAGAGCACCAAGAAAAGCAAGGCATCAAAGAAGAAGCCCGCGTGATGCTCGATCTCACCCTGGCGCTGGTGGTGGTGGCCGCGCTGGGTTTGTCTTTCTCCACCACAAGGCAGATTGGCATTTTGAGCGTAGCCGTGTTGTGTTTCATCTATCCCGCACTGGTCATCGTGCTGATCCTCATTGGGGGCGGCGTCTATTTTTACCGTAACCGATAGGAGCTAACCATGCAAATCAATTGAATGCCGTCACCGCCGTCCTGGACTGGGATCTTTCCGACGAGGGCTACAGCGAAGCCGTCAATGCGCAGGTACATCACCTGACTGGCCTGGACCGCGAAGACGGCTGGGAAGGTTGGGACCGTTGGGGGTATGGGATAGACACTCCGGTGCACTGACGATTCCTACCGACTCCACTTCTGTATCGAGGCGACCGGTCTCGCTTTTCTCCACCCCCTCCCCACCCCCGAATGCTTGTAGCTATCTGCCATTGCGCAGAGGGTTGCGTGCGTTTGGGGGGGCTTATTTTTTTTTGATTGGATTTATATGACGACGATAGACAACGCCAGCGGTAGCAACGCCAGCGAAAGCAGCGCCAGCAAAAGCAACAGCAACGCGATCACCCGCAGCCTCATTGCCGAGGCCAGCCGCATGGACGCGACACATACCCTTTTTGGCCTGCACTTCCCCCTGCGCCTGGAGCCGACCGTATTTAACATGGCCGGTATGCTGTCTGAGCAATACCAAGGGGGGAGCTGGGAGTTCTACTCTTTGAGCAACGGGGGCTTCTACATGGCGCCTTGCCATGCCAGGAAGCCAGACACTGGCTATACCGTCACCAGCGAGAACGGCTTCGAGGGGCCTATGAGCGCCGATGCGTTGGGCATTGTGGCCTGTCTGTACGCCTACAGCCACCTGTCGTTTGCTCAGAACAGCTTCGGGGAGCTTTGCGGCAAGCACTACCACTGGCTGCGGGAATACGCCTTGGACCACAGCGAGGCCGGCGCTATCTTTGCTGCGATTGACTGACTACGACTGGAGGTGGCTGGAACATAGAAGGCTTTGATATTTATATTAAGCCAACGATGGTCCAGTTTGAGTCGCGGGGCGGGCGCGGGGAGGCAAAGCGGGGGGGCACATCCAGCACATCTTTTTTAATCCATCCCGCAACTCGACGCCTCGACGCCCACAGCACACAGTTGGTTTCCCTGCCCAACTCGACGCCTCGACGCCAGCCAAGCCCATGTTCCGCATCGAGAAGCGTCGAGTCGTCGGGTGATTCACAGAAACTAGTTTCCGTTGCTTTTTCGGGGTGGCCGGGGCTGGCGACGGTTCGCCGGGTGGCGCTGGTGCTGGCACAAAGTTTTTTTCCGGGGAGGTTCCTAGCGCGACCCTATTGGACACATCTGTAGCCACGCAAAACACCAAGCGGAGTCACACACCTATTTCTTCCTGGTCCTTGCCGTGGCACCACACATAAACCTCGCCTGTGCCCTACTGGGGGAAGCGGGGTTGGAAGCGGCGTTTGGCGCGTTCTGCGTCAAAAGCTGCGCGCAGCCCCGCTGTCCTGCTGCTACTGGTATGTGTTTCCGCTGCTACTGGTATGTGTTTCTACTGCCTTCCTCTATTTCTTCCTTTTGCTTTTCCTATATTTTTTATATTTCCTTCCTTTTTCTTTTTTATCTTCATACTTATTTTCTACTTCTATTTTCTACTCTTCCAGGTGTTTAGATCTTTAGAATATTCCTTTGCCTCATCTGATTTTCTCTGGGGGAAACAGCGTTTTTGAGATGTCTACCATTGAGGCTCTTCCTGGAGTTCATTCGGTAACCCATCGCTTACTCTGCATTTGTGTAGAAGATTTCTTCTTTGATTTTCTTATGTTGGAATATCTCTCCACTGAGAAGATGGAGAACTATGGATATATAGAGAGTATGTGGAAAATAGTTGTATTTGCAATTGGGGAAACGCCATGTGCCACATCAGGGCAAAGGCAGTAAGCCCGTGGCTCAGCGGTCGTGGTACCGCCAAGGAAAGCCATCCCGTGGCCAGGGGTGGACATTGGCGGGGTTTCTGGGGGTGGGCCACAGCAGGGAAATAGTTTGCAGAAACACCCGCGCCACCCGGCGTCTCGACGCAGGAAGTGCTGGCGACAGGTCGTCGAGTCGGCGAGTCTTTCGCAAGATGTTTCAGTACGCCCCCGACAGTCCCCGGTCGCGTGGGCTACAGCAGAAAAATAGTTTGCTGAAACACACGCGCCACCCGGCGTCTCGACGCTGGAGGTGCTGGCGACAAGTCGTCGAGTCGTCGAGTCTTTCACAAGATGTTTCAGTACGCCCTCTGATTCCTCGATCGAATTGAGCCTGAATCACCTTACAGAAGTAACAATTTGTAATATACCAAAGATGCTTTTCTACTGCTGCCATTCGTCCGGTGGCACCCTTTCCCTTGCAGTCGAGTCTGCTTGATCCGTCGATTTCGAGGCGTTTGGCATGCTCTTTTCAGAGAAATTCCTGAGTTTGCGCACGTTAACTCAGGTGTTGATTTTTGTCTTGGTTTTACGGTCGTTAAATCAAGTGCCAAAAAATGATGGGCGTTCTCGCTCTTTCACATAGGGTAAAAAATATTATCTTTGCCAAAGATCGTCATTGGCTTCACGTTATTTAGTTGAGTTTGAGAGACTTAAATTTATCAGCTGCTCACAATTTTGATCTAGCTGAAAGATTGGCTGTGTAGACATTTTTTTCGATAGAACATAGAGTTCGTTTGTGCCTGGAGAACGAGATTAATTCTCTGGTTCCAGACGCAGGCTTTTTGTTTAATTGAATTAAAGGAACTACATGGAGATAGTAGAAAAATTTGCAGATGAGTCGGATACTGCCCCGTCGGTAGCTCTCGACGTGGCACAAGGGATGCCTGAGGTGGCGCACGTGCCTGAAGTGTTGCAAGGGGTGTCTGCTTTGGTCACTGAGGTGGTGGCAGCTACCGAACTGGCCGTGCTGGAGAACCCCAAGCCGCCCCAAGCCATGATCAAGCTCGATAGTTTGGTCCTGAGCCAGGCGACTGGTCTGGCTCACATCAAGGTGAGTCAGCATCCCAATGCTTCAACGGTCCTCGTTACCAGCAAGGCCGCAGCGGCTTTGATTAGGGATGCAGCTCGCAAGAAAAATAAGCGTTTGACCCGTGCGGACGTGAGTGATGCCGTCTACCACCTTGAAAGTGAGACAGAGCGTTTGGGCGTCATCGCAGCTATCGGCTCCCGCGTGATGCCCGTGCCAGGTGGTGTTGAGGTTGACATTGGCGATAGCGAACACACGCGGGTCAGGGTGACGGCTGGCAAGGTTGAGATCGTGACCTCTGGCTCACAAACGCTCTTCTGGCGTCCACCAGGGATGCTGGCTCTGGCCATGCCGGCGGCCATCGGGGATACCCGGTTGCTAAAAAAGTATGTCAATCTGCACCCTGTTGGGTATGTGCTTTGGCTGGGATGGGTGACCTACACCATTGCCACGCCCAAGAAAGCCAGTTCCAAGTTTCCGATCCTGGATTTCACAGGGGGCGAGGGGAGCGGAAAATCGTTGTTGGCGAAACTGACACAGCGGCTCATTGATCCAAATCGTGTCGGTCTGCAGCGCCTTCCCAAAACGGAAAAAGACTTTGCAGTGGCTGCACAGTCGGCCCATGTGTTGGCCTTTGACAATTTGCGTTTCATCAGTCACGAGATGGCCGACATGCTGTGCATGGCATCGACCGGTGGCAACGTCGTCAGCCGAGCGCTCTATACCGATAGCGGCCAGAGCATTTTGAGCATGCATGTGGCCGCCATCCTCAACGGCATCCCTAATGTCGTGGACCAACCCGATCTGGCGCAAAGAATCCTGCAGCTTTATGTATTGCTCTTGTCTGAAAGCGCTCGCAGATCCGAAGCCGATATGGAGGCTGAGTTGGCGCTGGACTTGCCTGCCATTCAGCGGGGTTTGTTCGATCTGATTGCCAAAGTCTTTGAGCAATTGCCCAACGTGAAGCTCACCCGCCCGTCGCGCATGCTTGACTTCTCTCGCTGGTTGGCCGCCATGGAACTGGTGGACGGTGTGCCCCAGGGGGCTTACCAGGAGGAGTATTTGCACACGCTCAATCAGGCCCAGCTTGACAGCGTGCTTGACAACCCGCTGGCTGCTGAGGTGCTGGCCTTTGCTGAGCGCTTGCCCGCTGGAGAAGTTTGGTCCGGGACGCCTTCGAGCTTATTGAATGCACTCAACCGCTTTGTTGACACCGGCACGGCGAGTTCGTTGGGGTGGCCTGCCAATGTCATTGCACTGTCCAAACGCCTGCTGCCGCTGCAAACCGCCTTGCGCTCACAAGGGGTGCTTGTGGAGCTGTCCCGTGGCAAAGAACGAACGATCACTCTGAAATGGGTCGAGGGCTTCGCACGGGCTACCAGCTCTGGCGCGGCTGTTGGGGACGACCTGGATCTGTAAGCACAGACGGTCGCCCTGGAAATATGTTTACCGAAATTGACGCAATAACTTTTTGATTGGAAATGAAATGAATACAACTTACAACAACTGTGACCGCATTGGCGATACATCTGACAGCCATTTGATTGACTTTGAGACGCTCGCTTTCTTTGAAAAATACGACGCTTCTCCACACGACCTCTGCACCGTGCTGGGCAAGTTCCGTGTCACACCCATGCTGTTTCGTCTGACTGGGAGTTGTTTGGAAAATATCCAGCGCAACCTGATCGAAGGCGAGATGTACACGCCAAGTGAATTGGTGGGCGATGAGAACTGGGGACCCTGGGGCGGTCCGTGGAAACGAGAAATTGAGCTGTGCCTTAAGCACTTTGCCGCGTATCCAGAGTTTGGATTACACGCCACTGGTTGCGGCAATTTTGAGTGTGTTGGGGGACGGGCTCTGTAACAACTGACTTCCAAGGCATGACCGGAGCGCACGAATGGGCCGGTCATGCCCCAGGAGTTATTTGACAGAACGCTGGACTCACTTGTTCAAAAAAGGAAACTATGGAAATCAAACTATCCTACGCCCGCTTTAGTCAATCTGCTCACTTCACACGTTGCAGGTCCCTCGCTGTCAATGCGGGCAGTGACCCAAAGAAGGTATTTGCCATGGCCGTTGAGGCGCTGAATCAGGCGTTTGGCGGCATGGAGCACGGCATCAGGTACAAGACAGAGCACCTGTTTGAGGCCGATGTGTGGGCTGGAATGAACGACGGCGTCAGGCGAAGCGTGGGTATTTGTTTGTCGTATTTCACGGACGCTGACTTGGTCCCGCTGTCTTACGCCAACAAGCCCAATGCGAACAACAAGCTGTACCAGCTCAAGCCGGGAATTGACCCAGGGCTGTACTCGTTCAGAGCTTGTTGACCTGAGACCAATCTAAAGATCAGGCTCTTTGAGGCGCTGCGGGGGTGCCGGTCCAAAAACTGGCCCCCAGTCGCGTTTTAGGGGGTGCCCATGACCACCCCCATCGGCTACCCCGGCGCGCTGCGGGGTGTCCCAACCTGGCCCGCACTCGGGGCCAGTCCCACAGCTCACCGCTGCCAATTCCGCCACTCACCCGGCACGTCTCCCGCCACCCGGCCTGTCTCATTAGTCCCCGCTATCGCCCACAAACCCAAGGAGAAATTTTTGATGTGTACCTACCCCGTTTCCAACCGTGTGCCCCGCTGGCTTTGTCCAGATGGTCTATTTCATTCAATTGCTATCAATAAAGGAGCTTAACCATGCCTGTCGTTACCTTGTCCGCCGAATTTGTCCGCAATGCCGTTTGTCCTGAAGGCAAGAGCAAAGTCGATTACTACGACACCGCCATTACTGGCCTGATTTTGGAAGTTAGATCCACTGGCGGTAAGACGTTTTCCCTGCGTTACCGCGATCCGCACGGAAAACAATGCCAACACAAGATTGGAGATGCCGCTTCGATCTCTTTCGACAAAGCCCGGCAAGCTGCCACTGTCCTTCGTTCGCGGGTGGTGCTGGGGGAAAGCCCATCCGAAGAACGCAAGACCAAGCGGCTGATCCCCACATTGGCTGAGTTTGCAGAATCGCGCTACATGCCATTCGTCAAAGGCTACAAGAAGAGCTGGGACTCAGATGATTCGTACCTGCGCAATCACCTGCTGCCCAAGTTCGGCGCTCTGCATCTGGACGAGATCAAGCAGGAGGCGGTCATTGAGTTCCACCACGGTATGCGTGCCAAGTACGCCCCGGCTACTTGTAATCGGATGGTGATTCTTTTGAGGTACGCTTACAACTTGGCTCGGAAGTGGAAGATCCCAGGAGGTGACAACAACCCTACTGCGGGGGTGCAATTGTTTGAGTGCAACAACGCTCGGGAACGCTTCCTGACTGCAGAAGAAACCCAACGCCTTCGGGATGCCTTGGAGACCAGCGAGAACACCCAGTTGCGCTACATCGTGCCCTTGCTGCTGTTGTCCGGTGCTCGCAAGCGTGAACTGCTGGATGCCAAATGGGAGCATTTCGATCTGGAGCGTCGGAGTTGGCGCATCCCTACCAGCAAGACCGGCAAGGCCCGCCATGTGCCACTATCGGCTGCGATGCTGTCGGTGTTGTCGCAGGTGCCAAGGTGGCCGGGGTGTAGCTACGTGGTACCTAACGAGAAGACGAAGCTTCCCTACGTGTCTATATTCTGCAGCTGGAATACGGCCAGAAAAGCAGCGGGTTTGCCAGAGGTCAGGATGCACGACTTGAGGCACAGCATGGCCAGCAACATGGTCAATTCGGGCCGATCGATCTACGAAGTGGCAAAGGTGTTGGGACATACCCAACTGAAGACCAGCCAGCGCTACAGCCACTTGTCCAATGAGACTTTGTTGGCAGCGGTGGATGCTTCAGCCAATGCTGCAGGGACCAACTGGGGTCCAACGCAGACGGCAAAAGCTGGTGAGAATCTGGCTCTGGTAGAGGCGTAATCACAGCGAACGAATACACCCTGCTTGATGGCTTTGGCTGTTGGGTGGGGTGCTCGTCTTGCTTTAAAAGTAGCTTATAGGCTACAATTCAAATATGTATGAATTACGTCATTTTGTTGACCCCGAGGGACAAGACCTTTTTGTGCGCTGGCTTGACAAGCTGAAAGATCGGCAAGCGCAAGCCCGAGTTGCAGCACGGCTAATTCGTCTTCAAAATGGAAACTTTGGTGACTGCAAGCCCGTGGGCGATGGGGTTTGGGAGCTACGCGTGGACTGGGGTCCGGGTTACAGGGTCTATTACGCGATTGAAAGCAAGCGCGTTGTCTTGCTGTGTGAGGGCGGGGACAAGCGCACTCAGGATCAGGACATTGGTCGCGCCATTGGTCGCTGGAATGAATGGCAACAAAGGAGTAAGAATGAAAACTAGCGTTCGACACGATGATTGGTTAATGACAAAGCTGGCAGATGCGGAATTTGCGGCTGAGTACCTCAATGCAGCCAGTGAAGACGACGATCCCAAGACCTATCTGACAGCACTTCGCAAGGTCGTTGAGGCCAGAGGCGGGATGGCTGATGTGGCTGGAAAGGCGGAACTTTCACGCGAGACGCTCTACCGGACGCTATCAGCGCGTGGCAATCCGACCATCAAAACTTTGTCTGCTGTTCTGAAAGCAACCGGACTGAAGTTCGCTGTATCCGCGCACTGACCCAAAGGTCCAGCGCACCCCGGCAAAGCTGGTGACAATTTGCCCCTGCTGGCAGCCTGAGAAAACACCCCCGCCACACCCGCCCACAATGCCATCCATCGGTGGGTTGGGTGGGCAGTGGGTGAGGCTATGGCCATCGACTTGGGCAAAGACCGCTCCTATTGCAAAACCGGGCAATGCATACTTTTTGCAGTTGGGTCGGCGGTGGGTGAGGCCAAAACGGCACCCTCGAACTACCCGCAACTCGTTGAAAACAATCGATTTTTGACTTACCTTCACAGGTTCGCTCACTACTGGTGCGGCATCGGTTGCTGAAGGCTCAGCAGCTGAATTCACACTGACAGCTGGTGCAACCGCCACGGTTGATCGCACCTTCCAGGTCGTGATCACGGGTGACAACAAAAACGGTACCGTAAGCATCACCAATGCTGACGCTGCTGACTTTGCTGCCAATGTGGTCAAGACCGTTGTCTTGGCTGCCGGTCAAACTACAGCCACTTTCAGCGTCACCCCAGTGGCCAATGACGGTGCCGAAGGCTTCCAAGGCTTCAAAGTGTCGCTGCTCGACGCCAACTTCAGCGCCGTAGCCGCCAGCAGCACCGTGGTGATCAGCGACACCACCAGTGACATCATGGCACCAGTAGTCACTGCGGCCCAAACCTTCACCTACGCAGAAAACCAGGCTGCTGGCGCTGTGCTGGGTACCGTGGCAGCCACCGACGCAACAGGCGTGACTGGCTTCGCCATCACCTCCGGCAACACCGACGGTTTGTTTGCCATCGATGCCACCGGCAAGATCACACAGACCGTTGCCGGTGCTTCAAAGACCATCGCCTCGAACGACTTCGAAACAGCGCCTAACACCTTCACACTGGGTGTGACGGCAACCGATGCCGCCGGCAATGTGTCCACCGCCACCAACGTCACCTTGAACGTGACCGATCTGGACGATCGCGCTCCTGTCATCACTGGTGCCGTTGTTAACGGTACAAAAGCTGTTTTGTCATACGACGAAACCCTGAGCCTGACCAGTTCACCCGCCATCAGCGATTTCACGGTTGGCATTCAGGGTGGTGGTTCCGTTTCTGTGACCAGCGTGAAAGTAGTTGGTACCACCGTTGAGCTGACCCTGGGTCGTGCTGCAACGCCTGGCGAAGTGCTCACGGTGTCCTACACCCCCGGCACCAACCCTGTGGAAGACGCTCCTGGCAACGACGTTGCTGCAGTTGTCAACCGTGTTCTGACGGTTGACACCACCGCACCAGTGGTGACTGCTGGCCAGACCATCAGCTACGCTGAAGGTATCGTCACAGGCGTGGTCTCTGACCGCACCACCGCCACCGTGCTGGGCAAGATCGCTGCCACCGACGACACCGGCGTGGTGTCTTACAACATCACTGGCGGCAACGCTGCTGGTTTCTACGCCGTTGACGGCTCGGGCAACATCACCTTGACCGCCGCTGGCCTGGCCGGTGCTGCCAACGACTTTGAAGTCGCGCCCAACAGCACCGTGCTGACCGTGACCGCCACCGATGGCGCTGGCAATACGTCCGCTGCACAGCAAGTGACGCTGAACGTCACCAACGTCGCCAGCGATGACGCACCGGCACCACCTGTCGCCGCAATCATCCAGATGACCACCGGCAACGACAACGTGACCCCAACCGGCACCATTGGCACAAGCCGTACCACGGAAGCCAGCGACACCATCGCTGCGTTCTTCGACGGTGCCGCCCAAGGTGCGGCTGGTTCTGGCACCACCATTGGCTTGGGTGACAGCTTTGACGCCGCTGGCGGCGCGGCTGACAAACTGACCCTGACGCTGGCCAACGGCGCTACCGCGTTCGACAACGCGGTCTCCCCGGTGCTCAATGGCCTGGAAGTTCTGGAAATTCGTTCCACCGGTGCTGCGACCAACACGGCGAGCCTCACCGGCATTGCCCCCCTGGTCAACACGCTGATTTTCGATGCCAGCAACCAATCCGCCACGGTCAGCAACGTTACCCCTCTGGTCAACACCTTCGGCGTGACCAACATGTCCGCAGGCAATACTGCGACCATGACGGTCGAAACACAGGCTGGCACCCTGACCGGTACCACCGACGCTGCCACCTTGAATGTGTCTGGCAATGCAGGCTCGCCGGGTACGGACACCACCTTCGCCATCGCATCTGCTGCCACAGAAGGCTATGAAATCCTGAACATCAACTCGACCGGCACGGCTTCGCGCCTCGATGCGATTACGGTGGTTTCTGTTGCTGCTGACAACCTGAACACCATCAACGTCACCGGCACCGCCAACCTGCGGGTGGACGGGGCGCTGGCGTTCAGGGCAACCGGTGT
>JBAQDW010000229.1:0-5407 GCA_049286445.1 Rhodoferax sp. | reverse complement strand
CACAGCAGGCTCAATGGCGTGTTATTCCAACGCCATACCAAGAGGATCTGTTTTTGCTTCGCCTTGCCGTGCGTCTGCACTGTCTGCGGCTTCGCGCCTAAGCTCCTATCGATCTGAAAATGGAATTACTTGGACAGTGCCTCAAATGCCCGCGCCGTAATTTCATCTACGGTGCCGGTGCCACTGATGGCGCGGTATTTTGGGGCTTTGGCGGGCTCGGTTTTGGCCCATTCGGAGTAGTAGTCCACCAAGGGACGGGTCTGTGCGCTGTACACGTCCAAGCGCTTCTTGACAGTTTCTTCTTTGTCATCCTCGCGCTGAATCAGGGGTTCGCCGGTGACGTCGTCCACGCCGGCCACTTTGGGGGGGTTGAACTTGACGTGGTAAGTGCGGCCTGATGCGGCGTGCGAGCGCCGCCCGCTCATGCGTTCAATGATGGCGTCAAACGGCACGTCGATTTCCAGCACAAAGTCCAAATTCACGTTGGCGGCCTTCATGGCATCCGCTTGGGGGAGGGTACGGGGGAAGCCGTCAAACAGGAAGCCGCCAGCACAATCCGCTTGGGCAATGCGCTCTTTGACCAAGTTGATGATCAATTCATCGCTCACCAAACCGCCCGAGTCCATGATTTTTTTAGCTTCGATTCCTAAGGGAGTGCCGGCTTTCACTGCCGCACGCAACATGTCACCGGTGGAGATTTGCGGAATGCCATATTTTTCGCAAATGAAGGTGGCCTGCGTACCTTTGCCGGCGCCAGGGGCGCCCAATAGGATCAATTTCATGTGTGTCCTCGGGAGATGATTGAAAATTGAGCGCTGTGTGGGGCGTGTTTGGCAGGCCCGCAACAATGCGTTGTTTTGTTCAAGAATAGCATGCGTCAGCTTCTGGCCAGCTTACACAGCGGCGGCTTTATGGTAGGAAAAGCAGGCGAACTCGGGCCAGGTCTTCGGGCGTGTCAACACCGGGTCCGGGCGCTTGCTGAGCGACGTGTACAGCAATGCGATGCCCATGCCACAGCGCACGCAATTGCTCCAGTGACTCAGCCATCTCCAGCGGTGCTTGGGAGAGGGTTGGGAACTGCCGTAAAAAACCGACACGGTAACCGTAAATCCCAATGTGGCGCAACGGCGCGGGGCTGGGAAGGGTGTGCGGCCGGTCTCTCGCAAAGGGGATCATGGCACGGCTGAAATAAAGGGCGATGCCATGCACGTCGAGCACCACTTTGACCACATTGGGATTGGCATAGTCGGTGAATTGGTCGATCGCATGCGCGGCGGTACTCATGCTGGCGCTCGGGGTTTGCGTCAGCAGTTGCGCAACGG
Organism: Rhodoferax sp.; assembly: GCA_049286445.1. GTDB lineage: Bacteria > Pseudomonadota > Gammaproteobacteria > Burkholderiales > Burkholderiaceae_C > Rhodoferax. The sequence goes on along the minus strand of JBAQDW010000229.1, from coordinate 4,085 downwards.
CGAGCACCAGTTCGGGGTCAATGAGGGGTTCATCGCCTTGCACGTTGACGACGATATCGTCGTCATTCAAGCCCAGCAAATGGCAGGCTTCGGCCAAACGGTCGCTGCCGGAGGGATGGTCGCAGCGGGTCAAAACGGCGGCCACACCGTGTTGATTGCAGGCGTCAATGATGGCCGCACTGTCGCCGGCCACCACCACACGAAGGGGCACGCCGTGCAGAGCCAGGTGGCTGACCTGCTGCGCCACGCGCACCACCATCGGAACCCCTGCAATGTCTGCCAACGGTTTGTTGGGCAGGCGGGTCGAGGCCAGGCGGGCCGGAATCAGGATAACAACGCTCAAAGCCCGAGTTCCTCGTCGCTGAGCGTGCGTGCTTCGTTCTCTAGCAGCACGGGAATTCCGTCGCGCACCGGGTAGGCGAGGCGGGCGCTGCGCGAAACCAGCTCCTGCCTCTCCCGGTCATAAGTAAGGGGCCCTTTGGTGACGGGGCAGACCAATAATTCAAGTAAGCGTGTGTCCATGGCGGAATGATAACGGGGGCTCAATGGAGGGACAAAAGGTGCGACAGGCGGGCATCAATCTGATGCAGCAACTCAGCTGGCAGCGTGAGCACCAGGGGCACGGCGAGGGCATCGGGCTGATGGTGCCACAGCTTGACCGCATCTTTTTCGGTACAAATCACCTGGTAGCCCTCGCAATCTGTGCGTGACCAGCTATCAAAAGATGAGTGGTCTGGCAGGGCCAGAGCCTGCGCCAAGGTTAAGCCGTGGGCGCGCAGCATGTCAAAAAAGTCGTCCGGTTTGGCAATGGCGGCCACTGCCAGCAGGGGTTTCGCGTCGGCCTGTACCAAGGCCGTTCGATGTTTCAGTGCGCTGAGGGGTATTTGCTGGCCATTCGCACTCGTGGCCATCTGGCTCAGGTGACGCGGTGCTCTGAAACCGGAAAACGCGGGACGAGAGCCCGTGTGAAGCACCCAGTCAACCGGCCGGGGCCAAGCCTCCCGCAGGGGCCCCGCGGGCAGTAAAAAACCGTTTCCAACGCCTCGGTCATCAAACACGCAAATTTCCAAATCGCGGTGCAAGGCCAGATGCTGCAGACCGTCGTCGCACACAATGACTTGGGTCTGTGGATAGCAAGCCAGCAACTGCTGCGCCGCTTCCACGCGGCGAGCGGCCACGAAGACGGGCGCTTGGGTGGTTCTTTGAATCAAGGCCGGCTCATCGCCGACGTCGCTCACCGCGCTGTCCGGCGTGACCTCACGGCAATCATGGCTTGAGCGACCATAGCCGCGTGAAATTACGCCCACGCGCAGCCCTGTGGCTTGCAGGTGCTGCACCAGCGCCATCACCACCGGCGTCTTGCCCGATCCGCCCGCGATCACATTGCCCACCACCATGACGGGCACCGGCAGACGTTCTGCGCGAAGCCAACCTGCGCGGTAAAGCCACTGGCGCAGCTGGGTTAGCGCGCGGTAGAGGAGAGACACTGGCCACAGCGCCCAAGCCAACCCGCCCCGGTGAAGCCACGCCTGCGTCAGCGCACGCTGCCACGCTGCGGTGGACCCGGCCCGTGCCATAGGGCTTACTTGGCCCCGGCTTGGGCCGACGATTGGGTGGCGAAAGTGATCTGGTTCATGCCGGCGCGGCGGGCGGCTTCCATCACAGAGATGACCGCCTGGTGCTTGGCGTTGGCATCGGCGCTGATCACCACCACGGACTCTTTGCCCGCTTTGGCACCGTCCGTCAACGCGAGCGCCAAAGCTTCTGGGCTGCGTCCTTCCACCGGAACCTTGTTGACGGCGTAGCCGCCTTCGCTGGTCACGGTGACGATCACCTCTTTGGGGTAATCGCGCTGCGCATCGGCATCGGCCACGGGGAGTTTTAACTGCAACTCAGTGAACTTGCTGTAGGTGGTGGACAGCATCAAAAAGATGAGCACCACCAACAACACGTCAATGAAGGGAATCAGGTTGATCTCAGGCTCGTCACCCGAGCGGGAGCGGGACCGGAAACGCATCACTTTCTCAACGTGTTGAGGTGGCGCGCCAGACGCTCTGACGCCACTTCCAGCGTGAGCAAATAGGCGTCCACCCGAGCGCGAAAGTAACGCCAGAAAACCAGGGCCGGAATGGCGATCATCAAACCAAAAGCGGTGTTGTAAAGCGCAATGGAGATGCCATGGGCCAATTGCGCCGGGTTGCCTGCGCCACCGGCAGGGGCTTGAGAGCCAAAAATCTCGATCATGCCGACCACCGTGCCAAACAGGCCCATCAGAGGTGCCGCCGAGGCGATCGTGGCCAAGGTGCTCAGATAACGCTCCAAGCGGTGAGCGACCAGGCGGCCCGAACTCTCCATGGCCGAACGCAGCTCTTCTTCGCTGCACCGGGGGTTGAGATTGAGTGTTCTCAAGCCACTGGCCATGACCTCACCCATCATGGAATTTTTTTCTAATTGGGTGACGACATCTGGCGCCGGCACCGCCGTGCGGGAAACGGTCAAGACCTCGTCGAGCAGCTGAGGGGGCGCAATTTTGGCGGTCTTGAGGCTGATAAAGCGCTCAATAACCACTGCTAAGCTCAAAATGGAGCAGGCAATAAGCGGCCAGATCGGCCAACCCGCCGCTTGTATGATTGAAAACAAAGTGAATCTCCGCGCAGATGAAAAGCTTTGCAATTATGAACGATGCACTTTTTTGACCGGGTGGCCCCCTTGGTTTGAACGACCGCTCGGACAAAGTGGGTCGATTGGCCCCCAGAAACGGTGGCGAACGGCGGGCAGAAGTGCTCTATTGCGGGCCCGCAGCAGAGCTTGTGACCGAACGTTGACACCAATAAGCAGTAAAAAACACAATGAAATCAACACGCCTCCTGCCACGTTTGGCACCACAAGCGCCGCGGATGACGCCGCACAGCGCGCCTCCTCTTTGTGAGCCTTTTTCCAGCGCCGGTCACGCGCATGGGGCACTCGTCCGTGCTTGAGCGCTCAACCGGTCTGCCAGACACCCGGGTGTGGCCCGTTGGCGCGCTGTGCCGCGCCATTGCTGACGCGTTGGAGGCGCGCTTCAACCCGGTGTCGGTGCGGGGCGAAATCTCTGGTTTCTCCAAGGCGGCCAGTGGTCACTGTTATTTTTCGCTGAAGGACGAAAGTGGGCAGTTGCGTTGCGCCATGTTTCGCCGGGCGGCGGTGTCGCTTGACTTTGCGCCGCGCGACGGTGAGTTGGTCGAGGTGCGCGGCCGCTTGGGCGTGTACGAGCCCCGGGGTGATTTGCAGTTGATCGTCGAGAGCATGAGCCGTGCCGGGCAGGGGGCTTTGTTTGAGCAGTTTCTGAAGCTCAAAGCCAAGCTCGAAGGCGAGGGGCTGTTCGACCCGGGCCGCAAACGTCCGTTGCCGCTGATGCCCCGTGGGATTGGGGTGGTCACGTCGTTGGGAGCCGCCGCTTTGCACGACGTGGTGACGGCCTTGCAGCGGCGTGTCCCGCATATTCCTGTCGTGGTGTCTCCTGCCTCAGTCCAGGGCAGTCAGGCACCTAGGGAGATCATTGGTGCGCTATCAAATTTGTATGTGCTCGCGCAGGATGGTCAAGGGCTGGCGCCTGTTTTAACCCCAAAGAAGTCACAAAAAAGAGGCGAGAGTCAACCCCTCATTGATGTCATCATTTTGGTGCGCGGTGGGGGCTCTATGGAGGACCTGTGGGCTTTCAACGATGAACAGTTGGCGCGCACCGTGGCGCTCAGCCCCGTGCCGTTGGTGTGTGGGGTGGGTCATGAGACTGACTTCACCATCGCTGACTTTGTGGCTGACTTGCGCGCCCCGACGCCGACGGCGGCCGCTGAGTTGGTGTCCCAACCGCGTGAGGTGTGGCTGAAGGCGCTGGACCTTTTCGCCCAGCGCCTGGACGACACCGTGTTGCGCCATTTGGACCAGCAAAATCAGCGCTTGGATGTCGCGGCGGCACGCATCGGGCGTCCGTCCGCGCTGATGGCCCGCCAGCAGGGTCGGCTGGCCTCGGTGACGCAGCGTTTGCAACTGTCAACGCGCCATGTGCTGCAGCGCAATCGGCACAGTTTGGACGTGATTCAAACCGC
>JBAQDW010000228.1:0-16076 GCA_049286445.1 Rhodoferax sp. | reverse complement strand
CTTGGCTATGGCAATGCAGCACAGGCAGTGGATGAAGGGGCTTTGGGATGAGGCCACGCAGTTCGATTTGCCGGTCAAATTCACCGCCCATCACCCGACTGGAACAGGCTAATGGAAAATTTGGGTTCAACTTCTTCTTGCGCCGCATGCTCAAGACGCTCGAAGACCGCACCCGTTTGACCACCACGCCTTGGGACTTTGCCCTGGTTTCTGCCGCGCGCAAGCCCGTGACGGCGCTGGCTTGGATTGTGGGTATTGCTTTTGCGTCGCGCATTGTTCAGGCTGAAACCAATTCCGCTTTGTTTGAGGCCGTTGACCCCGCGCGTACCGTGGGCGTGATTGGCTGCATCACTTGGTTCTTGATTCGGTTCATCAAAAATGTTCAGGACGGCGTGATGGCCGCCCGCGAAGCCCGAGGCGAAGGCGTGGACCGCACCACCGTGGATGCCATTGGCAAACTCATGCGCGTCTCGGTGTTGATTACGGCCGTGTTGGTGGCGCTTCAAAGTTTGGGTTTTTCAGTGTCAGGTGTGTTGGCGTTTGGCGGCATTGGCGGTATTGCCGTTGGCTTTGCGGCCAAAGACCTGCTGGCCAACTTCTTTGGCGGGTTGATGGTTTACCTGGACCGCCCCTTTGTGGTGGGCGAGTGGATTCGCTCGTCCGACAAAGACATTGAAGGCACGGTAGAAGAGATTGGCTGGCGCCTCACCCGCATTCGCACCTTCGACAAGCGCCCCTTGTATGTTCCGAACGCGGTGTTTGCCCAGATTGCGGTGGAGAACGCCTCACGCATGACGCACCGGCGTATCAGCGAAACAATTGGGGTGCGTTATGACGACGTGGCCGTGGTGTCTGCCATCGTGACCGATATACGCGCCATGCTCACCGACCACCCTGGCATTGCCCATGATCAAACTTTGATTGTGAACTTTGTCCAGTTCGCAGCGTCTTCGCTGGACATCATGGTTTACACCTTCACCACGACGACCAACTGGGTGGAATTCCATGAGGTCAAGCAAGACGTGATGCTTCGCATCGCCGACATCGTGGCCCACCACGGGGCGGAGATGGCGTTCCCCACCCGCACCCTGCACATGGTGGGTCAGGGTGAAGGTGAAGGGGCCGCTTTGGCGGACCCATTGCCATGACGGAGGTGAGTGCGCAGCTGCAGTGGCGTGGCACCGCCGTGTCTTTTCGCCCTGGCGAAACCATTGCGGCCGCTTTGCGCCAGTCAGGCATCCATGATTTTGGCCCGGCCATTGGAGGGTTGCGGCTGCGTTATTTTTGCGGCATTGGCGCGTGCCAAGCCTGTTTGGTGTCGGTCAATGGAGGCAGCCCGGTGGAAGCCTGCTTGACCCCCGCCCGCGCTGGGATGCAGCTGGACTTTGCCACCCCTTTTGCGAAAGTAATCGACCATGACTGAGCCGGATGTGCTGGTGATTGGTGGCGGCCCGGCCGGTGTGGCGGCGGCCACGGAGCTGGCCGCACTGGGCCAGCGTGTGGTGTTGGTCGAGCAGCGGGACCGGCTGGGAGGCGCCATTCACCGAGCCTACGTGGGTCCAGGCGTCAACCCGCTGCCCGTGGTGGCGCGCCACCGTCGCCATTGGGCGACCCTGGCGACGCGACTCGTGCAAGCCGGAGACCGCATTCGCACCCACTACGAAACCGTCTTTTTGGGGGTCGATGGCGGCGGACGATTTTTGCTGGATGACCGGGCGGGCGCACGGGTGGTGTCGGTGCGCCCCAAAGCGGTGGTGCTGGCGGTGGGTGCCATGGAGGTGGTGATGCCGCGCCCCGGCTGGGAGCTGCCTGGCGTGACGACAGCCGGCGGACTGCAAGTTCAAATGAAAGAAACCGGGTGCGCGCCGCAAGGACCGATTCTGGTGGCAGGCACGGGTCCCTTGCCCTTTGCACTGGCGGCCCAGTTGGCCGCTGCGGGCAACCCGCCGGTGGCGGTGCTGGAGCGGGGCCAGCCCGCTCGCGCGGCGTGGCAGCACCCGCAACTGACGCTCGATGGATTGCGCTCAGTGGCCAATATCAAAGATGCCATCGGCTACGGCGTGCGCTTACTGCGGGCGGGTGTGCCCTACCTGCAGGGTTGGGCGGTCATGGCCGTGGCGGAGGGGCCAGAAGGGTTGTTGGTGACGTGCCAGCATGGCGATGGCCGCACCCAGCAGCACCGGGTGCGCCACCTTGCCTTGCATGACGGTTTGGTGCCGCAAAGCCACGGACTGCCAACGCAGGAGACCGCCGGCGTGCCGGTCGTGCGGGCGGGTGACTGCAGAGAGGTGTTGGGTGCCGATGGGGCACTCAGCGACGGTCAACGCGCCGCGCATACGGTGGCGCGCGAACTCGGCATCCCGGTGGCTGACCGAGGGCTTGAAGGGCTTCTTGCGGCGGCGCGGCGAACCCAGTACGCGATGGCAACGCTGTGCGCCGCGCCTGTGTTGCCGCCTGCAGTGGATACCGTTATTTGCCGCTGCGAAGGGCTTCGTCGCGTCGATTTGGATGCCTTGCAAGGCGCGCATTCGGCACGAGAGATTCGTTTGGTGGGTCGCTTCGGTATGGGGGTGTGCCAGGGCCGCTTTTGCGCGGCCCATGTGGCCCGGCTGGCTGCCGAAAGTTCAGTGAACTTTGACCCGGCAGACCTTGCCGGTGGCGTACCCCGTTGGCCGCTGCGCCCGGTGTCCGTGAGCGCCCTTGCCGCATTCAATGGCGACTAAGCGCTCGTCAGTTGCTGGCAACAGGGCCCATCGCGAATCGCAAAGGGGAAAGGGCCGATAAGTCTTGCGTGGGCTCCAGGTCGCAGGCCAAGCGGGCAACCGCGCCGCCGACCAAAGGACCCAAGCAAATGCCATCGCCTTGCATGGCCGTGGCGATGATCAGACCTTCCAACGTGGGATGCCGACCAACGATCGGCAGCCCGTCTGGCGTGCTGGCGCGAATGCCTGCAAAGGTACGCACCACGCGCTGGCGTGCCAACGCGGGGTAAATGCTCAATGCTTCTCGCAGAATGGCGGAGACGGTGACCACATCGGTCTGCCGGTCAGTCAAGCCCTCTTCCCGGCTGCTGCCAATCAAAAACTGGCCGGTGGCCAGCGGGTCAATCACCAGATTCACGCTGCTTTGGCCCGGTGAGATGGCGCGCTTGGCAGCCAGGTAGCCCGCTGACATCAGTGGCCCGGGAAAAGCGGCACCCCCCATAGCCGCCCGGTCGGTCACGACGAGTTGCCCCTTGCGGGGAATCATCACATCGCTCAGCCCCAGCAAGGGGCCAGAGTCAATGCCTGCTGCCACCACCACGCGGTCCGCCAGCAAACGCCCCGCGTCAGTTTCCACCCCAATCACGCGGCCATGGGCTACCGCTAAGCGACGCACAGGGGTGTGGCGTTGGGGCGACACGCCAGCAGCAGCCAACAGGCGACTCACCACTTGGTAGCCAATGGCGTGGCCGTCATTGGGCACCTTGAGCCCAGCCAGCACCCGCTCACTTAAGCCCGGAATTCGGTTCAACAGCTCTAAGCGCGTGAGGGCGAGGGTCGGTTCTCCCGCGCCCGCCAAGTCATTGCCCTGGGTATGAATCAGGGTCACCTCTTCGGGGGTTCGGGCAAACAAATAGGTCGGTCGGGTGTGAAAGGCACCCGCCAACACGTGGTCTTTCACCAGCTGCGCGTACAAATCCCGCGCCTCGCGGGCAAGCTGCATCATCGTGCCTGGCCGTTTGCTGGCGACAGAGACCGCCCCATCAGAGGCCCCGGTGGCCCCTGAAGACGGGGTCTGCGCCTCCAGCAAAGTCACGCGCGCGCCCGCCAGCGTCAGGTAGTACGCCGTCGCCGCCCCCACAATGCCCGCGCCGACGATCACAACATGGGGGAGGGGGGTAGAGCGGGTCATGGCGGGTCAAGCTGAAAGTCCCATTATCGGGAATTGCGGTGAGCGATTTGTCCTGCCGCGTGCCAAAGTCAAATCCCTTATTTGTTGTAAGGACGATCATCCATAATCACGCCCAAATTTATCTTTTAAGACAGGGAGTCACTGATGGGTATAAAAAGTCCACCTCGTTATTTGGCGGCGTTCGGTGTTGCGTTGGCCCTGTCAGGCTGCGCTACCCTGAATAGTCACGATGAGTTGACGGGTCAGGTGCAGAGTGCACAAAAAACGGGTGGCATTCCTGCTGCGTTGCAAGCATTGGAGGCATCGGCCACCACGGCAGATCAACAAAGCGCGCTGCTTTACAACCTGGAACGCGGAGAGTTGTTGAGACTGAATCGCAACTACAAGGAAAGTACAGACGCCTTTCTTTTGGCCGACGTAAAGGTCAAAGAGTGGGAGGACACGGCAAAGGTCCACCCCGACAAATTGATGTCCACCTTGGGTGCGGCCATGATCAGTGAGCGGCTCAAAATATACGAAGGCCAAGACTACGAAAAGGTGTGGTTGACAACACGGTTGGCGCTGAACCGGGTCGCCGCCGGCGATATGGAAAATGCCCGCGTGGATATCAAACGCACTCACGAACGAGAAGCCGTGATTGCCGAATTCCGATCCAAAGAAACGGCAGCTGCTGAAGAAGAAGCCAAGGCCAAAGGGGCTGGCTCGGTGGGTAAGGAGATTAACGGCTACCCCGTAGAAACGCTTAATGATCCTGAAGTTTTGGCCTTGAAAAATGGCTACCAAAACGCTTTAAGCCATTACCTTGCTGGTTATTTGTACGAGGTATTGAATGAGCCAGGGTTGGCCGCGCCGGGTTACCGAAAAGCGATTGAACTGAAGCCGGACACAGGGGTACTCGAAGAAGGCTTGCGGGGCTTGGACGACCGCACCAGCTTCACGCACAAGCGCAAGCAACGCATGACCGATGTGTTGTTCGTGATCGAAGCAGGCGACGCCCCAGCACGCAAACCCAAAGCTTTCACACTTCCGGTGCCCACAGGGGGCGGCATTCGCACCGTCAGCATGTCGTACCCCACGATTGAACCCTCCAATGACGCGCTGTTAAGCAAGTTATCGGTGGCAGGACGCGATTTCAAACTGGAAAAAGTCGTTGATGTCAATGTCATGGCGCGTCGTGCGCTCAAGGACGAAATGCCGGGCATGGTGTTTCGGGGGGTGACGCGTGCCATTGGTAAAGGTGTGATGCAAGACCAGTTGCAAAAAAATGCAGGGATGTTGGGTGCCGTCATGGGCATGGTGGCCTCGACTGTGACGGAGCAGGCCGATGACCGCCTGTGGCGCATGCTGCCTGGCCGGGTGTATATCGCGCGAGGTTACTTGCCAGAGGGCGAACACAAGATTGAAGTCAATGGCCGCAGCTTTGATACCAGTGTCAACATCAGTGGCCAATACGCCCTCGTGCCTGTGCGCCTCTACAACCAGAGCGTCATCATGGGCAATGTGGGCAGCTTTGGTCACATTGCAGCCGCTCCTACCGCAGCGATGATGGAAGTCAAGCCCGCGATCGCCACCCCGGCAACACAACGGGTGATTAAAAAACCGGCTGCCAAAGTGGCAAAAAAATCGACGGCAACCGTGCCAGCTGCGACGGTCAAAGTTGCACCTTAACCCTTGCTTGGGATATTTGAATCATGAACGTTTTAACGAAACTGCTGCTCACACTGGCCACCTCACTGGCCCTGTCAGCCCATGCGCAACACGACCCAGGCACTTCACCCGCAATCGCTGCCAAAGTGGCACTGCGTGGTGATGCCAATGGGGTGCGGATTCCTGAAATTCGAGTGGTCCGGCGCAACGATATCTTGATTGTTCAGGCGGACCTGACCAATATGGGCAACACCGATCGAACCTTGTTCTACCGCTTTCGCTGGCTCGACACTGTGGGCAATCAGGTGGGAGATGGAGAGTCTTGGAAACAAATGGGTTTGTTGGGCCAGGCTCAACAAACGGTGAAAAGTGTCGCACCTTCATCCGTCGCCACCGATTTCCGCCTTGAATTGAACGTTGAGTCCCGCTAAAGCCGGCTTAAACCGCATCCACCTCCCCACGCTATTTTTTGGAAAACGCACCATGACACGTCTAACTTTATCGCTCCTTCTGCTCTGCACCACGCTAGGCTTGACCGCCTGTGACACCAAACGTCTGACGTCCCCCGTGGTGCGTCTGGATCGCCAAGTGAACTATGGTGATGCCAAAGCGGTGGAACTCGTTACCAACGAATTTGGGTCCTCAGATTTGCAGATGATTGCAGAAAAAATGGTTGGAAGTTTGTTGGAAACCGGCATCTTCCAGGGTCGCCCGAACGTGACGATTTCCACGGTCAAAAACAAGACCAGTGAATACATTGACACCACCAATGTTATGAACTCTATTCAAACCACACTCGTCAAATCGGGCAAGGTGCGGTTTGTACGTTCTATCGCTGAAATGCAACAAGGCGTTGATGAATTGCAGCGGCAAAATCAAAGTGGTTTATACAAGCAAAGCACCACCGCCAAGGTCGGGAACATGGCGGCGGCCAAATACACCTTAGAGGGCGAGTTGACCAGTATCGTCAAACAAAACGCCAACACGAAGGATGTGTTTTACAAGTTCACGCTCAAGATGATTGACGTGGAAGAGGGTGCCATCGAATGGCAGGATGAAAAAGAAATTCGCAAAACCAGCAAACGCTGAACAGGGGCGCACCATGCACAGACGCACTCTCCTTTCCACTGTTGTGGCGCTGGCGCTATCGTCGGGCCTGATTTCTACGGTGCAAGCCCAAGCAGTGCCCAAAATTGCGGTGACAGACCTCGCTTACACCCAAGCTGTATCGCAGTACTTTGAAGCCGCCACCTTCAAAGAAAGCGGACAGTTTCAGGCCAATCGCTCCAGCGCGTCAGCCAACTACCAAGCCAGCGGGACGTATGTGGCAGGCAGTTACAGCTACATTGAGCAGCGTGAGTTGGGTTCATTCACCAATGACATTAAGGGCGCTTTGCTCAAGGGCACGGCATTCCGGCTGGTACAAGGCAAAGGCTTTGATGGTGGCACACCCCAACCCACCAAGGCCGAGCAGGCACTGAACCAGATTCAGACCGGAAAGTTGGCCAAGCTGGTGCGCCAGCCCGAAGTCAACGACATCATTGCACGCATCAAAAAAGGCGAGTTCAGCGGTGCCGACTATGTGCTGTTTGGCACGCTGTCGAGCGTTGAGTTTCGCGACCAGTTTTCACCGCTACAAGGCACCACCAGTGCCACGATGCAGTACGGGTTGGACTTGCTAGCTGACTTCACCCTGATCAATACCAAGACCTTTGAGATCAAGGCCGCCTTTTCGGCGCAAGGTGCGGGCAATGACACCAAAATTTTGTCAAACCGGGGTGATGTGATGCCGCCCAATCGGGCCAAGGTCATGCGCGAAACATCGCAGAGCCTGGCGCGGAATGTGTACGAACAATTTGTCGACCAGCTGGGTTATTCCGATCCGAATATGGCGCGCGGTGTTCGCTCTGGCGTGCAAGGGGGGCCCGAACAATCTGCGCCTTCGGTGCAACGAGGGCCGCAGGCCCAGCCCGCCGATCAGGTCATGATTTTGCGGTAGGCCGGTTTCACAGCTCGCGCTGGGTGTAGCACCGTTTGGCACTTTGAATCGTCACACCTCTCGCGCGCTGTTGCTGGTAGGGCTGCTGTTGGCCAAACAAGCTTCTGCTCAGTTCATCTCCCCCAGAGTCATCTCACCTGGGGTGCCCACGGGGTGGACACTGAGCAGTTTGCCCAGCGCTCGCAATGATCTCGTGCTGTCGGTGCTCATGCGAACGGCGCTTTTCCCGCCCGTGCGTTACCGTGCCATCGTGGTGCCGGGCTCTGGCTGCACCGGATGGCTCCCTTTTGCAGCGCAGTTTTTTGCTGGCATGCTGCACGCGGAGTTACTGGTGTTGCACAAGTCGGGTGCCGACACCACGGCAGGTGCTGCCGCCGAATGTTCGTCAGAGTTTATGAAAAATGACAACCTCTCCGGCTGGCGTGACGATGCAAGAACCGCGTTGCAAACGCATTTCTTTAACGCACAGACTTCTACCAATTCACCTGACCCGCCATTGCCCACGTTGCTGATTGGAATATCTGAAGGGGCTGAGTTATTGCCTTATTTAGCAGCCGAAGTGCCCGCGCTGGCCGGCGTGGTGATGATCTCTGCGCCCGGACTCGACCCCCGTGAAACCGGCGCTCTTCAGGCCCAACGACTGGGGCAGGTTGCCGCTTGGAATGCACTCGACCAGGCCCAAGCGTCCGATGCGAGTGATGCGACTGTCAAAGAAGGACGCACCCTTCGCTATTGGCGCGACTTTTGGAAGTGGTCCTTGAATGGGCCATTGCTGGAGGCGCCGTGGCCCCTGCTTCGGGTGTGGGGTGACGCCGATGCTTTGGTTCCGGTTCAGGCGTATGAACAGTTTCTTCAACAATCACGCCATCGCATCGCTCCGGTGTGTGACCTGCGTTTATCGGGCGCAGACCACGGTTTGCAAGGCGCTCACATCGGACAAAGTACTCAGCAAGATGGTCTGCAATGGCTGTGGGCCCAGCTTGAAATGTGGGCGCGCCAGCCGGCCCAAGGGTTGTGTGAGGCGATTCAGCCCTGAGTCGCAAAGCATCGAACTGTGCGGCGAGTGAGGTTGTATTCTGTTACTGAACTTGCATAAGCAGTGGAGACTTGGGCGAGGGGAAAAACTACCATGGGTTTTTCAAGGAAATTTCATGGCAATCACTCCCGGCTTCTTCAATAAACGCGAATCTGAGGTATCCAATCCCCGCCACGTTACCAGCACCCACCCTGCCTCCACCTACAGTTCCACGGGCATGCCGGTCACGCAGTCGGCAGCGGTAGCGGCACCCGCGAGCAACACCAACACCACCCAGGCGCCAGAAGGCGGTAGCAAACTCACGGTCGGGCCGAACATCAAACTTAAAGGGGTTGAGATCACCGATTGCGACACCTTGGTGGTTGAAGGGCTGGTCGAGGCGACCATGGATTCGCGGGTGATTCAAATCTCAGAGCATGGCGCGTTCAAAGGCGCGGCTGAAATTGATATTGCGGAAATTCATGGTCAGTTTGATGGCAATTTGACGGTACGCCAGAAGCTGACCATTTACGCCACCGGCAAGGTCAGCGGCAAAATTCGCTATGGCAAGGTGGTGATTGAAGAAGGCGGGCAGCTAACCGGCGAGATTCTGTTTGGTGCCGCGCCAGCCGCCAAATCGTTGGCCCATGACAAGCCCATGCTGTCAGTCGCCAACGGGGCTTAAGTCAGACGTTGTGACGTTAAGCATGCGCCTCACGCACGCAGCCTTCCAACTCAGTGAAGGCCTCTGTTAAATAGTCGGCAAGACGCGCCAGGTTGGGCAATTCGTCTGTGGCAATCAACCCAAAGTACAACTCGTCGGCGTAGCTGAACAGGGTGATGTTGAGCAGGTTGCTGGGCGGGAGCGTGCTGATGGGGTGCATCTCCTGCATCCGCGCGCCTTTCAAAAACAAGGTGTGGGCCGGCCCCGGTACGTTGGACACCAGCGTGTTGCCTGTGGGTGGCAAGCGGTCGCTGAGTTTCATCATTTCGGCCAGCTGGCCAAACACTCCGGTGATCAAGGTGTAAGACTCAATCGCGTCCGGGCTCACGCTGTCAATCATGGTGCGTACATTGCGCAGCGAAAACCCGATGTTGCGCAGACGCACATACGGGTCGTCCGTGGGCGCTGAGAGTTCGACTTGAATGATGCCAATTTTGTTACCCGCTGATTTTTCCCCTTCTTGGCGCAAGTTGACCGGCATGTGAAGGGTGATGGGGCGTTCTAGCGCCACGCCTTGGTCTTTCAGGTAGCGGTGCAGAGCGGCGTCCACACAGGTCAGGGCCACGTGGTTGAGGGTGGAGCGGGTGCGCTCTCGAATGTGTTTGACCCGCGCCATGGACACCGCTGCGGTGGCAAATTGCCGACCCGCCGTGACCTGCCCGGTTAGGGGCGTGTCGGCGCTGGCCAAAAAGGGCAGTGCAATGGCATTTTTGGTGAGTTTGACACTCTCAAGCAGCAGCATGGTGGCCAAGCGCCCAATGCCAAGCGCGCGCTTGCTTTGGCGAGTGACTTGCGTCCAGGCATCTTGCATTACCTCTGTTTTATGGCGTACACGCAGCGCGCTGCCAGAACCGTGGCGAACCGTCCATACCGGCTTTAACTCAAGGTCATCCGCACTGGTGGCCAGCCCTTGCGCCGTCCAGCGTGCCATGGTCACGCCATCGGCCACGGCGTGGTGCATTTTTTGATACAGCGCAAACGTGCCATTGGGCAGCCCGTCAATCACGTGCATCTCCCACAGCGGTTTGCTGCGGTCCAGTCGTGGTGTGTGGAGCTGAGACACGAAGGCGTAAAGCGCCTCTCGGTCGTTCGCGTCTTTGGGGAGCTTGTGGTAAAAAATATGCTGCGACAAGTCCACCCTGTCCAAGGTTCGCCAGTGCGGCATCGCGGTGAGTGAAAAGTGAATCACCCGGTTGAAGGGCGACTTCACATCAGTCAGCGCCAAATACTCCTGGTACAGCTTTTTGACGAAGGTGGCACCCGCCTTCGCGGGTTTTTTGAACAGCAGCAGGCCGCCCACGTGTTTGGGGCTGGCGTCAGATTCAGCGATGAAAAAGGCCAGGTCCAGCAGGGATAATTTGCTCATATCGGTTCCAGGTCGGTATCAAAAAAAGCACAGAGGTTGCAGACCGCACCCGCCGCACAGGGCTTACTTGGTTTGCAATTGAAACACCGGGCGACGTTCGCCAACGGTCATGTCACGCACATTACTGAGCGTGGCGGCCCGCCAAGGCGCCAGTTCAGCGCGCTGTGCGTCGTCCAGCCAACCGAGTTGATCCAGCGCCTCCACCGTGGCGGCAAACAGGGCGGGCTTGTTGGCGTCGATGATCTTGATGGCCAAGGCTTCGCCCCGGCTTTTGCTGCCAACCACTTGAACGCCATCAGCACCCACTTTGGTCACCCAGTCACCGCGCCCGGCCCGCATAAAAGCCAGGTCGTTGCGGCCCGTGCCCGAGACGAGGTCTGGGTGGGTGGTCATGGCCTCGCTCAGGGCGGCAAAGCTGGCGCCAAACTGGCCGTCCCGCTCACCACTGGCCAGCCGCGCGTAACCGTAAGCCAAACGAGACAAGGGCATGGCGTAATTGGGTGCGGAGCAGCCGTCAATGCCCATGCGAAAGTCTTGCTCATCCATGCCCACCGCACGCGCGACATCGCGCCGAATGGCTTGCTGCAAGGGGTGGTTGGGGTCGATGTAGTCGTCCAAGCTCAAGCCATGCTGTACGCAGTAAGACAGAAAGCCGGCGTGTTTGCCGCTGCAGTTGTTGTGGCGTTCGTCAAACACCAAGTCGGCTGGAGGCGCTTGCTCCAGGGTGGCAAACAGGCTGGGCACATGGCAGCCACAACGCAGCGCTTTGTAGGTCAGCCCGGCTTGGTCCAGCATGCTTTGCGCGGTCGCCACATGCATGGCCTCGCCGTTGTGGCTGGCGCACAGCAGCGCCAGCTGCTCGGAGGAATAGCCAAACTGTTGGTGCCCACCCGCCTGCATAAACGGCAAGGCTTGCAGCGCTTTCAAGGTGGAGCGAGAGAAGGTCAGCCAATGCGGGTCACCGACATGCGCCAGCAATTGGTTCTGAGTGTTTACAACGGCAATAGCGCCAAAGTGAAAGCACTCTGAAGTGCCACCACGGGTCAGTTCAATCAGGGGAGCGAAGTTCATAGGTTTATTGTGGCCCAGTCGCGGCATTAGTGTTCGGGGTCGCCAGTCTAAACCGGTGTGTCAACACGCGTTGCACAGTGCTTATGTTCTACTTCGATTCATTTTCATGTTTGCGGTGATGTCTCGCCATTGCCGTTTTTTTTGCCATGTTCAAAGCCCTTTTCCAACGGTGGCGTTCGTCACGGCCTCAGTGGTCTCTTGCGGGAGTCGAGCCCCAGTCGCGCCATGCCTTTCCTACCCAAGAGGACGCTGCCGTGCTTCTTTCCAGCGCCGTGACTTGGATGCCGCTCAGTGTGGCGCAGGCCCGTCTGGTGGTCAGTCACATGCGCCCGCAGCACATAGTGCAGGGCACCGTTTTCATTCACGAAGGTGACGTCACCCACACAGACCTCATGTTTTTTGTGGTGCGCGGCGAGGTGGTGGTGGAGTCCAGCGAGTACACGCGTGACGACCCCATGACGGTGACAGTGCTCGGCCCCGGCAGCATGTTGGGTGAGTTGGCCTTGTTGGACGGATCGCCCAGGTCCGCATCTTGCACTGCCAGTACCCCCTTGTATTGCGCTACTTTGGATCGGCCTGGCATGCTCGCTTTGCTGTCGGAACATCCCGAGGTAGGCGCTCGAATGGTCATGGCCATGGCCTTGCGCATGGCCGAACGACTGCGTGACAACACCGTCAAACTGAAAAGGTTGGTGCAGCTCACGCGAATGCTGCAAGACGAGCTGGACAAACCTCAACTGAGGGGTCATTGAGCATGCGGCGGGTTCTTTCGGCCTTTACCAACACCTCATCGCTGCTTGTCTTGGGAGGTGTGCTGGCCGCCGCCTTGGCCCTGTGGGTGACGGACCCCATTGTCCTGAGTCAATTGCGGGTCGCCCAGTTTGACCAGTTTCAGCGCTGGCAACCTCGCCAAGCGGGACCTGACGTGGTGCGGGTGGTGGACGTGGACGAGGCCAGCTTGGCCGCTTACGGGCAATGGCCTTGGCCACGCACCCGGCTGATGGCGCTGGTGCAGCGCCTGCAAGAGGCCGGTGTGCGTGCCATCGCATTCGATGTCTTGTTGGCCGAACCCGATCGCACGGCGCCCCAAGCCATGGCCAAACTCTGGCAAAGCGCACCCGCCAATGCCGTGTTGCAAACTTTGCCGGACCCCGACCTGGCACTGGCCCAGGCGTTGAGCGGCGCGGGAGTGGTACTGGGGAGCAGTTTGTCCCAGAGCGCGGCCCCCCACTTGGACGCTGCCAGGGCGCAGCAGCCCGCCTTGCCTTTTCGCGTTGTCAGCTCAGGTCCACAGCCCGCAAAAGCGCTTGAGTTTGCCAGCGCTGTCTGGCCCTTGCCGCTTTTGTCTGCACAGGCGGATGGACTAGGGGCCATGAACTTCACGGCTGACGCGGATGGCGTGTTGCGCCGGGTGCCGCTCATGCTTCGCCTCAACGGGCAATGGGTGCCCAGCTTGAGTGCTGAGACCTTGCGGGTTGCCCAAGGCGCACGCAACTACCTCGTGCGAAGCAACGAAGCGGGTGTGCAAGAGGTTCGCATTGGGGCCCTCACCGTGCCCACCACAGCGCAAGGCGAAATTTGGCTAGATTTTGGCCAGCAACTGCCGGGCTTGTTGGTGCCTGCCGCCCAGGTACTCTCAGGGCAGCTCACGCAGGACCAGCTGAAGGGCCAGGTGGTGGTCATTGGCAGTACCGCCGCCGGGCTGATGGACGTGCGCAGCAGCCCCTTGGGGCACTTGATGCCGGGGGTTCAGGCCCAGGCCATGGCGCTGAGCCAGATGCTCTCGGGGCAGCACCTGCTGCGCCCGGCGTGGGCGCGAGGGGTTGAGGGGCTGGCGCTGCTGCTGAGCATGCTGGTCACCGGCGTGGTGGCCTTGCGCGCGCCGGTTCGCTGGTCGGCGTCGCTGGCGGGGGTGCTCGCCATGGCTTTGTTGGCAGGCGCTTGGTGGGCCTTTTTGCATGAACGCTGGTTACTGGACGCCATCAACCCGGCGCTGGCCGTGCTGCTCACCTTTGGGCTGGCCAGCGGAGTGCGTCACCGCAAGACCGAACGCCAGCAGCGTTGGCTGCGCCAAGCCTTTTCGCGTTACGTGTCACCCAATCGGGTGGCGCACCTCATGGCCCACCCCGAGCAACTGGTCTTGAGTGGAAAACGCCAGCAGTGCAGCTTCGTCTTCACCGACTTGGCAGGCTTCACCAGCATGATTGAGGCCAGCGACCCGGCCCAGATTGTGAGCGTGATCAACGCCTACTTGGACGCCATGCTGACCATCATCTTCAAACACGAAGGCACACTAGACCGTTTCATGGGTGACGCCTTGGTGGTGATGTTTTCTGCCCCCGTACCGCAGGCCGATTACCGCCAACGCGCCTTGGACTGTGCGCTGGACATGCACGCCTTTGCCTCCCGTTACGCCCGCCAGCAACAAGCCCGGGGGCTGCCCTGGGGATCAACGCGTATTGGGGTGCACAGTGGCGAGGTCATCGTGGGCAATTTTGGCGGTCAAAATTTCTTTGACTACCGCGCCTTGGGCGACCCCATCAACACCGCCGCCCGGTTGGAAAGTGTCAACAAACATCTGGGAACCCGGGTCTGCGTGTCGCAGGCCATTCTGGACGGCTGCCGCAATG
Source organism: Rhodoferax sp. (assembly GCA_049286445.1). Classification (GTDB taxonomy): domain Bacteria; phylum Pseudomonadota; class Gammaproteobacteria; order Burkholderiales; family Burkholderiaceae_C; genus Rhodoferax. The sequence goes on along the minus strand of JBAQDW010000228.1, from coordinate 1,730 downwards.
TCAGCGTTCGCCCGGTGGGCCGCCTGTTGCTCAAAGGCAAATCGGCAGCCCTGCATGCCTTTGAGCCCGTCGCCACCATGGACGCTACAGCGTGTGCCTCGCCAGCAGATTACGCGGTCGCTTTTGAAGCCTTGCGGCAAGGTCCCCCGGCGGCGGCACGGGCTCACTTTGAGGCACTGGCGGCGCGCCACCCGCTCGACCCGCTCGTCGTTTTGCACCTGGCGCGCCTGCGCCAAGGCGAGTCAGGTGACTTGATTGTGCTGAGCGAAAAGTGAAGCGGCCGGTCAGCGCAGCGTGATCTCCACCCGGCGGTTGCGGGCCTCGGCCACGTTATCGGCGGTGGGCACCAGCAAATTGTTTTCGCCGTGTGACTCCACCACCATCACGGCATCCTGCAGGCCCAAAGCCCGAAGCTGCGCCGCCATGGCCGTGGCGCGTTGCAGGGCCAGCGCCTGATTGGCCGCACTCGCACCCTGCGTGTCGGTGTGGCCAATCACTGACACATCCAACGACGCGCGAGCTTTGGCACGCTCTAACACCCCCGCCAGCACTTGCTTGGACTCTGGGGTTAGTTCACTGCCCTGACTGAAGTACAACAAAAATTGCTCAGGCAAGGGCGCGCGGGCGGCCAGAGCCGCGCCAAAATCGGCCTGAAGCTGCTTGGGCGTGACCTCATAGGGAGGCGTTTTGCCATCCAATGTGGTGGCCGTGTTGTCACGGGTCAGCACTTGGGACCCCTGTGGCCCCGTCACCGTCACTTGGCCCAGCTTTCCGTCCGGGCTGGTCAATAGCGCCACGTAAGAGACGGGTGCTGCACACGCGCTCAACAGCGCCACCAGCGCCAACACCAAGGTGGTTTTTCCGTGGTTCATTTTGGCTTTCATTGCGCATCCTCTACTTTGGCCACAAACTGGGTTCCGCGCACCCCAATGATGCCGGTGGGCGTTTTAACCGTGACCGCCGTGGGCTTGAGTTTGGCAATCACGCCGGAGACGTAATTCAAGGTGCCCCGCGTCAGCCGGGTGCTCAACTTCAGGTCACCTTCTGCGGGGGCGTACAGGTACTCGTCCACCGACATCTCGGTATCCGGCCCAAACGACATCAGCGTGTTGTCCTTGAACGTCACCCCCATGGACGACGCTTTGCTGGTCTTGAGCAAACTGCCCAACAACACCGCCGTGCCAGGCTGCGCCTTCACCGATTGGCTGGCTGTGACCACAAAGGCCTCACCGGTGACTGTTTTGACATAGCCCACGGGTTCGGGCGTGGTTTGGGCCAAAGCCAGCAGAGGCGCACTGGCCAGGATGAATCCTGACAGAGCGCGCCAAATGGAATGCGAGTGTTTCATGAACTTCCTTTGTAGAGCGGACCAATTTTCGTTTCATTGCACCACAGTGGTGGTAGGAGAGGGGTAGTATATTTTTGCTACTGATTAAGTAGCTGCTTGCGCATGTAGATCATGGGCTAGAGGCCGATTTCATTCAAAGTTTTGCGCTGTGCATCAAAGCGGATGACCCGGTTGATCGGCTATCGCTGCGGTTATGCTTATCCGCAACAAATAAAAATTCAGGGAGACGTGACGCATGACTGAATCCTTGGCGCACTCGGGTGGTCACCTGCTGGTCAAGCATCTGCAAGCAGTGGCTGGACTCGCGGGCGAATTTTCTCAAAGCTTTGACAAGGCCGAACTCGCGCAGCGCTGGGCCTATCTGGCGGGTTTGTGGCATGAC
>JBAQDW010000227.1:0-13510 GCA_049286445.1 Rhodoferax sp. | reverse complement strand
CGATTAGCGGTCTCGTACTCAACGTGCGATGTATTGATCGTGATGCCACGCGCTTTCTCTTCAGGCGCAGCGTCGATCTGGTCGTAGCCTTTGGCTGTTCCGCCAAATTTAGAAGCCAAGATCGTCGTGATCGCAGCGGTCAGCGTGGTTTTGCCGTGGTCAACGTGGCCAATCGTGCCCACGTTCACGTGGGGCTTGGTACGCGTGAATTTTTCTTTTCCCATTTTCAGACTCCGAAAAGTAATGGACCAATTAATTAATCAACAAAGTGCGTAAAACACTTTTAACGCACCAAAAATTTTTGGTGCCCATTCCGGGAATCGGACCCGGGACCTCTCCCTTACCAAGGGAGTGCTCTGCCACTGAGCCAAATGGGCTTTATTGATTCACTGAGAGCAAATCAAAAACTTGCTTGGCCTAATTTTCTTGGAGCGGGGTAGGAGAATCGAACTCCTCGCTTTAGCTTGGAAGGCTAAGGTATTACCACTATACGAACCCCGCACAAAAGTGCTTGGTGACTCATCTCCAAACACCCACTTTACTCAGGCCAACAATTCATCATTTTATTAATGGTGGAGAGGGCTGGATTCGAACCAGCGTACTCGTAAGAGGGCAGATTTACAGTCTGCTGCCATTAACCACTCGGCCACCTCTCCACAATAAGCCTCAAATTATGCCATGAAATTTTGAGTTCGCGTCAAACTATATTTGAACATGTGCTTCACCACGCGATAGGCGTGCGTTTTTTCTGCTGGAGGTAACTGTTTGCCTTGCTGAAGTGACCACACCCCAGGAAGGGCGTCGGTGGGCGAAGCGCTGACAACGGAGAAGGATGATTGGCGGTCAAAATCAAATGATTTGACTGAGCATCGACCGCTTTAATCACAGTGCCCATGGCCTGCGCATGGGCACCCCAAAGCATAAAGACCACAGCCTGCGGTTGCATGGCAACCCCCTTGACCACGGCACGGGTGAGAGCCTCCCAGCCGCGCTGCGCATGGCTTGCGGGGCGACCTGCCTCAACGGTGAGGCAGGTGTTAAGCAGTAGGACGCCTTGCGCAGCCCATGGCACCAAAGAGCCGTCCACCGGAGACGTCAAGGTCGCTGTACCCAGTGCAGGGTCTTGCCTGATCTCTTTGAAAATATTTCGCAGTGAAGGGGGCAGTTTGAGCCCTGCGGGGACTGAAAAGGCGAGCCCCTGTGCTTGACCGGGACCATGGTAGGGGTCTTGACCCAAGATCACGACTTTCACTTGCGATAAAGGCGTCAAAGCCAAGGCCAGAAGCGGCTCGGCTGGAAAAATACTCGCCCCAGCTGCCAATCGCTCACAAACAAAGTCGCGCAGTTTTAACCCATCAGGCTCGATCAGGAATCGGTCTACCAGGGGCTTCCAATCTGACGCAACAGGCCATAACTCGGGCGTCCAGGCCGTAAGCGCATTCTTTGAAGCCGCCACACCTTCGGCATCCCTCCCGAATGCAAAACTTGCTTGCTGACCGGCCACCGCAGACACGACACCCTCTTCAGGCAAAGGAAAAAAGCTCAGCCAATGCCTCTCCTGGGTCTGCAGCGCGCATAAAGGCTTCGCCCACCAGAAATGCATTCACTCCCGCGGCACCCATACGCAGCACATCCTCTCGTGAAACGATGCCGCTTTCCGTCACCAGAAGTCGATCAGCGGGTACATCACGCATCAGCGTCAGCGTGGTGTCCAGTGATACCTCGAACGTCTTCAGGTTTCGGTTGTTGATGCCAAGCAGTGGCGTTTTCAGTTTGAGCGCACGCGCCAACTCCGGCGCGTCGTGCACCTCCACCAACACCGCCATGTCCAAGCGACGAGCGATGGCCTCAAACTCGACCATTTGCGTGTCATCCAGGCAAGCGGCGATCAACAAGATGGCATCCGCCCCCATGGCTCGCGACTCAAAAACTTGGTAGGCGTCAACGATGAAATCTTTGCGCAGCACGGGCAATTGGCATGAGGCACGGGCTTGCTTGAGAAAATCGATACTGCCTTGAAAAAACTGCACATCGGTGAGCACCGACAAACAGGCGGCGCCATGTTGCGCATAGGTTTGGGCAATATCGGCGGGGATAAAGTCCTCGCACAGTACCCCCTTTGAAGGACTGGCTTTCTTGATTTCAGCAATCACAGCGGGCTGGCCGGCAGCAATTTTGGCCCGCATGGCGCCCACGAAATCGCGTGTGAGTACACGAGATTCGGCGTCAGCACGCACCACGTCAAGTGATTTACGTCGAATGGCAGCAGCAACTTCTTGGCGCTTGACGGCAACGATTTTGTCCAAAATATCAGTCATGTGGGGGCGGCTCCTCAGAGCCTTTTTTCAAAATAGTGACAAAAACGCGGTGCATCACCAGACCCACCACGACGAAAAGAGCGGAGACACCCAAGGCAATCCAGGCGCCCTCCCCCTTCAAAAGCACGTCCATATCAGCTCGCGCTCAACGCTTTTGAGCGCGCCATCAGTTGTGACAACTTCGCCTTGGCGGCCCCTGACTCAATGGCCGCGCGCGCCAACTCAACACCGGCCACCATGGAGTCGGCCACATTGGCCGCGTACAAGGCCACGCCAGCATTCAGGGTGACGATGTCCTTGGGTGCGCCGGGTTCGTTGTTCAACACGCCCAGCAGCATCGCCATGGACTCTTCGGGTGTCTCCACTTTGAGCGCCCGGTTGCTGGCCATGACCATGCCGAAATCTTCGGGATGAATCTCGTATTCGGTGATTTCACCGTCCTTGAGTTCCCCCACTAAAGTGGCCGCACCGAGACTCACCTCGTCCATGCCGTCTTTGCCATAGACCACGACCGCATGTTCCGCGCCCAAGCGCTGCAGCGCCCGCACTTGAATACCCACCAAATCGGAGTGAAACACGCCCATCAAAATATTTGGCGCATTGGCCGGATTGGTCAGTGGACCCAATAAATTGAACAGGGTTTTGATGCCCATCTCTTTGCGTACTGGTGCCACGTTTTTCATGGCGGGGTGGTGGTTGGGGGCAAACATGAACCCGACACCCACGTCAGCGATGCACTGCGCAATCGCGGCGGGCGAGAGGTTGATGTTGACGCCCAACGACTCCATCACATCGGCGCTGCCGCTTTTGCTGCTGACGCTGCGCCCCCCATGCTTGCTGACCTTGGCCCCGGCGGCTGCCGCCACAAACATGGCACAAGTAGAGATATTGAAGGTGTGTGAGCCGTCGCCTCCGGTGCCCACAATGTCCACCAGATGCGTTTTATCGGCGACGTGAACCTTGGTGGAAAACTCACGCATCACCTGCGCCGCAGCGGTGATTTCACCAATGGTTTCTTTCTTGACGCGCAGACCGGCGGTGAAGGCCGCGATCATCACCGGGGACCACTCTCCCTGCATGATCTGGCGCACGATGTGCAGCATCTCGTCATGAAAAATTTCCCGATGTTCGATGGTGCGCAGCAGCGCCTCTTGCGGGGTAATTTTGATACCTTGGGTCATGGAAATTCCTTGTCGATCATTGAATGGGATTGTCGGTCAAGGCCAATTTCAGGCCAAAACCCATGAACAGCACGCCCGCCACACGCTCCAACCAGCGCATGCCAGACTGCAGCGCTGAAAACCGTTGCGCAACAGCGGCGCCTGCCGCCGCGTAGGCCAAATTGACCCAAAAAGCATTAAAGTTGAAGACCAAACCCAACAGCAGAAACGCCACTGGCTTGCTGTCTGCGCCGGGTGCAATGAACTGGGGCAAAAAAGACAAAAAAAACAGGGCCACCTTGGGATTCAGAGCGTTTGTCCAGAACCCCCTGAGAAACACATTTTTTAAGTGATTTAGGCCGCTAGCCCTTATCGAACCTGCGCAACCAGCTATCTTTTCAGGAGTAACTCTCATCTCAACCGGGATGACGGCTAACTCACCCGAACCGCCCTCAGGGAGGTCTCCCCGCTTGGATCGGATGAAGGAGCTCACCCCCAACATCGACCAGCCCACGTACACCAAATAAGCCGCCCCCAGCCACTTTAAAGCGGTAAACGCCGTGCTGGACGCCGCCATCAAGGCGCTCACGCCCAAAGCCGCTGCCGCAATGTGAACAAAACAACCCGCCGTGATGCCGGCCGCTGCAACGGCACCGGTGCGCCAGCCGCTTTTGACAGCGTGGGTCAAGATGTAGAGCACATCGGGGCCGGGCGTCAAATTCAGCAGCAAGCCGGCCACGACAAAGAGGCCCAAATGGTCGATGCCGCTCAGCATGTTGGACGCTTGTGGGTGGTGACCTGGTTCAGGCCTTGAAGAACTGGCGCATCACCCGAATGGCATGCTCAACACCCGCTTCATCCACACCAAGGTGGGTAACGAAGCGCAGTTGGTACAAACCTGTGGCCAGAACCCCATGCTCGGCCAAAAAAGCCACCAACGCGGGTGACTGTGCCCTCGCCTCGTCCACCAGATTGACGAACACAATATTGGTGTGGGGCGCATCCACCACGACGCCGGGCAGGTCTTCTAAGCCCTCTGCCAGTCGCTTGGCCAACGCATGGTCATCCGCCAAGCGGTTCACGTGGTGCGCCAAGGCATAACTCCCCGCCGCGGCCAACAAGCCAGACTGGCGCATGCCGCCACCCGCCATTTTGCGAACGCGCAGCGCGCGCGCAATCAACTCGTGACTACCGCACAGCACCGAGCCCACCGGTGCGCCCAAGCCTTTGCTCAGACACACCGACACGCTGTCAAAGCACTGGGCAATACGCCGTGCCTCGGTGGCTGCGTCGGTGCCGATTTGAGCGGCCTGCGCCACTGCGGCGTTAAACAAGCGCGCACCGTCCAAGTGACGCGCCAGCCCGCGCTGCTTCGCCAAATCGGTGGCTTGCTGCAAGTAATCAAAGGGCAGCAGTTTGCCTCCCAGCGTGTTTTCAAGAGACAGCAATCGGGTGCGGGCAAAGTGCGGGTCGTCGGGTTTGATGGCGGCTTCAATATCTGCCAGCGCCAAAGTGCCATCGGACTGGTGATTCAGGGGCTGGGGCTGAATGCTGCCCAGCACAGCGGCACCGCCACCTTCCCAGCGGTAGGCGTGCGCCATTTGACCCACGATGTACTCGTCGCCGCGCTGGCAATGCGCCAGCAAGGCACACAGGTTGCTCTGGGTCCCCGTGGGCACAAACAAGGCGGCTTCAAACCCCAGCAGGGTGGCCAGTTGCGTCTGCAAGGCATTCACACTCGGGTCGTCGCCAAACACGTCGTCGCCCAAGGGGGCCGCCATCATGGCCTCGCGCATGGCCGCCGTGGGTTGCGTGACGGTATCGCTTCGCAGGTCCACGCGAAGGTTGGGTAATTTATGCATCAAATAGGCCTCCAGCCCTTGTCAGTACTGCGCAAGCATCTATATTTTATGTAGTGAAATCAGGGGCGCGGTGCCAAGAAGTTCTGCAGCATTGCGTGCCCATGCTCGGTCAAAATGCTCTCCGGATGGAACTGCACGCCCTCAATATCGAGCGAGGTGTGCTTCACGCCCTGAATCTCGCCGTCATCGGTCCAAGCCGTCACCTTGAGACACGGCGGGCACGTCGCCCGGTCGATGGCGAGGGAATGGTAGCGATTCACCGTGAAATGCTCAGGCAATCCCGCAAACACGCCCTCTTGAGTGGTGGTGATGGCGCTGGTTTTGCCATGCATCAGCGCTTGGGCCCGCACAATCTGGCCGCCAAAGGCCGCGCCAATCGCCTGATGGCCCAGGCAGACGCCCAAAATCGGCAGCTTGCCCGCAAAGTGCTGAATGGCCGCCACCGAGATACCTGCCTCGGCCGGGGAACAAGGCCCGGGCGAGATCACCAAGCGGTCCAGTTGCCCGGCCTTGACGCGGGCGTCGATGTCGTCCAAGGTGATTTCGTCATTGCGAACCACCTCCACCTCGGCCCCCAACTCACCCAGGTACTGGACGATGTTGTAGGTGAACGAGTCGTAGTTGTCGATCATCAGGAGTTTGATTTTTTTTGCGCTCATGGTTTACTCCAGTCCTTCCTCAACCAACTCCGAGGCCCGGAGCAAGGCACGGGCCTTGGCCTCGGTCTCTTTCCACTCCAGCTCGGGCACCGAATCGGCCACCACGCCTGCAGCCGCCTGCACGTACAACGTTTGGTCTTTGACGATGCCGGTGCGAATGGCAATCGCCACGTCCATATCACCGGCATAGCTGAGGTAACCACAGGCACCGCCGTAGAGACCGCGTTTGGTGGGCTCCAACTGATCGATGATTTCCATGGCGTGAACCTTGGGGGCACCGGTCAGGGTACCGGCCGGGAAGGTGGCCTTGAGCACGTCCATACTGGTCATGCCCTCGTTCAAAGTTCCTTCCACATTGCTGACGATGTGCATCACATGGCTGTAGCGCTCCACGCTGAACGCCTCGGTCACCTTCACGCTGCCAATTTGGGCAATGCGGCCAATGTCGTTGCGCGCCAAGTCAATCAGCATCACATGCTCGGCGCGCTCTTTCGGGTCGTTCAGCAACTCCGTCTCGGCCGCCTTGTCCAGCTCCAGACTCGCACCGCGGGGCCGGGTGCCGGCCAAAGGGCGAATCGTTATTTTTTGCTCCGTCTTGCCGTCTCGCGTGACCTGCTCTTGACGCACCAAAATCTCGGGCGACGCGCCCACCACATGGAAATCGCCAAAGTGGTAGTAGTACATGTACGGGCTGGGGTTCAGGGCGCGCAAGGCCCGGTACAAACTCAGCGGCGACTCGGTGTAACGCTTCTTGATGCGCTGTCCGACCTGCACCTGCATGAAGTCGCCCCCCGCAATCAGCGCCTTGGCGCGCTCCACGGCGGCAATGTAGTCCGCTTTGGCAAAATCGCGCTCCGCTGCGTGGCTGGCCGTGGGCTTGACCACGGGGGCGCTCACTGAGTACTTCAGCTGCTCTTTGAGTTCGCGCAGTCGTTTTTTGGCATTGGCATACGCCTCGGGTTGGGCCGGGTCGGCATAGACCATCAAATACAACTTGCCAGACAGGTTGTCGATCACCGCCAGTTCTTCGCATTGCAGCAGCAAAATATCCGGACAACCCAACGTATCGGGCGGGCAGGAATGTGCCAACTTCTTCTCGATGTAGCGCACCGCGTCATACCCAAAGTAGCCCGCCAAACCGCCACAAAAACGCGGCATGCCAGGACGCAAAGCCACTTTGAAGCGCTTTTGATAAGCACCGATAAAGTCCAACGGATTCAACGTGGACGTCTCCACCACCACCCCATCAGTCACCACTTCGGTACGCGCCTGCGCGCCAAACCCCATGGAGCGCAACAAGGTGCGAGCGGGCAGTCCAATGAAGCTGTAGCGGCCAAAGCGCTCCCCACCGACGACGGACTCCAGCAAGAAGCTGTATTTGCCACCGTCTTTGGAATGCGCCAGTTTGAGGTACAGCGACAGCGGTGTTTCCAGGTCAGCAAAGGCCTCTGCCATCAAAGGAATGCGGTTGTAGCCCTGAGCACTGAGGCTCTTGAATTCGAGTTCAGAAATCACGAAAAAGGTCTTTCAGATCAAAGCCCGTGCTTTGCGCACCACCCCGCATGACGCGCAAGGCAAGTGGAAAGGCGGGTGAGCAGCACGCGGTGCTGCGGTTCATACCAACAAAGGGTCAGGCACAAGCCTGCGGCGCGGGCTGCGGACGCCAAAGCCAGGCTCCTCGGTCGCCAAGACCTGTGATGCGGGTGCGGTGGATGAACATGCGCGCAGTGTAGCAAAGCCACACCCTCGCGAACCCCTCCCGCAGCCTGTCCGTGGCCCCCTCGAAAACCCTGATGCGCCCGGTCTGAAAGCGGCCCACAATGTATTGTGTCAAAAAAGTACGGTCGTTCTATTTTACGGAATCTCCCATGAAACCCATCACACCTCTGTTGGCAGCCGTTCTGGCCTGTCTTCTCTCCTTCAACAGCCCTGCGGCCACGATTGACATCCACGGCGTCAAAATGGAAGACAAAATCCAGTTAAACGGCAGCACACTCCAGCTCAACGGGGCAGGGACACGGTACAAAGCGATTTTCAAGGTGTACGCCGCCGGGCTCTACTTGAGCAAACCAGCCACGACACCCGACGAGGTCGTCAACCAGGCGGGCCCCAAACGCCTGAGCGTCACCATGCTGCGAACCATTGATTCCAAAGAGCTTGGCAAACTGCTCACCCGTGGCATGGAAGACAACATGGACAAAGCCGCCATGTCCAAACTCATCCCCGGGCTGGTCCGCATGGGCGAAATCTTCGCGGCCCAAAAACCGCTGGTAGAGGGCGACAACTTCCTCATTGACTGGGTGCCCGGAACGGGCAGCGTGATTACCGTCAAAGGCCAAGTGCAGGGCGAGCCCTTCAAAGAGCCTGAGTTCTTCAAGGCCTTGATGCTGATTTGGCTCGGCCAAGCCCCTGCAGACTACAAACTCAAAGAAGCGCTGCTGGGTATGAAGTAAGCCGACGCGGTGTTGGCTTTCACTCATTTGACAAGACGCCTACCGCCTCAATGAGCGGATCAAGCAGGCGATGCTTGACGCTCCGTTGCGCTAATTTGCGGAAAAAATCGCCGGCTACCCCCTTGTTGGGGCTTTGGCTTGACACGCCAACCGCACGCCCATTCGATACCAGGAAAGTGCCACCATGTTCAACCTCTCCTCAATGACCATCGCCAGAAAATTGGGGATATTGATCGCAAGTGCCCTGCTCGGCATCGTCGCGCTGTGCGCCATGTTTCTGGTCTCGGAACGACAGCTGATCATGACGGAGCGACAAAACAGCCTCAAGCAGGCCGTTGAGACTGCGCATGGGGTGGTCAGCCACTTCCATGGCCTCGTTGCCAAAGGGAGCCTGTCCGAGGCGCAGGCCAAAGTGAGTGCGATGGCGTCTTTGCGAAGTTTGCGCTACAGCGGGAATGAGTATTTTTGGATCAATGACATGCATCCCACCGTGATCATGCACCCCATCAAACCCGAGCTTGAAGGCAAAGATGTCACAGAAACCAAAGACTCCAATGGCGTGTATCTGTACGTCTCATTTGTGAAGGTGGTCACGGCCAGCGGTGCCGGTTTTGTGGACTACATGTGGCCAAAACCCGGCAGTCAGACGCCTATCCCAAAAACTTCTTATGTGAAAGGTTTTGCACCCTGGGGGTGGATTATTGGCTCCGGCATTTATGTCGATACGGTGGATTCGGTGATTGGCCAGCAAACGGTTTATTTTTCCATCAGTGCGCTGGTTTTAGGGGCCCTGTTGCTGGGTATTGGTTTGCTTATTTCTGGTAGCATTTTAAAAAAACTGGGCTGTGAGCCGGCGGTCGCGGAAGAAATTACCCACCGCATTGCTGATGGCGATCTGGCGGTTAACGTGCCACTCAAGCCAGGCGATGACAGCAGCCTGCTGCATGCCATTCAATCAATGCGAGACCGCATTGCGCACATCGTTGGCGAAGTGCGGACAGGCTCAGAAAGTGTGGCGACCGCCAGTGGTGAAATCGCGCAGGGCAACAACGACCTGTCGTCCCGGACCGAGCAGCAAGCCAGCGCGCTGGAGACCACCGCCTCGTCGATGGAGCAGTTGAGCGCCACCGTGAAGCAAAACGCAGACAACGCCAGTCAAGCCAATCAGTTGGCGCAAAGTGCCAGCAGCGTGGCCATTCAAGGGGGCAAGGTGGTGAACCAGGTGGTCCAGACCATGAAGGGCATCAACGACAGTTCACGCAAGATCTCCGACATCATTCAAGTTATCGACGGCATTGCTTTCCAAACCAATATTCTGGCGCTCAACGCTGCCGTTGAAGCGGCACGCGCGGGTGAGCAGGGTCGCGGGTTTGCCGTGGTGGCCTCTGAAGTGCGCAGTTTGGCCGGACGCTCGGCCGATGCGGCCAAGGAAATCAAGACACTGATCAACGCCAGCGTGGAGCGCGTGGCGCAAGGCAGTGCGCTGGTCGATCAAGCGGGGGCCACAATGACCGAAGTCGTCAGCAGCATTCGTCGCGTGACCGACATCATGGGAGAAATCAGCGCTGCCAGCAAAGAGCAAAGCACCGGCGTATCCCAAGTGGGACAGGCCGTCACCCGCATGGACCAAACCACTCAGCAGAATGCCGCCTTGGTGGAAGAAATGGCCGCCGCCGCCAGCAGCTTGCGCACCCAAGCGCAAGAGTTGGTGCAAACCGTGGTGGTTTTCAAACTGGGCGCGAACGACCGCGTTGCGCGCAGCGTCACGCCCTCCAACGCCGCCGTTCGCGCTCACCAGCCGGGGGCACCGCCCTTCAAAGGCGTGGATCGACGGGCGGGTGGTATTGCCCAAGGCGCTGCTGCACGCGGTCACACCCCGCCCCGGCCTGCGCCGCGCCCCACCACCCAAGCGGCAAGCACCGGGGCCACGCCCAAACCCACGTCATTGCCTGACAATGACGATTGGGAGCGCTTTTAACCGAGCATGTCCATGAGGGCGATGGACACCAAAGCGAGGCCAAAGTGTCCCCCACCCATGCACCGCCCATCCCCGCGCAACACCGAAAGTGCGCCTAATAAATAGTCTGGGTTTAAATCACCCGGGCTCCCGTGCCCGCCTCAAGGCGCGGGAATGAACAGCTGGTCTAGGGCATCGACAAAGCCATCGGCATCCACCGCGCGAACCGGTGCCCCGTGGTTGTAGCCGTAGGTAACCAACACCACCGGACAACCCGCTGCGCGAGCGGCCTGGGCGTCATTGCTGGAGTCCCCAACCATTAAAGTGTGCTCCGGGCGGGCTCCCAACGCCGCGCAGGTGTTGATCAGGGGCAGGGGGTCGGGCTTCTTTTTCTCGAACGCATCCCCTCCGAACGTCATGTCAAAAAATGGGTCCAGCCCTTTCGCTCTCAGCAAGGCGTGCGCAAAAGCGGTCGGTTTATTGGTCAAACAAGCCAGGCGCAAGCCCCGCGCCTTCAGTTGCTGCAAACCGTTCAGCACACCGGGATAGACCGCAGAGAACTGGCCATTCACCCGGGCATAGTGGCGCTGGTAACTCGCCCAAGCCTCAGCGTACAAAACCTCGGTCGGCTCGTCTGCAAACAGGGCCAGAACGCTTTTGATGAGGTGTTCAGACCCCTTGCCCACCAGTTGCTCCACCGTGGCCTGATCCACCTGCTGCGAGGCATACGGGGGTGGCAAATCAGCCAGCATGGCGTTCAGCGCCACCCGAAAATCGCCCAAGGTGTCCACCATGGTGCCATCCAAATCCACCATGACCGCCTCTATATTCAACCCATTCAGCACAGTATTCCCTTTCAAAAAGAGGGCCCTATAGATTCAGCCAGGCCCCCAAGGGAGAGTATAGAAAACGACCTCAAAGCCCCGCCAGCCTGTCGCCACTGGCGTTTCATCGCCACGCAGCATCCCTGCGCGTCACGGGCGCGATGGACGCTCAGTCGCTCCGACCGATAGGCCGACAATGGTGCCATGACTGACTTCTCTCGCCTCTGGATTCGACTGGTTCCCGCGTATGCTGCCGGCTATTTCTTGTCCTACGGACTTCGCAGTGTGAATGCGGTGATTGCGCCTGAGTTGATGCGCGAAATGAACGTCTCTGCCGCCGGCTTGGGCCTGCTGACCTCCGCCTACCTGGGGTCGTCTCAGAAAACGGAAAATAAAGCACGTTAAGCCGGATTTGCGCTGGGCCGTGACGTGCTTTGTGCTTAGCTGCGCTATTTAGCCATGTCGCTCGCGCAGCGCACGCACGCCGCGACCTAGTTTGCGACGCAACAAGGTGCGCAAGGTCGTGCCGTCGGAATAGCCGACCAAGCCGGCGATGCGCTCGATACTTTCCTCGGTCGTCTGCAATAAGTGCACCGCGCGCTCCACGCGCAAGTCTTGGAAATACGTCAACGGCGACTTGCCCAGCACGGCCTGCAGGCGCCGTCCCAGCGTCCGTTCGCTGCTGCCCACGGAGCGGGCGGCATCGCTCATCGAAAAGCCCAGGGCCAGTCGCTCTCTGGCCCACTGTTCGAAGCGCTCGACGATCGGGTCGGCATGCGCTACCTGATCGGCAATCATGAACACTGCTTGCGACGCGCGCGGCTCGATTAGCAGGTAGCGCGCGCATAGCGCGGCCAACGTTGGGCTCTGGCCACGCACCACGCCCAGCCCCAGATCGAGATGGGCCAGCGCCGCGCCTGCCGTGGTGAAACCGGGCGAATTAACCAGCATCCGTGATTCGTCGAGCGCCACCAGCGGATAGCGCTGATGAAACAGCGCTGATAGCCACCAGGATGTGGTCGCGCTTTGTCCGTCGAGCAGCCCGGTTTCGGCCAGCACGAAGGTGCTGGTGCAGGCGGCTCCAATATGCACGCCTGCTGCGGCCCATTGCCGCAGCCAGGTGCCAGCCTCGATGACGTCGGGACGCGTCAACGCCGCTAACAAAGGCTGCGGCATTTTGCTGCCCAGTGCGGGGAGCAGCACGACATCGGGCCTGGGCAAGGCCGTCACCCGCGTGACGGGAACGCTCAACCCCTGCGCCGTGTGCACCTCTTGGCGCACTCCCACTAGGCGCATGTCTAGCTGCAACGAAGACTGCTCGCGCTGCCCCAACTCGTTGGCGGTACCGATGACGTCCAGCAGCGACGCAAGGCCAATATCGAATACCCCATTGAGGGCAAATACATAGATGAGCATGGCGGATAATATATCATTAATGGCGATTTTGCCACTATCCTCCGCTACCGCCCGAGCCTAAGATTTGTTCCTCCATCAACAACTCTCAAGGAACACACATCATGGTCAAGCTTGCTCTTCGCGCCACACTGGTCGCAAAACCTGGCAAGGAAGCCGCCGTCGAAGCATTTCTCAAGAGCGCACTGCCGCTGGCCATGCGGGAGGCCGGTACCACGCTCTGGTTCGCGCTCAAGATCACGCCGTCGACGTTTGGCATCTTCGACGCCTTCGCCGACGAGGCGGGCCGTGACGCGCATCTGGCCGGGCCGATCGCCGCTGCACTGATGGCACAAGCGTCTGAACTGCTGGCTCATGCGCCCGTCATCGAAAAAATCGACGTGCTGGCCGTTAAGTTGCCAGCAGCGAGCTGAAAGCACAAGGAAATCGTGCGCCAAGCCGTTGGCCTGTTCACGTTGTCCAGTTGACCTATACCCTAACTAGGCGTCAGGCATTGCGTCCGACATGCGTCAGGATGTAGTCCTATTGAGCCTTTATTGACACACTCAATAAAGGCTCATAGATTCTTTCTTGACACATTAGCGCAGGAGACGCACATGAAAGGTCAACGCATCGGGTACGTGCGGGTCAGTAGCTTCGACCAAAACCCAGAACGCCAGCTAGAACAGAGCCAGGTGGACAAGGTGTTCACCGACAAGGCTTCGGGCAAAGATACGCGGCGCCCGCGGCTCGACACGCGGCATCGAGCGGCTGGTTCATCAAAACCGGCTGCTCAAGATCGCCCGCGAGGGCGGCCAGATGACACCCGCCGACTTGGCCAAGTTCGAGCCTCAGCGGCGCTACGCTACTTTGGTGACGGTGGCC
>JBAQDW010000226.1:0-3968 GCA_049286445.1 Rhodoferax sp. | reverse complement strand
CGGCGGTGGCGGTGCAGAACAAGGCCGACAACATTCCGCCCAATCTGGGTGGCGCCATCGTCGATGCCGTGTTTGCCGGGCCGGATGTGCCTTACCCCAGCCTGTGGCTCAACACCGCCGTGGCTCGTTGCCGAGCCGAGCAAAACGTCAATTACCTGCGGGCTGCGGCCATCAAAGCTTGCCTCAACCGCCAAATGCGTAATCAACCCAGTCCATCAACCCAAAAGGAGTTTTCGCCCATGCTTGACCATGACAATAAAAAACCAGCTTACCGGATGGGCCGACTGTTTGCCGTTCTAGAACGCATTCAAGAAGAGTCTGCAGGCGGTCCGGGGAAGTTGAATTCGACGATTCGAGATCGTTTTTACGGAGCTGCTTCCAGCGCTCCAGCAACTGTGTTTCCAATGCTGTTGAAGCTTAAGAATCACCATGTTTCAAAGTTGGATGAGAAGGGAAGAAGGGTTCTCTACAGAGCCTTTGGTGACAACCGACCAGATGACTACATTGGTCAAATCACTTTACATGTTGCGGAAATACCTATGCACTTGAAGCTATCTGACCAAGGTACTTTTGCACTGGGCTACTACCACCAACGCCAAGACTTCTTCGCCAAAAAACCTGACGACTCCACCCCCATCACCACCGAAGGAACCCCATCATGAATCTCGATAAACAGCTTGCCAACCGCTACGACTTTGTTCTCATTTTTGACGTGAAAGACGGCAACCCCAATGGCGACCCTGACGCGGGCAACATGCCGCGATTGGACGCCGAGTCGGGTCATGGGCTGGTGACCGATGTGTCGCTCAAACGCAAGGTGCGCAACTTTGTGGGGCTGGTCAAAGAGCAAGACCAACGTGAGCCCGTGGATGGGGAAAAGCGCTTTGAAATCTACGTGCGTGAAAAAGCTATTCTGAATCATCAAAATCAGCGTGCCTATTCAGCATTAAATCTGGCTGTAGCCCTTGAAGAGCATGATGAAAGTGCTTCTGAAACTGTAGCAACTGATGCCAAGAAGAAAAAACCTGCCAAAGAAAAGCGCAAAGGCAGCGCTGACGAGGTAGCGCAGGCGCGCCAGTGGATGTGCCAAAACTTCTTTGATGTGCGCACCTTTGGCGCGGTCATGTCCATCGGGGTGAACTGCGGCCAAGTGCGTGGCCCGGTGCAGCTGACCTTTGCCCGCTCCGTGGAACCCATCGTGGCGCTTGAGCACTCCATCACCCGCATGGCCGTTGCCACCGAAGCTGAGGCGGAAAAGCAGCAAGGCGATAACCGCACCATGGGCCGCAAACACACCGTGCCCTACGGCGTCTACGTGGCCCACGGTTTTGTTTCCTCCTTTCTTGCCAAGCAAACCGGGTTTGGCGATGACGATCTGGAGCTGGTGTTCCAAGCCCTTGAGCAAATGTTTGAACACGACCGCTCCGCCGCACGCGGCGAAATGTCCACGCGCGGCTTGTATGTGTTCAAACACGACAGCGAGTTGGGCAACGCCCCAGCCTATGCGCTGTTTGACCGCTTGCAAGTCAAACCCAAAGAAGAGGGCGAAGTGGCCCGCAGCTTTGATGCGTACTCCGTGGCCTTTGACGGGCAAGGTCTGGCCGTGGGGCAGTCCGTTCAGCCAGCGCCAGGCGTGACCTTGACCCGGCGCTGCTGATCGGAGCGAGCATGAAAATCCTGCCCACCGAATTCGACGGAAAAGCCATCCGCCGCGTGTACGACGAAGACACGGAAACCTGGTGGTTTTCCGTGATTGACGTGGTGCAGGTGCTGACGGAAAGCGAAAACGCCCGTGATTACTGGTTCAAGATGAAGATTCGTGTCAAGTCTGAGGATGGTGCTGAACTGTCGACAATTTGTCGACAGTTGAAATTACCTGCCGCAGACGGTAAGCAACGCCTCACCGATGTCGCCACCGCAGAGAGCCTGCTGCGTATCGTCCAATCCATTCCCAGCCCCAAGGCCGAGCCCATCAAGCTGTGGCTGGCCAAAGTGGGTTACGAGCGCATGCAAGAGTTGGCCGACCCCGCACTGTCGCTGGACCGGGCGCGACAGACTTGGCAGCAGCACGGCCGCAGCGACAAGTGGATTCAGCAGCGCATGACCGGGCAGGAAACCCGCAACAAGCTCACTGACTACTGGAGCGAGCACGATATCCAACAAGGCCGTGAATTTGCCATTCTGACCAACATCATTCACCAAGAGTGGTCTGGCGTGAGCGTGGCAGAGCACAAAGACATGAAGGGCCTGACAAGCCACAACCTGCGCGACCACATGAGCGAGGCTGAACTCATCTTCACGGCGTTGGCCGAGCTATCCACCCGGCAGATTGCCGAGAATGTGCAAGCCACTGGCCTGCCTCAAAACAAGGCTGCCGCCAAGGCCGGTGGCCGCATTGCGGCTCAGGCCCGCAACCAACTGGAAAGCCAAACGGGCCAATCGGTGGTGACCGGTGCGAATTACCTGCCACCTCCTGCAGCGAAAGCAATAAAAGCAATAAAAGCAATAAAAACCATCAAACCACCCAAGAAGGCGACATGAATTCCGCCCTCAATCCACCCGCGCCTGAGCCTGAGCCTGAGCCTGAGCCTGAAAAAATTGCCTTGTCTGCGCTGCAGCACTGGCGTTACTGCCCGCGCCAGTGCGGGTTGATTCATTTAGAGCAGGTGTTTGATGAGAATATTCACACCCTGCGCGGCCAAGCGCTGCATGCCAAAGTGGACCAACCCGGCGTCGAAACAGCCAAAGGCGTGCGAGTGGAGCGCGCTTTGCCGCTGTGGCACGACGCCTTGGGGCTGATCGGCAAGTCTGACGTGGTGGAGTTTTTGCCGGGCGGCGTACCTTACCCGGTCGAATACAAACACGGCAGCCGCAATAAGGCCAAAGACATTGCCGCGTGTGACGACCTGCAGCTTGCCGCCCAAGCACTGTGTTTGCAGTCCATGACCGGCAAGACGGTGAACCAAGGCGCGCTTTACTACGCCACGTCCAAGCGCCGGCGCACCGTGGAAATCACCGACACCTTGCGTACAGAGGTGGCGCAGACCGCCAATGCCATCCGTCACATGTTGGCCCGTGGTGAATTGCCCCCGCCCCTAGTGGGGGAGGAAGCGGCCAAGCGTTGCAAAGCCTGCTCGTTGCTGGAGCGTTGCCAACCGCAAGCCACCCACGCGGGGGTGATCGCGGCGCGTGCCGCCCTTTTTGACCCCGACGCCTGAACGTTGTCGCACTGAAAACCCTTTGGACATGGCCATGCAACTCCTGAATACGCTCTATATCACCACGCCTGACACCTACCTGCGTTTGGACAACGACACCTTGCGGGTTGAAGTTGACCGTGAAACCCGCCTGCGCGTTCCCTTGCACCATCTGACCTCGGTGGTCTGCTTGGGCCACACCGGTCTGTCCGCACCGCTCATGCACCGTTTGGCAGACAGTGGCATTGCCCTGGTGCTGTTAGACGACAACGGCCGTTTCAAAGCACGCTTGGAAGGGGCCGTGAGCGGCAACGTGCTGCTGCGCCAAGCCCAGTTTCAGCGCGTGGCTGACCCGGTTTTCACGCTCGACATGGCCCGCGCCTGCGTGGCGGGCAAGATCAAAAACACCCGGCAAGTTTTGCAACGCGGTGCGCGAGAAGCCAAAGACGAGGGCGAAGCGAAAACACTCACTCGCTGGGTCGATGATCTTGCCGCCGCCTTGCGGGCGTTGGTTGAGGTGAAAGACTTGGACAGCCTGCGGGGCGTCGAAGGCGCGGCCGCACGTCAATACTTCAGTGGCCTGAATCTGTTGGTGCGCCCTGATCAACGTGCCGCTTTTGCCATGGATGGGCGCACGCGCCGTCCGCCACGCGACCGTTTCAACGCCATGCTTTCATTTTTGTACGCCATGTGGATGAACGATTGCCGCAGCGCCTTAGAGGCGGCCGGCTTGGACCCGCAGGTCGGCTTTCTGCACGCCTTGCGCCCCGG
>JBAQDW010000225.1:0-6017 GCA_049286445.1 Rhodoferax sp. | reverse complement strand
CCGGGATGGAGGCCCCGTTGCAGTAGTACAGCGCGTTGAGCAGGTTAATTCCTCTGACGGTGCGACCGCTGCAATGGTCAAAGTGCCAGCACATCAACTCGCTCTCATCGGTCCAGGATTTTTCTTGAATCGTGTCGTCAAAGATCAGCACGCCGTCGTCATGCTCAATCGACCTGACGCTCGACTTGACCTGTTGCCACAGGTCTTTGGAGGTGTATTGCTGCGCCGATAAAAACCGCGTGATCTGGTCATGGCTGACGTCACCATCGACCATCGCCGACAAGCCCGTCGCCGTTGCTGCGCCAAAAGTGCTCAACAAATAGTCCGTGTACAAATCAAGGTCAGCTTTTTTCATCCGGGGAGCCTATCATGGGTGGGCTGCGTAACATCAGGTTGTAAGTCGGCAGAGCGGTCGCGGCCCCATGACTCAGCCCGCCTTGCTTCAAGTTCAGGCCCACATGACGCCGCAGCCCTGCTCAATGGTTTTGTCGCAAGGCGTTCCTCGCCGTTGAAAAGGGGAGGGTGACCTCTTTATGCCAAATCGGGCTCTGGTGCAGGTGGGCCCTGCGCAACCAGCTACTATTTTTATAGCATTCAGTGACAATGATGCCTACTGAACCATTTTCACCAACTGCCCCACCTGCGGCTCACCCCCGCCATAAACGCCGTTGATCAAGCGCAGCTGCTGCTCCGCCCGCTCCAGCGGCGAACGTCGTGCCAATTCGGCAAACCCGCCACGAGGATAGGGGATCGTTTTCAAACTCCAAGGTCGCGCGGCGACGCGGTCGGCACTGGTCATCGGCCGAAATGACCCTTGTGCCTCTTCCAATTGACGCCGCGCTTGGGCCATGGTGGTGGCGTCTTTGGCGGCATAGCTGAGCACATAGATTTTGCCGTTGGGACCGCTCACCACGGTGGCTTCCAGCGCTTGAGACCGCCCTTGCGCATTGGCGCGGGCACCGATGAAGTGGGTGGCTGGCATGCCGTTGATCGTCAAGCGGTCGGTGCGGCCCTGTGTGGGTTTGAGCCAATTGCGAATCACGTCCTCATGGGCTCTGCCCGCCTGCGCGGGTGCGGCCCGCAAGACGAGCGCTGCAGTTCCTGGCGGGTTGACGACTGCCAACTGGTTTGGTGCGTTCTGGATTTTCCAGCCAGACGGTGCCGTCAAGGCAATGCCCAATGAGGAGTGGTAGAACTGACGCCCCCGCGTCAGCCCCTGCTCGGCGGCTTCCCCAAAGTCCATGCCATTGATGGCCGACAGATAGCGCGCCCGCCCTTCGTTGTTGTACCGGCCTTTGTATTGGGCGGCCAGCTGGGTGATATTGCGCAGGCGTTCCTCATTGCTGGGGTGCGATGCCAGCCAGCTACTGCCCTCGGCCACCGGGCGACCTTCAGCGCGGGCTTGGTCGGCGGCAAAACGCTCTTGATTTTTGAGCACCGTGATCACATTGACCATGTTCTGCGGGTCGTAATTGCTGCGCGCCAGGTATTCGGCACCGAGTTGATCCGACTGCAGCTCTTGCTCTCGTCCATAGGACGCAATGTAGCCCGACGCCACCGACTGCGACACGTCGCTGGCCAGTTGGCCGGCCCCAGACATGCCCTGGCTTTCCAGCACGGCGCCTAACAGCGTCGCAGCCAACACCCCCAGACCGGCGTCTTGCTGGCGGGTTGCGCGTTGGGCACCGTGGCGAGCGGTGACGTGCCCGATCTCATGCCCAATCACCCCGGCCAAATCGGCTTCATCTTCCATATAGGCCATGATGCCGCGCGTGACGTAAACGTAGCCGCCGGGTAAGGCAAAGGCGTTGATCTCGGGGCTGTCCAGCACCGTGAAATGCCACTGCAGATTGTTTCGGTGCGACTGTTTGGCCAGGCGCTGCCCCAACTCATTCACATACGCTTGCAGGCCCGCGTCTTTCACCACACCGTACTCCTGCAGCACCTGCTGGTGCCCTTTCTGGCCTTCAGCGACCTCGGCCGACTCACTCATGACCGAACGTTCTGCCTGCCCACTCACGGGATTGAGAACAGCATTGCCACACCCACTCAAAATGAAAGGGGCCAAGATGAAAGGGTAAAAAGTGCGTCGCATGCCATCTCCTTCTGAGGCGCGGCCCATCCGCGCCAGCCTGCATTTTGACAAACACGCACGCGTGACCGTCATTTCGCAGTGAATCAGACCTCGGCACCGATAATCCTCCCCATGAGTACCACTGAACAAAAGACGGCCACCGCCGCCCCCGCCGCCAACACCCGCTTCGACACACTGCCGCTGAGCCCTGCCATGCTGGAGAACCTGACGCAGCTGGGTTACCTGGCCATGACCCCCATTCAAGCGGCCAGCCTTCCCACCGCTTTGGCGGGCAAAGACTTGATCGCCCAAGCCAAAACCGGCAGCGGCAAAACTGCCGCCTTCGCTTTAAGCCTGCTCACCAACCTGAACCCGCGCCGCTTTGCGGTGCAGGCGCTGGTGCTGTGCCCCACGCGTGAGCTGGCCGACCAAGTCACCATCGAGATTCGCCGCCTGGCGCGGGCGGAGGAAAACATCAAGGTGGTCACGGTGTGCGGTGGTGTGGCCACACGGGGTCAGCGCGCCAGCCTGGAGAACGGCGCGCACATTGTGGTTGGCACGCCCGGTCGCGTCATGGACCTGCTGGAGCGCGAGTACCTGAAGCTGGACGCCCTCAACACGCTGGTGCTGGACGAGGCTGATCGCATGCTGGACATGGGCTTTGTGGACGACATCACCACCGTCACCAAGCAGTGCCCCAAAGATCGGCAAACCCTGCTGTTTTCGGCCACCTACCCCGAAGGCATCGAGAAGCTGGCCAAACAGTTCATGCGCGATCCGGTGCAAATCAAAGTGGAGTCACTGCACACCGAAAGCCTGATTGAGCAGCGCTTTTACGAAGTCACCCGCCACACCCGTTTGGCCACGGTGGCCCAACTGCTGAACCACTTTCGCCCCATCAGCACGCTGGCGTTTTGCAACACCAAGCAGCAATGCAAAGACTTGGTGACTTACCTGCAAGAGCAAGGCTTCAACGCTTTGGCACTGTATGGCGAGTTAGAACAGCGCGAGCGCGACCAAGTGCTGGCCCAATTTGCCAACCGCAGCTGCTCCGTGCTGGTGGCTACCGACGTGGCCTCGCGCGGGCTGGACATCAATCAGTTAGAAGCCGTGATCAACGTGGATATCACTCCCGACGCGGAGGTCCATGTGCACCGCATCGGCCGCACCGGGCGGGCGGGCGAGTCGGGCTTGGCGTTGAGCTTGGCCTCCATGAATGAAATGGGTTTTGTGGGCAAGATTGAGCAGTACCAAAACCGGCCATCGACTTGGTACAAGGTTGACGAACTCACCCCCACCGGTGAGGGCCCCTTGTTGCCCCCCATGGTCACGCTGCAAATTTTGGGCGGTCGCAAAGAAAAGATTCGCCCCGGTGACGTGCTGGGCGCGCTGACTGCAGATGCCGGCTACACACGCGAGCAAATTGGCAAGATCAACGTGACCGAATTCACCACCTTTGTGGCGGTGAACCGGGACATTGCCTTGGAGGCCATGCACAAGCTCAATGCCGGAAAAGTCAAAGGCAAAAGCGTGAAAGTGCGCCTGCTTTAAGGCTTACTTCAAGGCCACGCTGTAAGGGAAACTCGTACACACCTTACAGCCGCTTTCCGACTTCAGTTCAAGGACCTGGGGGATACAGTTCAATCAAGCGCCAACGACTTCGTCAGGCGCTGTGAACCCACCGGAGAATTCCATGAAAATCATCGCACTTACCGTCAATCCCTTTAGCCTGATGATGGAACCAGAGCGCGTGTTGCAAACCATGGAGCGATCGCAAGAACTGCGCGGCTTGCGCCGCCACAAACTGCGTCCGCTGGACAAACCCCTGATTCCTTTCACCAAAGAAGCGCTGGCTTCCCGCGCCGCCAGCGACGAGGCGCAAGACTTGGCAGAGCGACGCCGCTATGCCGCCGCTTTCTTGTTGAACTAAGACGCACCGGGGGTTCGCGGACTGCCAAGCAGGCACCCGAGAAAACCCCCCTCCCACGGCGGTGATCGTTGCCCCAGCCCACGGAGCATCGGCCCCTCGCACCGCGCCTCCTCTTCCTTGCTCAAAGCACCATTCGCACCCCTTGGCGGGCCAACGGCAGACGCTCAAACGCCAGTTTTGGGGTAGGGTTTTCATTTACTTGACATCTAAAGCTTTAAGCCTAAACTAATTGCAAGATCCACTTGAACTGGAATTGCGATGAAGATTGTGTGTATTGGCGGCGGCCCCTCAGGCCTGTATTTCGCGCTTCTGATGAAGCAAAACAATCCGGCCCACGACATCACGGTGGTGGAGCGAAACAAACCGTACGACACCTTCGGTTGGGGCGTGGTGTTCTCGGACGCCACGATGGACAACATGCAGGGGCAAGACCCGGTCACGGCGGCTGAGATACGCCAAGCCTTTAACCATTGGGATGACATTGAGCTGATCTTCAAGGGCGAGACGATTCGTTCGGGGGGTCACGGTTTTGTGGGCATTGGCCGCAAAAAACTGCTCAATATTCTGCAAACCCGTTGTGAAGCACTGGGCGTCAAACTGGTGTTTGAAACTGACGCAGACTCTGACGCCGATTACCCAGATGCAGACTTGATCATTGCCAGTGACGGAATCAATTCGCGTATTCGCAGCAAACACGCCGAGGTGTTCAAACCCGAAATCACGGTGCGCCCCAACCGCTTCATTTGGCTGGGAACCCACAAGCTGTACGACGCGTTCACCTTTCTTTTTGAGAAAACAGAGCACGGCTGGTTTCAAGCCCACGTTTACAAATTTGACGAAAACACCACCACGTTTATTGTGGAGTGCACAGAAGAAACCTGGCTGGCCCACGGATTGGACCAAGCCGACCAAGACCAGTCGATTGCGTTTTGCGAAAAGGTGTTTGCCGACAACCTTCAGGGCGCCACATTGATGACCAACGCCCGCCACCTGCGTGGCTCGGCGTGGCTGAATTTTCAG
The DNA here is from genome assembly GCA_049286445.1 of Rhodoferax sp. Lineage (GTDB taxonomy): Bacteria > Pseudomonadota > Gammaproteobacteria > Burkholderiales > Burkholderiaceae_C > Rhodoferax. The sequence goes on along the minus strand of JBAQDW010000225.1, from coordinate 993 downwards.
AGCGTAAAGTGCGCACAATGGTCTTTTTTCAACGGCAACAGCCATGTGGTTCTCATGGGCGATGCGGTGCACACCGCACACTTTGCCATTGGCTCAGGCACCAAGCTCGCCATTGAAGACGCGATTGAGTTGGCCCGTCAATTCACCGAACGGGGTGACACCGCCGACCACATTCCCGACGTCCTGACTCGCTACCAAGCCTTGCGCCACGTGGATGTGCTGCGCCTGCAAAACGCGGCCTGGAACGCAATGGAATGGTTTGAGGTGTGCGGCATGCGCTACTGCGACCAGCTGGACGCACCGCAGTTCATGTACTCCATGCTGACGCGCAGCCAGCGCATCAGCCATGAGAACCTGCGCCTGCGCGATGCCCAATGGTTGGGCGGGTATGAGCGCTGGTTTGCTGAACGCGCCGGTGTGGCACTGGCCAATGACCAAGCTGCGCCACCGCCCATGTTCACGCCTTACACAGTGCGCGGCCTGACGCTCAAAAACCGCATTGTGGTGTCGCCCATGGCGCAATACTCCGCAGTGGACGGGGTGGCGGGTGACTATCACCTCGTGCATCTCGGTGCTCGCGCGATGGGGGGCGCCGCCTTGGTGTTCGCTGAGATGACCTGCGTCAGCGCGGAAGGACGCATTACCCCAGGTTGCCCTGGGCTTTACGCACCAGAGCACACGCTGGCGTGGAAACGCATCGTCGATTGGGTGCATGCCCACAGCGACGCCAAATTTGCCATGCAAATTGGTCATGCAGGCGCCAAAGCGTCCACACGGCTGGCGTGGGACGGCATTGACAAACCCTTGCCGTCAGGCAACTGGCCGATCATGTCGGCCTCACCCCAGCAGTACATCGCAGGTGTGAGTCAAACCGCCCATGAGATGAGCCGCGCCGAAATGACCGAGGTCACCGCGCAGTTTGTCGCCAGCGCCCAAGCGGCAGCCGAGATTGGCGTGGACTGGCTGGAACTGCACTGCGCACACGGCTACTTG
>JBAQDW010000224.1:0-3663 GCA_049286445.1 Rhodoferax sp. | reverse complement strand
AGCGCACTCATGAAACGCCGGGCGTTGCTAATGCCCTCCATGTACACCACGATGCTGTGGGTTTGTGCGTCGTTGGCCAAGAAATCAAGCACCTGTGCCAAATCAACTGCGGTGTTGGGCCCCAAGGACACCACGGTAGAAAAACCCACGCCGTTGCCCCGCGCCCAATCCAAGATCGACGACGTCAACGCACCCGACTGCGACACCAGCGCCAGCGGGCCTTTGTTGCACAAATCACCTGCCACACTGGCATTGAGATTCAGTCCCGGGCGCTGAAAGCCCAAACAATTGGGGCCCAACAGGTGAATCCCATCGCGCTTGGCAATGCGGTGCAGTTCAGCCGACTGTTCCGCGTCAATGCCGCCGGAAATCACCAGCGCTGCCCGGCATTTGAGGCGGCCCGCAATCTCCAGGGCCGAGGCGATCTCTTGAGGCGGCAAGGCGATGATGGCCAGGTCGGCCTGGGCACCCGCCAAGTCCGCCAGTGTGCCGCTAAAGTGGGTGTCTAAAAACGTCAGTCTGCCGGTGTAGCGCTGCGCCACCAGCGCGTTGTGCAAGGCGCGCGCCTGCAGGGTTTGACCTTCAGGGTCATCCATCTTGCCCGCCAGCACGACGATGGATTCAGGGGCGAAGAGAGGCGAGAGAAAATGCTTGTCCATAAGGGTTCCAATCGAGGAGACGTGTTGCAGTGCAGCATACCGTTTTTACCAAGGCTTAACCTTAATCCACGTCAGCGCACACCCCTTTATCCTAGACCGATGAACCTAGATTGCCATGTCCCTGCCCCTTGATTCACCGCTGCCTGACCTGCCGCCTGGTGGCGTGCGACGCATTGCCCACTTGGACATGGACGCGTTTTATGCCTCGGTCGAGCTGCTGCGTTACCCGCAGTTAAAGGGCTTGCCGGTGGTGATTGGCGGAAGCCGTCGCCCGTCAGAGGAAGTCATTCGACAGGCGCTGGGTGATGTTCCCTTGGCCGGCATTGCGGTCAATGACTTTCCCCGGCTCAAAGACTACACCGGGCGCGGTGTCATCACCACGGCCACCTATGCGGCGCGGCAATTTGGCGTGGGCTCGGCCATGGGGTTGATGAAGGCGGCCAAGCTGTGCCCCCAGGCTATTTTGTTGCCGGTGGACTTTGACGAGTACCGCAAGTACTCCCGCGCGTTCAAGGCCATTGTTCTGGAGATTGCCCCGGTCATGGAGAACCGGGGTGTGGATGAAGTTTTTATTGACTTCACCCATGTGCCCGGTGGCCAACGCGAAGGCGGCCGGGTGTTGGCGCGCTTGATTCAGAAAGCCATTTTTGACCAAACCGGTCTGACCAGCTCGGTGGGGGTTGCCCCCAACAAGCTGCTGGCCAAAATGGCCAGTGAGTTCAACAAGCCGCGCGGCATCTCCATCGTGCACGCGGACGACCTCAGCGCCCTCATCTGGCCTCTGGCCTGTCGAAAAATCAACGGCATTGGCCCCAAGATGGACGAAAAGCTGCGCGCCCTGGGCGTTCACACCATTGGGGAGCTGGCCCAGCACAACCAGCTCTGGCTGAGCCAGCACTTTGGCCCCAAAACAGGCGCGTGGTTGTTTGAGGCCGCGCGCGGCCAAGACGAGCGCCCCGTGGTCACCGAGAGTGAGCCGGTGTCCATGAGCCGCGAAACCACGTTTGAGCGCGATTTGCACGCCGTGCGCGACAAGGCCGAACTGGGTGCGCTGTTCACCCGCCTGTGCGCCCAAGTGGCGGACGATCTGCAGCGCAAAGGCTACGTGGGCAAAACCATTGGCATCAAACTGCGGTTTGACGATTTTCAGATCGTCACGCGCGACCAAACGCTGGCCACTTACACCGCTGACGCCGCCCTGATTCGCCGCGCTGCGGGGCAGTGCCTCAAGCGGGTGGCGCTGGACAAACGACTGCGCTTGCTGGGGGTTCGTGTGGGCGCGTTGGCCAAAGCTGACGGCGTTCGTTCTTTAGTGCCAATAAGGCCTGTAGCCCATGCCCCTCCTGCGCAAGCAGCTATTAATTTTGAAGCAAAGAACCAAGAACTGTTCTAAGCACCCCCGACCCGCTCACCGCCCAGGGGGCACTGCACTGTTCATTCCCTACGGGCAGGGAAACTGGCGTACATTTTGAGCTCTTCCTTTGCCCTCGTCGCTTGCCACCATGATCCAAGTACCACCACTGAATTCAGATTCGCCAAGGCCTTCCAAGGCGTTTCGAGACCGGCGCTTGGCGATGCGTTGGCCCCGGCTGTGGGCGGCGTTGGCGTTGATGGCCGCGTCTGGCGCGTTGTTGACCCTGGCACTGAACGTCCAGAAGACCCAAGCCCTTGAATCCGGCCAGCGCCTGACCGCCAGCTTTGCGCGCGTCATCGAAGAGCAAACCACACGCACCCTTCAAACCGTTGACCAGCGCTTGCAGTTGGCCGCGCGCGCGCTGTCGGACTTGGAGACTTCAGGCCAATTGAATGAGGCATCGGCACGCGCGGTGCTGCGCGACCACGTTCGGCCTTTGCCTTTTGTCCGAGGCATGTGGGTGTTGGACGCGCAGGGCCGCATGCTGTATGGCATGGAGGAAGGAGGTAGTGGCACCGACTTCAAAGACCACCCTTATTTTCAAACCCACCAAAGCAAGCCCGACACGGGTTTTCAGTTGGACACCCCCGTGCTGAATCGCCTCACGGGCACTTGGCTGCTGACAGCCTCGCGCGCGCTGCGCTCAGTGGAGGGCCGCTTTGAGGGGGTCATTGTGGCGGCCATAGAGCCGCTTTACTTTGACAGGCTGTGGGGCACGCTGGATTTGGGCGCGAGCGGGTCCGTGGCGCTGACAACGCGCGACGGGGTGTTGGTGATGCGCACACCGTTCGTGGCGCAGACCATGGGAATCGATCTTCAAAAACGCCCGCTTTACAAAGACATGCTGCCACGCAGCCCCAACGGTGACTATACGGATGCCAGTTCGCTGGATGGTGTCGAGCGTCTTTTTTCTTACCGCACGCTGAAGGAGCGACAGAACCTCGTCGTCGTTGTGGGGCAGTCCATTGACTTTGCTCTGGCACCTTGGCGACAGGTGGCCTGGATTGCCGCCCTGATCTGGGTGCTGGCCTCCCTCGCGGTCATCGCACTGTCGGTGTTACTGGACCGGAACGGGCGGCAACGCGAACTGGCGCGCCAACTCACCGAAAAAACAGCACAACGACTGGCTTTAGCCACCGAAGCCGCCGCCATTGGCATTTGGGACTGGGACCTGGAGCACAACGAGTGGTCCGCCACGCCCACCTATTTCACGCTCTTGGGCGATCCGCTTGACACGCGTTTTCCCAACATTGAAACCTGGCTGGCGCGCATTCACCCCCTCGACCGGGACCGCGTAACGGCCGTCCTCAATGCCGTTTTGGCCGGTGAGACGCAAGAATTTCATTACGAAGCCCGGTTCATGCACGCCAACGGGAGCGAACGATGGCTGGAGGTGAGTGGCCGAACCTTGGCTCATGACAGCCAAGGCCGGGCCAAGCGGCTCATGGGCGCGCGTACGGACATCACGGAGCGCAAAGAAGCACAACAAGCGCGGCTGCAAGTTTTGGAGCGCGTGACCAACGCCTTCATGTCGCTGGACAAAGAAGGGCGTTGCACCTATGTCAACCCCAAGGCGGCAGAAATTTTCGG
>JBAQDW010000223.1:0-2708 GCA_049286445.1 Rhodoferax sp. | reverse complement strand
AAAGCCGCTGCGTAAGGAAAACAACCATGTCGATCCTCATCAATAAAGACACCAAGGTCATCACCCAAGGCATCACCGGCAAAACCGGTCAGTTCCACACTGAAAAGTGCCAGGAATACGCCAACGGAAAAAACTGCTTCGTCGCAGGCGTGAACCCCAAGAAGGCGGGCGAGTCCATCTTCAACATCCCGATATTTGGCTCGGTCAAAGACGCGGCGGCCCAAACGGGCGCCACGGTCTCCGTTATTTACGTGCCGCCAGCCGGTGCCGCTGCCGCCATCTGGGAAGCCGTTGAAGCCGACCTCGATTTGGCGATTTGCATCACGGAAGGCATTCCCGTGCGTGACATGCTGGAAGTGCGCAACAAAATGCGCGCCAAAGAGGCCGCTGGCGGCAAAAAAACCCTGTTGCTCGGGCCAAATTGCCCCGGTTTGATCACGCCTGACGAGATCAAGATCGGCATCATGCCCGGCCACATTCACCGCAAAGGCCGCATTGGCGTGGTCAGCCGCTCCGGCACGCTGACCTACGAAGCCGTGGCGCAGCTGACTGAAATTGGTTTGGGCCAGTCCACCGCCGTCGGTATTGGTGGCGACCCCATCAATGGCCTAAAGCACATCGACATCATGCAAGCCTTCAACGAAGACCCTGATACCGATGCCGTCATCATGATTGGCGAAATCGGCGGTCCGGACGAAGCCGAAGCCGCTCGTTGGTGCAAGCTCAACATGAAGAAGCCGATCGTCGGCTTTATCGCAGGCGTCACCGCTCCTGCAGGCAAGCGCATGGGCCACGCCGGCGCCTTGATCTCGGGTGGTGCGGACACGGCCGATGCCAAATTGGCTGTCATGGAAGAGTGTGGTTTCACCATCACACGCAATCCTTCTGAGATGGCCAAGCTGCTCAAAGCCTTGCTGTAACACAACGCCAGAGGCCCGTTACCGAGGTCACTGCCTACAATACAAAGCCGGACTTCCCTCAAGAAGGCCGGCTTTGTTGGATCAACTCCCCTAAGCCGATAGAGAAAGTGCCTCGTGGAAGAATTCCTCACCGCCCAGTTTTGGCTTGCCGTCGGCCAGATCATCATGATCGATATTCTGCTGGGCGGCGACAACGCGGTGGTGATCGCTCTGGCGTGTCGCCAGCTCCCGCCCCAATTGCGCACCAAGGGAATTCTCTGGGGTACAGCGGGCGCCATTGTTCTGCGAGTCATCCTCATTGCCTTTGCGCTGACCTTGCTTCAACTGCCGTTTTTGAAACTGGTCGGGGCCGCCCTGCTGCTGTGGATTGGCGTCAAACTGCTGGTGCCGGATGACGATGAACACGCCAGCATTCAGGGCAGCGACAAGTTGTGGGCGGCAGTCAAAACGGTGATCATTGCCGACTTGGTGATGAGTGTTGACAACGTCATTGCCATTGCAGGCGCGGCGACGGGTGCTGGCGCGCAGCACCAAATGCCCCTGGTTATTTTTGGCTTGCTGGTTAGCATTCCCATCATTGTCTGGGGCAGCCAGCTGGTTCTGAAGCTCATGGATCGGTTCCCGCTGATCATCACGGCAGGGGGCATGCTGTTGGGCTGGATCGCAGGCACCATGGCGCACAGCGACCCAGCGGTCAAAGACTGGCTCCCCCAAACATCCGTGTGGAGCTACGGCTTGGGCTTGGCCGGTGCCATGGGCGTTTTGCTGGTGGGAGGGCTTCTCAAAAAGCAGTCCCTCCAAAGCACTCGCTCCAAAACGGGCTAAAGCGCCGCACCGTGTTGTTTCTGGTCATTTGATTCCCCCATCCCACCCGTCATTGACATGATTCAGTACCTCTTTTGCGCGCACACTGACACGGGGCGGGTTCGTGCCAACAATGAAGACGCCGTCGTGTTTGACGCGGAAAGGGCGGTCGGCGTGCTGGCCGATGGCATGGGCGGCTACAACGCCGGGGAAGTGGCAAGCGGCATGGCCACTGACTTCATTAAAACCGAGTTGTCGAAGTGGCTGTCTGAAGCCGGGCCGCTCGCACAGTTAGCCCACCTCAAACGAGCGATGGAACTCTGCGTGCACAAGGCGAATCTGGCTATTTACAACTCAGCACTCACCAACCCTCATCACGCCGGCATGGGAACCACATTGGTACTTGGCGTTTTCCTGGGCGACACCCTGTTGCTCGGCCATATCGGGGACTCCCGTTGTTACCGGGTCCGCAGGGGTCATTGCGAAAGACTCACCAGAGACCATTCCTTTTTGCAAGAACAGATCGATGCGGGCTTGATGACACCGCTGCAAGCCGCCTGTTCCCCACACCGAAATCTGGTCACCCGGGCCTTGGGCGTTGAAGACGCCGTGCTCTTGGAGCTGGGTCAGCACCGCGTTGAGCCAAACGACGTCTATTTGATGTGCTCAGATGGCCTCTCAGACATGCTTGCAGACGCTGAAATGCTGGAAGTCTTGCAAAATGTGGCATCGCACCCCGAAAAAGCCGCCAGCCTCGTGGACTTGGCCAATGCCAAAGGGGGGCGAGACAACATCTCTGTGCTTCTGGTTCATGCAAGTGGCGAACCAGACAAGCGCGGTTTAATATCGAGATTGCTCGGCAAGTAGGCCGGAAGTGCGAAGTGCACCTAACAAATTTAATGAATAGGAGTCGATCATGCCAAAAATGATCGTATCAATCGACGGTGTTGTGATCAAGGAAGTCCAGTTGACGAAGGACAAAAC
>JBAQDW010000222.1:0-8895 GCA_049286445.1 Rhodoferax sp. | reverse complement strand
GGTGTGTATGCACTGATAGCTGAGACCCCGACAGCCCGATTTCCCATCCTAGCCGAGAGCCTGAACAACGCCATTCAAGATGGGCTAGCTTGCACCGTGGTTGTTCCTGCAGAGCCGGCGCTTTTTCACGACATGACCGACAAGAAAAAGTCGGATGAACTCATTTGGCGGCAGGCCAACTTTGACATGCTGACGGAACTGCCCAACCGGCAGATGTTTCTGGACCGATTGAGCCAAGGCATCAAAAAATCACGCCGCTCCGGCTTGCCGTTGGCCTTGCTTTTCCTGGACCTTGACCGGTTCAAAGAGATTAACGACTCGCTGGGCCATGCCGTGGGTGACCAGCTGTTGCAAGAGGCGGCCCGACGCCTGTTGCTGTGCGTTCGCACCTCAGACACGGTAGCGCGTTTGGGCGGTGACGAATTCACGGTCATCTTGGCAGAGTTGGAAGACGTGGCCAGCGTCGCACGCATCGCCCAATCCATCTTGGAAACCATTGCCGAACCGTTTCACCTGGGCTGCGAACTGGTGCAACTCACGGCCAGCATCGGCATCACCTGTTACCCAAGTGATGCCGACACGATCGAAAACCTGCTCAAGCACGCCGACCAGGCCATGTACGCCGGCAAAGACCAGGGCCGCAACCGGTTTGCCTACTTCACACCGGCCATGGCAGAGGCGGCACAAGGTCGCATCCGCATGATCGCCGACCTGCGTCGCGCGCTGACGCAAGCACAGTTCATGCTGTACTACCAGCCCATCGTCAATCTCGCGACGGGGCACGTCCACAAACCCGAGGCATTGATTCGCTGGCAGCATCCGACGCAGGGCCTGGTGAATCCGGTGGCCTTTATCTCTATTGCCGAAGAAACCGGCATGATTGTGGAAATCGGCGACTGGGTATTTCAGGAGGCCATGCGACAAGTCAAAACCTGGCGGTCTGAAGTGGCACCCGATTTCCAGATCAGCGTGAACAAGTCGCCCGTGCAGTTTCTCAGCCACGGCAGCAGCCACGCGCCTTGGGTGCAACACCTGCAGGCAATGGACTTGCCGGGCCAGTGCGTGGTCGTTGAAATTACCGAAGGCCTGCTGATGGAAACCGTGAGCGAAGTTGACACGCATTTGCTGGGCTTGCGTGATGCCGGGATTCAGGTGTCACTGGACGACTTTGGCACGGGTTATTCGTCGCTGTCTTACCTTAAAAAATTTGACATTGACTACCTCAAAATTGACCGCTCGTTCGTCAAAACCCTACACGACGGAACGCAGGACAGTCCACTGTGCGAAGCCATCATTGTGATGGCCCACAAGCTTGGTTTGAAGGTCATTGCCGAAGGGGTTGAGACCGGGCAGCAGCGCCAAGTGCTGGCACAGGCGGGCTGTGACTATGCCCAAGGGTACTTGTTCTCAAAACCGCTACCACCGCTGGAGTTTGAGGCTTGGTTGGCCCATTTTCAGCCCAGGCGATGAGCTCCCCGCGCCCCATTACCACGCTCGGTCCCCCCGCATGATTGACCTCTACACCGCTGCCACGCCCAATGGACACAAGGTGTCGATTGCTTTGGAAGAGCTGGGGCTGCCTTACAGCGTGACGGTGCTGGACTTGTCCAAAGGCGAGCAGCGAACACCCGCTTTTTTGGCGATCAACCCAAATGGCCGCATTCCCGCCCTCGTGGACCGGGAGGCGGAAGACTTTGCCGTATTCGAGTCAGGCGCTTGTCTGATTTACCTGGCCGAAAAAACGGGGCAGTTGATGCCCACTGACGCGAAAGGGCGCTCGCGGGTGCTGCAATGGCTGATGTTTCAAATGGGTGGTGTGGGGCCGATGATGGGGCAGGCGAATGTATTTTCTCGCTACTTTCCCGAAAAAATTCCGGTTGTGATTGACCGCTACCAGGGCGAGACGCGGCGCCTGTTTGGGGTGCTGGACGGGCATCTCAAAGACCACGAGTACTTGGCCGGTGACTATTCCATTGCCGACATCGCCAACTGGGCTTGGGTGCGCACGCACCGCTGGTCGGGGGTGGCGTTAGACGGCTTGCCGCATTTGAAGCGCTGGCGCGACCAGCTGCGCGCCCGCCCCGCCGTGCAGCGGGGCATTGAGCAACCCGCCTCCAAAATAGACCTGGCCCGTGACGGCGAGGCGGCGGCGCAGCGCTTTGCGCAAGAAGCCCGGGGCTTGGTGGAAATGGGACGCCCCACCCCGCCCAGCACCACCCCAACCGTTGAAGGACGAACCTCATGAAACTTTTCACCTCCCCCGGTGCACCCAACCCGCGCCGCGTGGCCCTGTTCATGGCGGAGAAAGCCATCACTGAAATCGAGCTGGTGCCAGTGGACCTGAATGCACTTGAGCACAAATCCGCGTCCTTTCTCGCCAAGAGCCCCATGGCGAGGGTGCCCGCGCTGGAGCTCGACGACGGCCGGGTGCTAACCGAGACCCGGGCCATCTGCACTTATTTGGAAGGCCTGTACCCCAACCCGAATTTGATGGGCGCGGACGCTGAAGAGCGGGCCTTCATTGAAATGGCGGACCGCCGCGTGGAGTGGTATTTCATGCTGCCGGTGGCCAGTTGTGTGCGCCACACCCATCCCGGTCTGGCACCGTTGGAGAACCCGCAGTTTCCCGACTTCGGCCAGGCGCAGGCGCCCAAGGTGTTGGAGTTTGCCGCTTGGCTGGATGGTGATCTGCAGCGCCAGCCCTGGGTGGCCGGCGAGCGCTTCACTGTGGCCGACATCACCGCCTTTTGCACCCTGGAGTTCGCCCGCTTGATGCGCTTCAAGGCGGACCGGGTGGGCTTGACCGCCCTGCAGTCTTGGCGCGACCGCATGGCGGCTCGGCCCAGCGCGGCAGGTTAAGGCGACCAGCGTTGCACGGATCGTCAAGGAAATCCCTCACGCTGGCAGTACACTGCCTCGCCCATCACCGCCTCCTAACGAAGGTGATGCGCCTGTGCCTACCCGCCGTCGCTCCTGTGGAGCGGATTGGCTCTTGACTGCCTTGCATGACCGACGTTGTTACCCACCCCGATGTTCTTTTGGGGCCCTTGCTCCCCGACCTGATTCGCATTGAGGTGCTGGCCGATCTGCTCGAGGCCACTGCGGCGCGACTGCCCGACCAAATAGCGCTAATTTTTGGTGACCAGCGCCTGAGTTACAGCGAACTGAACCAGGCCGCCGACCGTGTGGCCTCGGCGCTCATACACCGGGGTGTGCGGCCCGGACAGGTGGTGGGTTTGTGTCTGCCGCGTGGCATCCCTTTGTTGATCATGCAAGCTGGCATTGCCAAAACGGGTGCAGCCTGGTTACCGTTGGAGGCAGACACACCCGTAGACCGGATCGCCGTCTGCTTGGACGATGCGCAGTCGCCCGGACTGGTCAGCTGCGCCCTCTTGGCGTCCGGATTTTCAGACTTTGCGTGCCCGGTCTGGACTGCCGAGTCCTTGCTGGCCCCTACCGACGCGCGCCTACAACGGCGTGAGGGCGTGCAGCCCAGTCACCCAGCCTACGTTATCTACACCTCAGGCTCCACCGGCAAACCCAAAGGCATTGCCATCAATCAGGGCAGCATCTGCCACTTTTTGCGCAGCGAGAACGCGCTGCTGGGCGTGAACGAGCGTGACCGGGTGTACCAGGGCTTCTCAGTTGCCTTTGACATGTCGTTTGAGGAAATCTGGATCAGCTATCTGGTGGGCGCCACGCTGTGGATTGCCCCCAAGGACGTCGCCTCTGACCCCGAAGCGCTGCCCGTGGCCCTGCAGGCCAACGGCGTCACCGTGTTGCACGCCGTGCCGACCTTGCTGGCGCTGTTCACGCCAGAGGTGCCCAGCCTGCGACTGATCAATTTGGGGGGTGAGATGTGCCCGCCCTCGTTGGTGGCCCGCTGGGCGCGGCCTGGGCGACAGATATTCAATACCTACGGACCCACAGAGACGACCGTGTCCGCCAGCTTGGCCGAATTGCACGCGGGCGAACCTGTCACGATTGGCCGACCCCTGCCCAACTATGGAATGCTGGTGATTGATGCGGAGTCCACAGGTGAACTGAGCTTGATGCCCCGGGGCGAAGTCGGTGAGTTGTGCATCACCGGGCCCGGCGTATCTGACGGCTACCTAGGGCGGCCTGACCTGACGGCTGAGAAGTTTCTGCCCAACCCGTGGGCGAGCCTGCCCAACCAAGCTCGCCTGTACCGCACCGGCGACTTGGCTCGGATCGATGCCAACGGCCAAGTTCAGTGCCTGGGTCGCACCGACGATCAGGTGAAAATTCGAGGTTTCAGGGTCGAGCTAGGCGAAATTGAGGCTGTTTTGGCGCGCCAGAAAAGTGTGGGCACGGTGGCCGTCGTCTTGCGCCAGCAAGACGGGTTGGACCAACTGGTGGCGTTTTTGGTGAGTGACACCGAGGCTGCGTTGGAGGCGGGCACGCTGCGCAGCGCGTTGAGCCAAGTGTTGCCGCCCTACATGGTGCCCGGCTACTACGAGGTTTTGCCCGAGATGCCGCGCCTGACCTCCGGCAAGATCGACCGCAAGACCCTGACAGCGCGGTCTCTGACCCCCAAGGTGGTTGACCCGTCTGAGGCGGACCTGCCCGAGACTCCGGCGGAAGCGGCCTTGTTTGCCGCGTTGGCCACGCTGTTTCCTGGTCAGCCCATTCGTCGCAGCGCCGACTTCTTCACGGACCTGGGAGGCCATTCCCTGTTCGCGGCGCGGCTGGCCTCGGCCTTGCGCACCGACGCCCGCTTTGCCCATGTGACGGTCCGCGACATTTACCAAAACCGCCAGATTGGTCGCATTGCCAACGCGTTGGCGCAGGCCCCAATGGGCATTCCACCGGTCAACACCCACTGGGAAGCACCCTCTGGCTGGGCCCGCTGGCGCTGCGGTATGGCCCAAGCAGCGGTCATTCCGGCGTTGGTGACCTTTCGCATGGGGCAGTGGCTGGCGCCGTTCTTCATGTACCACTTCTTCACCGGGGACCCAGACGACTCACTGGCGCTCGCGATTACTGTCGCCACCGCCTCGTTTCTTGTGATGACGCTGCTGGAGTTTGGCCTAGCCATTGCCGGCAAGTGGTTGATTGCTGGGCGGCTGAAGCCGGGGCGTTACCCGCTGTGGGGCATGACCTACTACCGCTGGTGGCTGGCGGACCGCCTGATTGAAGCGGCACCCACCTACTTGCTCAACGGTTCGTCCTTGTACTGCTGGTGGCTGCGCGCTTTGGGGGCCCGTATTGGGCGCGATGTGGTGATTGGCTCCCTGACGCTGCGCGCGCCTGACCTGCTGACGGTGGCCAATGGCGTGAGCATTGGCAACGCCGCCAATTTTGAGAATGCCAGGGTGGAGCACGGCTGGCTGCTGCTGGGGGCAATTGATGTCGGCACTGATGCTGCCGTGGGGTCGTATGCCATTTTGGAAGGCAACACCCGCATTGGGGCACAGGGTCATCTGGAGGGGCAATCGGCTCTGAGCGATGGTGTGACACTGCCGCCAGAACGTGTCTGGCGCGGCTCTCCCGCACGTGATGTCGGCGCGTTCGATGCCGCCAGCAACCTGTCCCGACCCAAAGTATCAAAACGCCGCCTCATGCTGGAGGCGTTCTTCTTTCTGGGGGGCGCACTGGCCATCACCACGGTCTTCTTCTTGCCCGTGTTTCCGACCTTTGTGCTGATTGACCGACTGGACAACACCGATCTCTACCCTTGGCTGCAAAGCTCGGAGGTGACCTTTCAACTGGCCAAATACTTTGTGATGGCGTTCCCCGCCGCGGGATTGATGATTGTGTGCACCGTGCTGCTGTCAGCGCTCATTCGGTGGACCGTTCTGCCGCGCATGAAGCCGGGCAGCTGGCCGGTGCACAGCAATTTGTACTGCGCCAAGTGGCTGGTGAATCAGATTCAGGAGTCCAGCCTGAGTGTGCTGCACGGCGTGTACGCCACGGTTTATGCGCCGTTTTGGTACCGCTTGCTGGGCGCCAAAGTGGGCAAGGGAGCCGAAATTTCGACGGCACTGGGGTTGGTGCCAGACATGCTCACCTTGGGTGACGACACCTTCATTGCCGACGCGGTGATGCTGGGCGACGAAAAAATAGACGGTGGCTGGATGACCATGAAACCGACTGTGATCTCACGGCGCAGTTTTGTCGGCAACGGCGCTTACATTCCCGACGGCACGGTACTACCTGAAAACGTACTCATTGGGGTGCACTCCACCGTGCCGGACAACGCCGCCATGCACGACGGCGACACCTGGCTGGGCTCGCCACCGCTGAACCTGCCCGCGCGGGAAGTGGTGCGCGGGTTTGCTGAGCACCTGACCTTTCGCCCGTCTCTGTGGCGCCGCTTGGGACGCGGCTTGGTGGAGGCCGCTCGCATCATCACCCCGCATGCGATTGTGATTGCCGTGGGTTACACCGTGGTGCTGAATCTGATGCCACTGGCCGGTGACAGCCAATGGGCCACCGTGCTGGGCTACCTCGCCATCACGGGCTTGCTGTATGGCGTGGGCTCCTTTGCCTTCGTGGTGGCGCTGAAATGGCTGCTGCTGGGCCGTTACGAGACCCGAAGCGTGCCCATGTGGACGCCTTTTGTATGGTTGTCCGAAGCGGTCACTAATCTGTACGAGGGCATTGCCGTGCCTAATTTTCTACGCTACCTGCGGGGCACCCCCTGGCTGCCACTGGCGTTCAAGTTGTTGGGCAGCCGCATCGGCCGGGGCGTGTACCTGGACACCACCGACATCACCGAGTTTGACTGCGTCACCATTGGCGACCACAGTGAAGTCAATGGCATGGCGTGCCCGCAAACCCATTTGTTTGAAGACCGCATCATGAAGATTGACCACGTCACCATCGGCAGCCGCGTCTATATGGGGCCGCGCAGTGCCGTGCTGTACAGCGCCGTGGTGGGCGACAACGCCAAGCTGGGTCCGCTCACCCTGGTGATGAAGGGTGAACACATTCCTCCCGCCACCAGCTGGCTGGGCTGCCCGGCAGCACCGGCCACCGTGTGATGCGCATCGCCACTGGGTCCGTGCCCGTCGTTCAAATCGGCGCCGGGTTGCCTTGGGCGGCGATGCTTCCTCGCTCAGAACCGCTGTTCGTCATCGCCGTGAAAACGCCGGACCACCCGGATCGCACCGTGGCGCGCACAACCATCCGCACAGCAATCAAAGACGTTCTGGGCGAGCTGTGGGGCTGCGCGCCCACCCACGTCACGCTAACGCACACGCCGGGCGAGCCTTTGTGCGCGCAGGCCCCGAATTCGCCGGCTTGGGGCTTGTCGGTGAGCCATGACGCAGGCTTGTCAATAGCGGCCGTGAGCCGCTTGGGCCCGGTGGGCGTGGACGTCGTGTGCGAGTCGCAGGCCTTTGACTGGCACGCCGTGGCCCACGACCACCTGGGGCCGACGATGGCAAGGCAACTCGCGTCACACCCGTTGGCCTCCCAAAACCATCAGTTCCTGCGCGCCTGGGCCCGCCACGAGGCGTGCCTCAAGTGCTTGTCACTGGGCCTGGTGGAGTGGAGCCCAGCGCTGCAATCCCGACTGGCGGCCCTGCAAGTGGTGGACCTCGAATTGCCTGCGGGCTGGCTGGGAGCCGTCGCTTTTCCCAGCCCCTGAGCCTCGCGTTTGCGGCTTCACCCCATTAAAAAACACTCCAGTTCACCGGCGCGTGAGCAAAGCAAGCATTCGCGGGACAGTAGCGAAACACTGATATGCGGGCGGAAGCGGTCATAGGCTCTACGACTGCCAATGTCTCTTGCCGACTAGGATCTGACGTTCAGCTGTGGGACTGGAAAAGCAGGAAGAGGCTCAAAGCGGTCTGTCAGACTTCGGCCGCCGCTGCCAGCATCCGACCCATTGCAGTCGTAGCGCGCCTCTAATCCACCGCCCGTTAGCGGCCATAAGCGCGCGATCGATCATACTCACCACGCGCCCGCCACCGCTACGTTGCCCAGTCTTATTCTGGTGATTTCTCCCAGGTCGTTTTGCATCTGTAGTTCGGGGAGAATCGCCTTCGGTGGCCGTCTGTACCAGTGCAAGCAGACATTGACGAGATCTGCCCCGGCGGGTTTCTTCAGAAACAACTGCTGCAAGTTGATCGTCAGCTCCGGATTGGGAACCATGTGAAAGTCGCCCTCTCGATCCAAATACTCGTGACTTGGAACCATGTCAACCCACTTCTTCTGGAACATGCGCCGCGGCGCGATAAAAGGATGACCGGCGGCCGCGCACGTCTCCGGAAATATCGGAGCCATAAAGTCGATAACGTATCCATCGCACTGGACCCAGGCGTGAAACGCCGTATCCGAGCTTTGAACCTGTCCCTCCTCCACCGTCGCGAAAGATATGACGTTCCGCTGTTGTTCGTTGACGAGGTAGAACGCGGCCCCGGCGACCTGCATGGCCTCCTTCTTATAGAACTCGCGAAGAATGGCCGCGCCCGCGACGCTGAAGAACATACACGCATGCGCAGTGTGCGCATCGACGCTGTCCAGAACCGACCTGATAACCCCGTGAATACGCAGGTAGTCAAACAAAGGAATGAGCGGCTTGGCCTTCATTGCATGTCTTCCCGTGTCCTGATGATCCGTGCCACTCAATGTCACCAAGCTTTCATTTTGAACAAGCGGCCATGCTCGTTTTCGTCATGGAGGCTTACCACGATTTCCTCTTTGCTGAATACCGGTTCATTCTTCTCTGTGCGCACGGGTAAGTCGGAATCGATCAAGGTGATGGTGGGTTGAAGACCAAGGTCGGCGTACCGACGAATGACGGTCAAGAGGTTTTCCTTCTTTCGATCATCCAACGACTCGAATACGCCGTCGTGGTAGACGAAGCGCGGGAACTTGTCTTCAATATGGGCACGCAAAATTGCCATGTCGAAGGCGATGCACAGC
>JBAQDW010000221.1:0-1634 GCA_049286445.1 Rhodoferax sp. | reverse complement strand
CGATTTTTAATGTCTTTAATCGAATCTAAACGGTGTGGAAGTTTTTCTACTTCTACCCAAGTTTCGGCGCCTTTGGTGACGCGAAGGTTGGGATTGAATTCATTCTCACTTTCCATAGCCACGATTTTATGAAAACCACACGCTTCTACCGAACGCACAATCGCGGCGGCATTTCGGAATTGAAAAACATCTTCTATGACCGGCAAAACAAAATCGGAACTTTCGGGTGCAAAATGTTTTATTTTTTCTAGGCGTTCATCGGTGAGAAATTGCTGGAGATGCTGAAAGATTTTCTGATTGTTCATGGCCTCAAAATTAAGGAATATTTTGTAAAATGAAATGAAATTGCAAGCGAATGGACCAATCAAAAAATGTTGGTTAGCGCCTTAAATTTCTGGTTTAGAACTGAATTGGTTTCAACGCAGAATCTGCGCCCCGACTTGATTTCTATGACACCGCCAAACTATTTTGGTAATTATTTTCATATTTTTTTCCAGATTTGAGTACTGCAAAAATGAGATGGATTATTTTATTTCGGATGTTATTTAAAACCAACATTTTATTTTTTCCTTCTAAAACTTTTCTTTGATAATATTTAGATAAATCATTATCCAGTTTCACCACACTCATTGCTCCCAGATGTAACGTACTTTTTAGAGATTTATCAGCATATGGCGAAACTTTTGGCCGGTATCGCAATGAGGTGCCCGATTGATGATCAAATGGAACAACACCACTATAACAAGCCAATTTCCTTGCACTATCAATCATTTGAAAATTATCTGTTTTCGCCAAAATCATCCAGGTTAATACTTTTCCAACTCCTGGAATACTTTGCATTAATCCGCTTTTCTCTTTTAATTCTGCATCCATTTTTATCACTTTTTCCATTTCCTGTTCTAAAAATTTAATATGATCTGTGAGCAGCTTTATTTCTTTTTCATTAATCTTTAGAAGCATTTTTTCTAATCCAATGGCTTTAGTACACTTGTAATTTTTCTTCTGTTGAAGTAAACTTGATTTCAACTTAACCTTCGATTTTCTCTCTGTTAAAAGAACTTTTAATTTCTTCATTGATTCAGAACTCGGTTTCCAAAGTTCAATATCGCCACTGTTTCTTTCTATAAAATGCGCAATTCTCGAGGCATCTATCTTATCATTTTTCCCGCGTGATAAACCTAAACTTTTCTTCAAATGAAGCGGATTAATAACATAAACTTTAAATTCAAAATGCTCTAAAACCTCGTAAAGATTCCAATTATACCTCCCTGTGTTTTCCATCGCTACTACAACTTCCTCATAAATTTTAAAGCTTTTGAAGAATTTTTTAATCACAGAAATTTCGTTTTCAATAACCTCGTATCTTTCCTCTAAATCTGTTTTTAAACAAATATCCAATGTTTCTGCACTAATGTCAATCCCAATAATTAATTTTTTCATAATTTTGAATTTACAAGTTAACACCTTACGAAAGAGAAACTTTCATCATTACTCAACTCCTTAATAATGGGCTTCAAATCCCGAATTTCTATTTGAGTTTTTAATGAAAGGAAGAGCATTTAATTCTGAATCAAGCCTTGAGTTTTACTCTGAGCGGAACATAGTTTAATTAAATGCTTTTCTCTTTCTAAATT
>JBAQDW010000220.1:0-4320 GCA_049286445.1 Rhodoferax sp. | reverse complement strand
CCAAAGAGCAGCGCAGCGCCGCCTGCCAAGACGTGGTGTGGGAAGGCTCGGACGTGGACCTGGCCCGTCTGCCCGTTCAGTACTGTTGGCCGGGCGACGTGGCGCCGCTCATCACCTGGGGGCTGGTCATTACCCAAGGGCCGCACAAGGCGCGCCAAAACTTGGGCATTTACCGCCAGCAGGTGCTGGCGCGCAACAAAGTCATCATGCGCTGGTTGCCCCACCGGGGCGGCGCGCTGGACTTTCGGGAACACGGCGCATGCCACCCAGGCCAGCCCTATCCGGTGTGTGTGGCATTGGGGGCAGACCCGGCCACGATTCTGGGTGCCGTGACACCGGTGCCCGATAGCTTGTCGGAGTACCAGTTTGCCGGTCTGCTGCGCGGCAGTCGCACCGAGGTGGTCAAAGCGCTGGGCAGTGCATTGCGCGTGCCCGCGTCCGCCGAAATGGTGTTGGAGGGCCACATCTACCCCGATGCCAAGCACCCCACTGGCTTCGAGCACGCCGTGGAAGGACCCTACGGTGACCACACCGGGTACTACAACGAAACCGCTGAGTTTCCGGTGTTCACCATCGACCGCATCACGCAAAAGCGCGACCCCATCTACCACTCCACCTACACCGGCAAACCCCCTGACGAGCCAGCCATGCTCGGGTTGGCACTGAACGAATTGTTTGTGCCCCTGCTGCAGCGGCAATACCCTGAGATCACCGACTTCTACCTGCCGCCCGAGGGCTGCAGCTACCGCATGGCGGTGGTGAGCATCAAAAAATCTTACCCCGGCCACGCACGGCGCATCATGTTTGGCATCTGGAGCTTTCTGCGCCAGTTCATGTACACCAAGTTCATTGTGGTGGTGGATGAAGACATCGACGTGCGCGACTGGACCGATGTGATCTGGGCCATCACCACCCGCATGGACCCCACGCGCGACACCCTGCTGGTTGACAGCACGCCCATCGACTACCTCGACTTTGCCTCCCCCGTCAGCGGCCTGGGCAGCAAGATGGGCCTGGACGCCACCAACAAGTGGCCGGGCGAAACCAACCGTGAATGGGGGCGAACCATGGCCATGACGCCCGAGGTCACCGCCAAAATGGAGACGCTCTGGCAAACCTTGGGCCTGGGGTAACCCAATAGCCAACCAAAAATTTATAAGAAATCGGGATCTAGCCCATACGCAGATTGCGCAAGAAGCTATTTATTTAGGAGCATCACTCACGGCGTGAACGGCCGTCCAACTGCGCTCGAAGGGAGGCGTGTCTGCGCGTTGGTGGTGCTGCATTCAGGGCCGAATGTAGGCCCAGCCTTCAGACTGGCGTTTCATCAGCTGCACCACGCCCGCTTTCACATAGCCGACCAAGGGGTGCATGTCTGCTTTGGTCAGTTTCAGGCCCGTCATGGTGTTCTCGCACACCAAAATCTGAACGCCGGACTGCACCGCTTCGGTGACCCGGTTGGCAGACAGGGCATCGTCACGCACCATGCCCAGGCCGGGCCCGTACACCACCATTTCAATCTGTACGTGGGTGGCCCCTAATTCATGCTGCACGTTCTTTACGTTGCTCAGGGCGAGGTTCCATGTGGCGGCGTCGCCATCGCTGATTTGGAAAACGACTTTCGCCGGGGTGGCGTTGAGGGGCTGCGCCAGTGCGCCGAAGGCCAGGCGGGTGCTGATGAGCCCTGCCGCCGCTTGAAGGTATTTCCGCCGGGTCATCAATGAGCGCTCCTGTGAAGTGGCCTTAATCCGTTGGCGTGACGCCGGTGGTTAACCGGTCGCAGGCCTCCACCAAGATGTCTTCATCCAACTCGATGGCCACCTGCGTGCACACCGCCCGACACAAGATGGCGACGCGTTCGCTTTGCAGTGCATAAAACACCTGAGCGCCTTCCTTGCGCCGTGACAGCACGCCTTTGCGGTGCAGCGCCGACAGGTGCTGCGACATATTGGGTTGCGTGGTGTCAATCAGCGCCAGCAGCTCCGACACGTTTTTCTCTTTTTCGCACACCGCACTGATAATTTTGAGCCGCAGGGGGGTGGAGAGCAGCGAGAAAAGCTGCGCGGCAGTTTCAAAAACACGGTCTTCACTGCTGAGCTCGGCCATAACAAATCTCTTATCCGTAGTGAAACAGTCTAGATTTTAGGTTTGGCAACGGCCAGTGTGGCGAGTGACATCACGTCCTCAAAGGCCATCTCACCGGGGATGGCTTGCAACAAGCGCCCCGCAGCGCTCACCACGCAGGTCAGCGGCAGGACGCGTCGGCTGGTGAATTGCGTCCGAAACGCGCTCGCAGCCAGGGCGATGGGGAAGTGAATCTGCTGAACCAAGACTGAATGGGCAATTTTTTCTCGGTCGGTCTCATCGGTGACGCCCAGCACCCGAAATCCTTGGCTTCGGCTGTGCTGGTACAAGCTTTCCACATGGGCGTTGTGGCGCTTGCAATACGGGCACCATGTCGCCCAAAACACCACCACAACCGGCCAACCGGCCCAGTGCGCCGGGCCATCGCCCTGGTCGTCCAACAACCGCAATCCCGACCAATCAATCGGGCCGGTGGACGCCGCAGGCACCGCCCAAGCGGCTGTCGATGGCAACGCCAACGTGGCCGTTGCCGCGGCGAGCACCTGGCGGCGGGACCAAGGGGCGGCGGTCAAGACAGAAGCGGTCATGGCCCGCCCTGCTGTTCCATGAGCAAATAGGTGTTGTAAGCGTTCATGCGGTTGGCCGCGCGAAACAGGGGCATGGCTTCAAAACGAGACCAATCCGCTTTGTCATAAGCGTCCTCAAAGGGCTCCAGGTTGCGGGCTGCCTCACCCATGCTGGTGCGCAAGTACGCCAGGTAATCACGGGTCATGGCCATGTCTTTCATGGGGTCAGTGGACGCAGGCCCATGCCCCGGTATGACCAGCTTGGGCTGGTAAGTCATCAGCCGCGTGAGCGACGCAATCCACAAGCGGCTGTCGGCTTGGCCGACAAAGGGAATACGCCCCTGAAAAAACAAGTCACCTGAGAAAAGAACACCCAGTTGCGGCACAAAGACGACCAAGTCTTCGGGCGTGTGGGCGGGCCCGACATAACTGATCTGAAAATCATACGAACCCACTTTCAAATCCGTTTGCGGCTGGTCTAGCCACCGGTCGGCCTCCAGCAAGTGCGTGCTGGTATTGATCCATGGCGCCAACTCGACGCGGCTGGCTTCGAGGCGCTGGCGGGCGGTCTCAGAATTCAGGTACTCGCGCCCTTTGGCATGCGCCAGCACGGTGGCACCGGCGGCTTTAAAGGTTTGCAAACCGTAAATATGGTCCGCGTGGTAGTGGGTCACGATGACATAGCGCACCGGTTGTGGCGTGACGCGTTTGATCTCAGCCAGTAACTCTTGCGCCAAAGCGGGCGAGCCCAGCGCGTCCACCACCACCACGCCCTCGTCGGTCACAACAAAGCCGGCGTTGGAGATGAAGTTACGGTTGTCAGGGGTTCCCAGCGCCGCCTGGCCTTGTACAAACCAAACCCGATCGGCCACTTGAACGGCCTTGAGGGGGGTGGCGTCGGCATGGGCGAAGCCACTGATTGACAAGGCGAGCAGCCAAAGAAAACGGGTCAAAATTTGGGGTGTCATGGTGTGTCCAATACTTCCGTTTTGGGGGGCTGGTCCAGCAGTCGGTCTGTCACCGTGGCAGCCGCCCACATGGCGGTGAGCGTAACAAAGGCAGTGAGGGTGAACACCGCCGTTCCCGACAGGCCCGCGCCGACGGCACAGCCCCCGGCCAACATGCCGCCAAAGCCCATGCACATGGCACCAATCAAGTAACGGCGCATGCCGGCACCGCCTTGAAAACCGTCGAGCTTCAATTCGCCAAATAAGGCGGCTGCCAGAAAGGCCCCCAAGAAGACGCCCGGCACCAACCCCAGGTCAAAGGTCAGTGGCTTGTCGGTAATAAACAAGACCCTTGTCAGGACATCGGCAGACGGGCCGGTAAAACTCAGCGACTGAACCGGATGCGGATCAAACGACACCAAGCTGATGGCATACGTCGCCCACCAAGCGCCCGCAATGGTCAGCCCCACACCCACGGCACCGGCCCAGGCCCAGGTGGTCACGCGTTGTCGTCGTGCCCAAACGATTGCTGCCAACAACCACACGCCACCGAAGACAAGGGCGCCCACGTGTCCCACGCCGGTGCGGGCGAGGATGTCGCGGGACGTGCCGCCATCGACCGTCCACCAAGCGGAAATGGTTTCCCGCACGGGTGCCAGCACCCCGGTCCACGCGGCTTGGGCGGCCACGGCAAACACCAGCCCGGACATCAGTGCGCGCAA
>JBAQDW010000219.1:0-8898 GCA_049286445.1 Rhodoferax sp. | reverse complement strand
CCAGCGCCATGTCCGGTTCATCGCGCATCAGCTCAGCCAGCGCCCGAATCGACGTGAGAGGCGTGCGCAACTCGTGGGTGACCGAGGCCATGAAGTCGTCCTTGAGGTGATCCAGGCTCATCAACTGTTCGTTGGCATGGCGCAACTCCTCGGTGGCCCGCTCCAGCGACTGCGATTTTTCCTCCAGCTCCCGCGAGCGCGTGCGCAACTGCGAAGACTCGTCCAGAATGCGCAGCACATCTTCTGGGGTGAGCACCTCCTCTTGGGCCACCGACGCCACCAGCACTCGGGCAGACGCGCTGCCTACCGCGCCGGCCAACTGGGTTTCAATAAACTGCACCATGCGCCCATCGGGCCGGATGGCAGCCACTTGCCCGACACCTGTCTCTTGGGCGTAGGTGATAAACAGCTGACGGGCTCTGGCCGCTCCCAGAAAGCGCTCACACAGGCGCAACAAGTCCGGCACGGTAGCCCGTCCGCGCCAGAACACCGGGCTGGCTGACGTTGTGCGTTTGAACACATCCACAAACATCAGGGCTTGACTCGCCTCCAGCCCGGAAGGGGCTTTCAGCAACGACAGGCCTACATACGCGGCCCCGTTCACCAGCAGACTCCAAAACAAAGAGTGCGTCAGGTTGTCCAAGCCGCTCAGTCCCAGCAGATGCTCGGGTTTCAGCCAAGCCATGCCCCAGGGACCATAGGTCACAAAATCGGGCGAAAACAACCAACCTGACTTCGCAATCGACGGCAACATCAGGGTGTAAGACCACATCAAGAAGCCGCCCAGCAGGCCTACCAGTGCGCCCCGCTGCGTTCCGCCCTTCCAATACAAGCCCCCCAGTACGGCAGGCGCAAACTGGGCGACCGCCGCAAAACTGATCAGACCAATGCTGACCAAGGCATAGGCTTCACCGGCCAGATGAAAGTAGGTGTAGCCCAACACCAGCACCCCCAGAATGGCGGCACGTCGAATCGACAACAACAGGCCAGACACATCACGACCGACATCAGGCCGAACGCGGCGAGAACGCAACAAAAGCGGCAACACCAACTCATTGCTGACCATGGTTGAGACGGCAATCGCCTCCACAATCACCATGCCCGTGGCCGCCGAAAGCCCCCCCACAAACGCAAACAAAGCCAAAAAATTTTGACCTGCCGCCAAGGGAAGCGACAAGATAAAACCCTCGGGGTTCATCTGGCCTGGCCCAAAATACAGCAAGCCACCCAGCGCAATAGGCAATACAAACAGGTTGATCGCCAACAGGTACAGGGGAAACACCCAAACGGCGCGGCGCAAATGACTCTCGCGCACGTTCTCGATCACCATCACCTGAAACTGGCGCGGCAGAAATAAAACCGACAGCATCGACAGCAGCGTCATGGCGAACCATTGGGTCCAAGCAAACTGACCGCCCTGCTCCAGTCGCAGCAAAGCTGCCAACTCAGGCCTGGCGCGCACGCGCGCAAACAGGTCCTCCAAGCCGTCAAACAAGCCGTACACCACAAACCCGCCCACGGCCAGAAAAGCGACCAATTTGACAATCGACTCAAAGGCAATGGCAGCCACCATGCCTTCGTGGCGTTCGGTGGTGTCCAAGTGGCGCGCGCCAAACACCATGGCAAACCCTGCCAACACCAGTGCCACATAAAAGGTGCTGTCTTGGCTCCACGCCACCCGCTCCACCAATGGTGCGCCCAAGGGCGTCGTCAACAGGGCATAACCCGCCGAAACAGCTTTGAGTTGCAATGCAATGTAGGGAATGATGCCCACCACCGCAATCAGCGTCACCAGCCCCGCCAGCAGCGGGCTTTTGCCATAGCGGCTGCCAATAAAGTCAGCAATCGAGGTGATGCGGTACGCCCTGGCGATGCGCATCATTTTGCGAACCACCACCCAGCCCAGCACCATGGCCAAGGTAGGACCCAAATAAATCGGTAAAAACCAAATCCCGCCCGAAGCCGCGCGACCCACGCTCCCAAAATAAGTCCACGCCGTGCAGTACACGGCCAGCGACAAGGCATAGGTCCATGGATTGGCGAGCAGAGAACGGCCCTGAGTGGCACGCCAGTCGCCGTAATACGCCACGGCGAACAAGAGCAGCAAATAGGCAAACGAAACCCCAACCACCAGTGCAGGCGAGAGCATGGTCAGTCGCCCTGAGAGGCGTCCTCAGAGCGCTCCATCAGCCAGGCCAAGACGGCAATCAGCAAGGCCCAAAGCGTCAACAAGGCAGCCGGAAAAAAAGGAACGCCCAGAAAGAGAGTGTCTTGGTCCCACAAGGCTAGCAGCGGAAAGTTGAATAACAACCAACCGCCGACAAATAGCGCGATCAAACGCTGTGAACGAAGTCCTGTCATGTTGAACCTCCTTGGCTTGTGTGACGCATCTCACCAGACACCCAGTGACCTCAGGTTTTGGACTTACCCCAGCCCGCGTGGGCTTGGCGTGACAAGGCAAAGCTGGCAAAGAATTTACACCAAATGGTACTGCCCGCAATTGCACTCCAGGCCTGGTACTCCAATGCGCCGGAGAGCACAGAGAGGATGACGCCCACCACAACGATGCCTGCCACCAGATTGATGCCCGCTTCGTAAGGGGCATATTTCTCGGCATTGGGCGGCAACACACCGCCTTTGAGCGCCACGTCGGCAAAATCGCGCCTCACGATAATGCGCCACGCGCGACGCAGCCAAACAAAGCCGATGGGGAATAGTGCCAAAAAAAGTATCCAAGTCATTGCGACACTGATATCAAAAACCATTCAAAACCCCTTGTATCCGCACCAGCAGACGTTTCAGTAAAAAAGCCCCACCAGCAAAGCTGGCAGGGCTTTTATTGTCACCCTTGCCTCGGTTAAAAGGCAGCGGGATAGCTCAGCAAATTAACAGCTCAATTAATGAGCGCCGTTGACCAGCTTGGAGCCGCGTGGAATACGCACAGCTTCAACCATGTCCTGAATATGCGCTGGTGCCGCTTTGGTCACTTTGTACACCAGGTAGGCAACAATAAAGTTCACCATGGCGCCAACGGCTCCAAACGCTTCAGGTGTGATGCCGAAGAAGCTATTGGCTCCTCCAATCATGGGCAGGAAATCCGTGCCCTTGACGAAGAAGATACCTTTGTGCGCGAACACGTAGAACAGGGTGATGAACAAACCAGCCAACATACCGGCGATGGCGCCTTCTTTGTTCATTGTTTTGCTGAAAATACCCATCATGATGGCGGGGAACAGCGAGCTGGCGGCAATACCGAAGGCCAGAGCCACCGTACCCGCCGCAAAGCCGGGCGGATTAAGACCCAGCCAACCGGCAATCACAATCGCCACCGCCATCGATACCTTTCCTGCCAACAATTCGTTCTTTTCACTGATGGTAGGAACAAAAATGTTCTTGATCAGGTCATGAGACACCGCTGCGGAAATGGCCATCAACAAACCTGCTGCTGTGGACAACGCGGCCGCCAAGCCACCCGCTGCCACCAACGCAATCACCCAGTTAGGCAACAACGCGATTTCAGGGTTCGCCAGCACGATGATGTCGGCATTCACGTCCAACTCATTGCCTTTCCAGCCGGCTTCAGCCGCTTTGGCCTTGAAAGCTTCGTTTTTGGACGCGTCGTTGTAGTACTGAATACGACCGTCGCCGTTCTTGTCAGCAAACTTCAGCAATCCTGTTTTTTCCCAACGCTTCATCCAGTCAGGACGCTTTTCGAACTCAATAGCAGCCTCTTTGCCATAGACGTCGGCATTGCCCATGACCACACCTGGTGTGATGGTACGGATCAGGTTGATCTTGGCCATGGCGGCCACAGCAGGTGCTGTGGTGTACAGAATGGCAATAAAAATCAGCGCCCAGCCAGCGGAAGAACGTGCGTCCTTGACCGTTGGCACCGTGAAGAATCGCATGATGACGTGCGGCAAACCCGCAGTTCCGATCATCAAGGACAAGGTGTACATGAACATGTTCAGCGTACTGCCTGGCAAAGAGGTGGTGTATTTGCCAAAGCCGAGGTCTGTGACCACGGAGTCCAGCTTGCTCAGCAAAGAAACGTCTTGGCCAATGATGTTAGAGCCCAAGCCCAACTGAGGAAACGCATTGCCCGTCAACTGCAGTGAGATGAACACGGCCGGCACGGTGTAAGCCAAAATCAGCACAATGTACTGAGCCACCTGCGTGTAAGTAATGCCTTTCATACCGCCAAACACGGCGTACAAAAACACGATACCCATCCCCGCGTAAATACCCACTTCGCTGGACACGCCCAAGAAGCGGGAGAACGCGACGCCCACACCCGTCATCTGACCAATGATGTAGGTCAACGATGCAGTAAGCAAGCAAAACACCGCCACCATACTGGCGCTCTTCGAGTAGAAGCGGTCGCCAATGAACTGGGGCACGGTGAATTTACCGAACTTGCGCAGGTACGGGGCTAGCAGCATGGCCAGCAGCACGTAGCCGCCTGTCCAACCCATCAGGAACAGTCCACCGCCATAACCCATATTGGAAATCAATCCAGCCATGGAGATGAAAGACGCGGCCGACATCCAGTCAGCGGCAGTGGCCATGCCATTGGCAATCGGGTGGACGCTGCCGCCTGCAGCGTAGAACTCACTGGTGGACCCGGCACGGGCCCAGATGGCGATGCCGATGTAGAGCGCGAAGCTCAGGCCGACACCAATGTAAATTGTGGTTTGTAGATCCATGATTCAGCCCTCAGTCTTCATGCACGTCAAAGCGGACGTCAAGGTCATTCATCTTTTTGGCGTAATAAAAAATCAGCACAATAAAGAGGTAGATCGAACCCTGATGGGCGAACCAAAATCCCAACGGATAACCGCCAAGTTGGATGTTGTTGAGCATGTCTGCAAACAGAATGCCGGCACCGAATGACACCACTGCCCAGATGATGAGAATCTTGGTCAGTAGGGCAATCGTGGCCTTCCAGTAGGCTTGACTACTTAGGTCTTCCTTCATGAAATCTCCTCGAGAAAATTAAGGGACAACAGCGAAAAATCACTGCAAGAACACACAGCTAGGACAAATCCAACACTCTGTGAACCCGACTATCCCGAGCATTCCTTACAGTTTTCTGATATTTTTTGGCAAACGAAAAAATGCGATAAAAACCGAGGGAAAACACTGATCGTCTGCACGGCCAAACCACGGGTTTTCCCTTGAAATTTTCAACGAAATCATCATGCTTGGCGCGTCCCTTTCAGCGCCCTTGCGCAAAACCTTCCAGCACATTGACAGCATTCACACCCACTTCATTTACCGCATAACCCCCCTCAAAAACGAAAACGGTCGGCAAGCCTGCGCCCGCAATCGCCTCACCCACCCGCAGGTAATCGTCGCTCTGCAGCTTGAAGCCTGAGATGGGATCCCCCTCGAAGGTATCCAGCCCCAGCGACACCACCACAGCTTGCGCCCCGAACTGGTGAATGCGGTCCAGTGCCGCCTGCAGGGCCACGCGCCACACTGCAAAGTCTGTCCCGCGTGGCAAAGGGTAATTTTGGTTAAACCCCAGACCGGCCCCGGCCCCCAACTCATCGGCGTACCCCAAAAAGAACGGGAACTCGGTGCTCGGGTCACCGTGAACGCTGGTGAACAACACGTCAGCACGCTCGTAAAAAATGGCCTGCGTGCCGTTGCCATGGTGGTAATCAATGTCCAGCACCGCCACGCGCTCAACACCCTGATCACGCAACTGTTGCGCAGCCAGTGCCGCATTGTTCAAGAAACAATAGCCTCCAAAAAAATCCATCCCGGCGTGATGCCCCGGCGGACGAGACAAGGCAAACGCCGCGCGCGCGCCGCCCGCCACGTGCTGCGCTGCGCTCAGAGCGCAATGGGCTCCGGCGCGTGCCGCCGTCCACGTGCCCGAAGTCAGGGGGCTGCCGGCATCGCTAGAGAACAGACCCAGGCGTGCCGAAAAATTGG
Source organism: Rhodoferax sp. (assembly GCA_049286445.1). Lineage (GTDB taxonomy): Bacteria > Pseudomonadota > Gammaproteobacteria > Burkholderiales > Burkholderiaceae_C > Rhodoferax. Next base: position 2,955 of record JBAQDW010000219.1, on the reverse strand, counting down.
CGGGCAACACATCCGAACGCAGCGTACGCGTCGGCCACACCGACGGCAACGCGTCTCGCCCTGCATTAGCGGGGTCCAGCGCCACCCACTCACCCCAAGCATGGGCCAGAAAATCGAGGTAACGCGGGGCGTGAATACGCGTCAACGCAGCGTCCTCAAACGCCAGCGGTGCCTGGACTTGGCCCAGTTGACGTCGCTCCAGCTCTTTCAACACATGGTCTGCCCGTGCGGGCACTTCAAAACACGGCACCAATTCGCCGCGAAACATTTCCAGCTTGCCCTCATGCAGGGCGTGGAGGTGGTTGAAAAAAGTGATCATTGGGTTATTCGTTAAGTTAGTGGGCCATGGGCGCACATGGGTAGGGCTGAGCGGATGGTGCCCGCAACAGAGGCTCACGCAGCCAAAGAAATGGGGTGGACGTGCCACCCCAAGACCATTTAAAGCGTACCGCTATCCGCGGCTGGCCCCGCAACGGGGCCTGCTTGGCAAGTGCCTGTTACTTTTTAGGTGCCTTTGCATAACGCAGGTAAGGCAGCTTGACAACGATCTCTCCGAATTTCTCTTTGGCCTGCGCATCATCCAGGCTCAGCCCCACAATCACGTCCTGGCCTGGTACCCAATTGGCGGGGGTGGCGAGTGGCACGCCATCAGTGGCTTGAATGGCATCAAGGGCCCGCAAAATTTCAGCAAAGTTGCGCCCCACCGACATGGGGTAAGACATGGTCAGACGAACCTTCTTGTCCGGACCAATGATGAACACGGTCCGCACCGTGGCGCTGTGCGCAGGCGTACGACCGTCTGGCATATAGGCATCGGCAGGCAGCATGTCGTACAGCTTGGCAACGAACAGTGACGTGTCGTCGATGATGGGGAAGTCAGCAGGCGCGCCAGCAAAATTTTCGATGTCGCGCTTCCATTTTTGATGGTCCTCAACGCTGTCCACGGACACACCCATCACCTTGGTATTGCGTTTGGCAAACTCAGGTGCCAGCTGAGCGACCGCACCGAACTCGGTGGTACACACCGGGGTGAAATCTTTGGGGTGCGAGAACAGAATGGCGTAACTGCTGCCCATCCACTCATGCAGAGACAACTTGCCAGCGGTGGAGTCCACCGTGAAGTCGGGCGCAATATCGTTGAGACGAATTGACATAAGGGTGATCCTTTGTGGTTATAAAAAACAGTAAAGACGAAAAGCCAGCGGGGGCTAAAACATTGCTCTATCGGCACGAACAAACTTTACTTTGCCAGACATCACTTTGGCTTGCCCTGACACGCCTCAATATACGACACAAAGAAAGGGCGTTAAAAGCGGGGGCAACAGTTCACCGAACAGCAGTTCGAAACATCACCCTCGGCATGGGCTTTCTGAACTGACCGGACAGCGGCTTTCTGCGGCCCTTGGGTAGATACAGATACGGTACTTGCTGTCCCATCTCGTAGGGTCCAGGCTTTCAATCGTGTCCCCCCAATTTCTTCCTTTTAAGCGATCTTTCATATTGCTGTGGGGTTTGATGGATCTCACAGTCGGTGTCAGAGACTGCGCTTCTTTGGCCGAGGGCCTGGATGGAGAGCTCAACTTCACTTCCCTGATAATTGTGAAACTGGTTTCATAAATTTAATAAAAGAGAGGCAAATATGCGCTCTTCCCCCAAAAAAATTACGCCACCATCCACCGCCCCTGTCAAGGCGACCATTGCCGATGTCGCCCGCACCGCCGGGGTATCCAAAGCCACCGTATCGCGATTCCTCAACCACCGGGACACCCTGCTCTCCAAAGACATTGCCACCCGCGTGGAGGTGGCCATTGCCGCACTGGGCTACAGCCCCAGCCCCATGGCACAAGCCCTCAAACGAGGCCGCTCCAAACTGATCGGACTGGTGGTGGCCGATGTCAGCAACCCCTTTTCTGTTGCGCTGCTGCGCGGTGCCGAAAAAGCGTGTCAGCAAGCAGGCTACCTGATCATGCTGTTCAACCTGGCCGACGACGACACCCGCGAGCAAGAGGCCATTGAAGCGCTCTCAACCTACCAGGTGGAGGGCTTCATTCTCAACACACTGGGCCATAACGGCGGTGCCGCTGCCAACGCCATTCGCCACGGCAAACCCGTGGTGCTGATTGACCGGCGCCACCACGACCTGCAGGTCGACTTTGTGTCGCTGGACAATGCCGGCGCCATGCGTCTGGCCATTGGGCACTTGATGACCCAAGGCTACCGCCACCTGCTCTATGTGACCGAGCCCATCAAAGGCGTCAGCACCCGAGAGGAACGGAGCTCGTCATTTCACCGCTGGATCAGCGAACGACAAACCACAGACCCCCTGCTGACGGGTCAAACCCTGGAAAATTCAGCCCAGCAAACCGCCTGCCTGGACGACGGTTTGCGAGCCCTGCATGCCAGCGCCCCGCGCGGCAAAGCAGCGGTCATCACCAGCAACGCGGTGACCTCGCTACGGGTCGTCGCCGCCATGGCCCGCCTGAATCTGCACCTGGGAGCCGACATCGGTCTGGTCGGCATTGACGAGACCGAATGGGCGCCCTACGTTGGCCCGGGCCTGAGCACGATCGCCCAGCCCACCGATGAGTTGGGCCGCATTGCAGCGAGTTGCCTGATCGAGCGTTTGAAGGGGCAACAACCGCCAGCACGGCAAATTTTGCTTTCCGGCGAACTGGTTTTGCGCGGCAGTTCACAGGCCACCCCAGCCGCCACACCCTAGGGTTTTCCATAGTTACAGAGTTTGTTTCGATTTTTATAATAAACTGAAACCGGTTTCATAAAATCACGAAAATTGGTGTAAATTACCTGCGGCCACCTCGTGTCATTAACTAAAGTGGACCCCAGAGTCAAGACAATTTTGAACTCAGTTTAAGCTGCACTCGATTTGACACACAGCTGGACGGCGCTGCCCCGTTTTTTTGTATTCGGTTCTACTGATTTTTCCAATCCGGCTTC